>CAZHMQ010000017.1:0-20808 GCA_964533645.1 uncultured Coxiellaceae bacterium
TCAACAACTTAAATCAAATTTTTTATTAAGTTATCTCAATTTTCGCAAAACGCCTTTTTCCTACCTGTAAAACGACTGTTTTGCCTTTTTCTAACACAAGATTACGCTCATTCACTCGCTCACCGTCTATCTTTACAGCACCCTGATCTATCATGCGCAATGCCTCTGAGGTGCTTTGGGTGAGACCAGCGGTCTTAATGATGTTAGCAATCGCCCCTGCTTGAACCTGAACTTCAATGATATCTTCTGGGATCCCGCCTTTTTGAAATTGAGCGATAAAGTTTTCACGAGCAAGTATTGCAGCATCTCTATTGTGACATCGCTCGACTATTTCTTCGGCTAGGAGAAACTTGATATCTCGCGGATTCTTTCCCTGGGAAACTTCATTTCTGTACTGCTGTATCTCCAGTATAGATCTAAAACTGACCAAGTTCAAGTACAGCCACATGGTCTCATCCGATAACGACATGATTTTACCGAATATTTCCTGTGGATTTTCGTCTATACCTATATAATTTCCCAGTGACTTAGACATTTTCTTAACTCCATCTAGTCCAGGTAAAAGTGGCATAGTGATAACAACTTGCGGTTTTTGGCCGAAATGCTTCTGTAATTCCCGCCCCATCAAGAGATTAAACTTCTGATCCGTTCCACCTAATTCGATGTCAGCACGCATGGCGACAGAATCGTAACCTTGGATTAAAGGATATAAAAACTCATGAATCGCAATAGCTTGGTTTCCATGATAACGTTTATGGAAGTCATCACGCTCAAGCATTCTTGCCACGGTATGTGTGGAGGCAAGTTTAATCAAATCAACAGCGGTTAACTTATCCATCCATTCTGAATTAAAAAGCACTTGCGTTTTATTAGGATCTAACACTTTGAAAACTTGCTTGCGATAGGTTTCTGCATTTTGATTGACTTGATCACGCGTCAAAGGCGGACGCGTTTCATTTTTCCCAGAAGGATCGCCTATCATGCCGGTAAAATCACCTATTAAAAATAAAATTTCATGACCTAGATCTTGTAATTGACGCATTTTATTCAACAAAACCGTATGTCCCAAATGCAAATCGGGCGCTGTGGGATCAAATCCAGCTTTGACGCGCAAAGGCTTCCCTGCTTTCAATCGCTCAACCAAATCGTCTTCTAATAGTATTTCTTCCGTTCCTACCCGTATGATTTCTAAGGATTCTTCAATTGATGCCACGCAAAATTCTCCAAAAAATAAGAATTATGGCATATCATGGATACATTTAGCATCCTAGGAAACATAAAATGCGTGATCTTTATATAGGTTTAATGTCTGGCACCAGCGCGGATGGGATTGATGCGGCATTGGTTGATTTTCATTCTACACAACCAAAATTAGTGGCACATCACTTCACTGAATTTAATCCTGAGCTTAGAGAACGCATTTTAGCCTTAAATCATCCAGGGCATGATGAAATCAATCGGTTGGGTGAGCTTGATCATCTATTAGGAAAAGCGTTTGCTGATGCTGCAATTGCTTTATTAGCAAAATCTGGTATAGCCGCAAGCGATATACGCGCGATTGGAAGCCATGGACAAACTATTCGACACCGTCCCCAGTTAAGATTTACTTTACAAATTGGCGATCCGAATATGATTGCGGCAAAAACGGGTATTACAACCGTTGCAGATTTCAGACGTCGTGATATGGCATATGGCGGACAAGGCGCGCCTTTAGTTCCCGCGTTTCATCAGACTATCTTAAGTAGCACAAAACATGATAGAGCTATTGTGAATATAGGCGGAGTTGCAAATATCACTTTCTTACCTTGTGATTCACAAAAATCTATTTTAGGTTTTGACACAGGTCCGGGTAATAATTTAATGGATGCTTGGATACAACAACATTTACAAAAAACGCATGATAAAAATGGAGAGTGGGCTAAGCAGGGGACAGTTTCCCTCGACTTACTTGAAAAATTACTGAGTGATGCTTATTTCAAAATGATACCTCCTAAAAGCACAGGACCTGAATATTTCAACTTGGCTTGGCTAAATAAACATTTATGCTCACAAAAAAATGGTGATGTGCAAGCGACTCTTGCAGAACTCACTGCTATCACGATATCAAATGCCATTAAAAATGTAATGCATGATGGGGAAGTGTTAATTTGCGGCGGTGGCGTGCACAATCAATATGTCATGCAACGTTTAGCGGCACTACTTGAACCGCTTCATGTGTTATCCACAGAAGCTTATGGTGTACATCCTGATTGGATGGAAGCGATGGCGTTTGCATGGCTTGCGAAGCAGACTTTGGATAAAAAGCCGGGAAATGTGATGAAGGTAACAGGAGCTAAGCAAGAGGCTATTCTGGGAGGAATATACCTCGTTTAGCTTAATTAAAAAATGCAAAAATTGATTTATTTCATCAATTATGGGCTATAATTTTCATGTCTATTAATAAGAGTTTCTGGCTTATTTGCTATACTATTATTATGTGATCTTTCATTTTTGTTTCTAATTAAAAAGGAACAAAAGCATGAGTAGCAGTGAATTTAAATATACCCCTCACACAGGCAAAGACCGTAGGGCGTCCTTTTGTAGTTTTGGCGACGATATATTCACAAAAAGTTCTTTCATTGGCAAAGGAGGTTATGGAAGTGTTTCGACATTTACACACGTAATGAATGGATCAGAGATTGTAGTAAAGCAAATTCAATTGCGTGGCGAGTTAAGGGTGGAAAAAAATGAAACTCCTGATGACCTCCTTAAACGCTTGGATGCATCCATAAACAAAAAGAAGAGTGAAGTTGAGCATGAAGCTGAGTTAAACAAAATCGTACACGGAATAGGAAGCGTCTCTATTCATGAAAAGAAGGTTGATTTGACTAAACTTGGCGGCCAAAAAGTAGATCGTCCTTATACAGCTTATTTATGCATGAAAAAACTTCCTCCTAATTTATTTCAGTTATGCACAAGCGATCTTTCTTTTCAACGGCGTCACGTATCTAACATAAAAAGTTTTCTAATGCTTTATCTTAAAGTTCTTCAAGCAACTAAAAAGTTACATGAACAATTTGGTATAGTCCATGGAGACATTAAATTAGAAAATTTATGCATGGACGAGAATGACGAAATTTTTTTTTGTGATTTTGGACTTGCTCGTAAATTAAATGGGGACGAGTCAAAACCTGAGCTAACTCAGGGAGGAGGCCGTCCAGAATATATGGCTCCCGAATTATGTCAATCCATACCTGCTGATCCAAACCAAGACATTTACTCCTTAGGATCTCTATTAAAACGTTTTCGTTTTTTTACTATCCCCGAGAAAATTAGACAGGGTATTGAAGATCTTGCAAAGAATATGGAAAATAAAAATCCTAGTGACAGACCCAGCATTGATAATGTTATAGCCGTTGTAAATGATCTCATTTATCAATCTCGTCCATGGTATATAAAAGCAAGAGACCGGGTACAAAATAATAAAGGCAAAGCTCTACTAATTACTTTAGGAGTCGCGCTTCTTGTGACAGCAGTAGTTTTTGCGTGGCCTGTCATTGTAGCAGGTGGCTCTGCAGCGGCCATATTTGGTGCCATTGGCGCTGGATTTTCAAGCTATGCATTAAGCGCCAGCACCACCACAGCCATATCTCTTGGAATTGGTACAGTCTCTATGGGAGCTGCTGTGCTTATATTAACAAAAAAAATTGATAAAGGTATAAAGTTTCTTATACGTAAAGTCCACGAATTAATCCACCCAAAAACCTTAGAAAAACCACCTCCTCAGGGGAATAACCTCAGTATTGATTCGATACCTCGTATGACGAATCCACATGATTACTTTCCGCCACCTCGATCTAACGTTAAAAACACATTAGAACAAAAATTAGAAGAAAAGAGCGCCTCGCGGAAATCGCCATTACCTGATCTTTCTATAGAATCAGATAAGGAAACAAAGCGTACACCACCATTCAGCTAGCTGCATGACTTCTCAGTGCGAAACAAACCTCAGAAAAAAACCAGGAGGGGGGGTTATCAAGCTTAGCTAAAACAATCGAGCGTTCTAATGGAATGGTCTCTGCCACCGGTCCATCATATCAACCGCGGTGATTTGTTACCCGCAGATGCTGCAGGGGAGACTCGTAAATTAGCATGATGATCATTAATTTCAGTAATAAGCTTCATTAATCTGGCAGGATTGGCGAGATCGTCGTCTGTAATATGCATTACTGTATAATAAAATTTGTTCACCGGTTCGTTATCATATTTAGCGTTTTTTTGTACTAATCGCTCTTTTGCAATTTCTCTTAATTGTTGAATATCAGCAACTATAGCCTTATCGTCTAGATTTTGTCGTTTATCGATGTCTTTAATATCTATAGGAGTATAAAATGGTCTTTTAAAACGCTCGAATTTCGAAGATTCTTTTTTCTGGAATGCTTCAGCACCCACACTAAGGCATTGCATCATACTTTCTATACCAGTCGGTACTTTGTCAGTGCCACCCTTAGCATCAATAATTGATCTTCCTCCACCAAATTTTTTATACTCGACTAGATGACTCCATGCTTTGTGATCTTTAATGATGTTTTTGAGAGACGTGTAAAGCTCTTTTTTTAATGCGAGACGTTCGAGGTCCTTATATACTTCCTCTTGCCTTACCCTTTTTCGTTCCAAGCCAGCAATTTCCTTGTATTGATACTCATCCACTCCTTTTACAGGTGAATTTTTTTTCAAGAAGTCTGTTCTCAGTGATATTTTCTCATCAATTTCAATTTTAAGCTTCAATAATACCTCATTACAAGCTGTTGCGTCTGGGACTCTCTTTAAATCGATAGCTCCTTTTGTTTTTTCAAGCAGAGCTAATTCTTCTTGTAATGCTGTTAAATATCCATCTTCAGGTACTTCTTTAGGCTCGGATGTAACCATGTATTTCAATCTCCCCAGCAGCGATGAGGTCTTAAGCCCAGGAGCATGAGCACTAGAAGATGGTGCAGGAGGAAGGTTTGATGGAACGGAAGCAGCCTCAACTGGTCGAGCATTTTTCTGTGCTTCCGCAAGCTTTAACTTATCTTCGTATTGTGCAACTGCGGCTTTGAGCATCTTACTTCGATCTTCTGCTTTTTTTAAAGCTTTACTTTTCACTAATCCCAAACTAATAGAACCAATACCGGGAGGCGCTATTATTTTTTCTTCTTTTGCATCTGTAACAAATTTATTTTGTAATGCTAAATATTTTTTTGCTAATGCATATGTTAAAGGCCCTATTATTTGTAGTTGCCCACCAGCAGAACCAGGAAGACCTTTAGCATCAATATTAAATTTTTTACCCTCATTCTCTATTGCATCACCAAGGGGTCGGCATCTTTTTGCATTTCCGTGATCTGCATCAAAAAACTTTTGCCCATGTTCAGCCATGTTACCATATATTTGTTTTGCTTTTTGAAACTCTTGAAAATCTTCAGAATTCTTGCTTTCTCCGTCTTTAAGCTCCTTCTGAAGTGTCTGTTCTACTTCTAAACTCATGCCTGCTATTTCTTTCCACCAGTCAGCTATATAATTGGGGGTTGTTGATCTATTGACTGCCATAAGCCCTCCTAACCTATCATTTTTCTTCAGGAGCTAACCGTATACCTTAGATTATAACCAAAAAATGTCATAAAACGTGATTTTTGTCATTTTTAACACAGCAAGAAATCACTATCCTCTTGTAAAATATAGTGATTCTTTTCTGTGTGCAGAATATCATTAGGACCTAAAGTAAGGTGCGGGGCTTTTATATGGCCTAAATATAAAAAAGTTAAATCGAACGCTCAGGCCGCATATGCGGAAACAAAATGACATCACGAATCGAAGCTGAGTTCGTAAATAACATCACTAATCTATCGATACCAATGCCTTCACCCGCCGTCGGCGGTAATCCGTATTCAAGCGCAGTAATATAATCTTCATCATAAGGCATGGCTTCAACATCACCCGCTTCTTTATTTGCGACTTGTTTACGAAAGCGTTCCGCTTGATCATCGGCATCATTCAACTCCGAAAACCCATTCGCAATTTCACGTCCCGCGATAAACATTTCGAATCGATCGGTGATAAAAGGATTTTCATCGTTACGCCGCGCGAGGGGAGAGACTTCAGCTGGATATTCGGTAATAAACGTAGGTTGAATGAGTTGATGCTCTACTGTTTTCTCAAAAATTTCGAGTTGGATTTTACCTAGGCCATAATTTTCTTGTACTGGAATATCGAGTTTTTTCGCCGTTTTTGTCGCGGCGCTTAAGGTGTCTAAATCCGCTTTTGTAAGCTTTGGGTTATATTGTAAAATTGCGTCAACCATGGTTAAACGCGCAAAACTCTGACTTACATCAAATGTTACATCCTGATATGAAATGGTGGTGGTCCCTAACACTTCAGTGGCTAATTCTCGAATCAGTGTTTCAGTTAAATCCATTAAGTCACGATAATCCGCATAAGCTTGATAAAATTCCAACATCGTAAATTCAGGGTTATGTCGAGTGGATAAACCCTCATTTCGAAAATTACGATTGATTTCAAAAACTCTCTCAAAACCGCCTACTACAAGACGTTTCAAATATAACTCAGGTGCAATTCGCAAAAATAACGCCATATCAAGCGCATTGTGATGCGTGACAAAAGGTCTTGCAACAGCACCGCCTGCCATGACTTGCATCATGGGCGTTTCGACTTCAAGAAAATCGCGTTCTTTTAAAAAGTTACGAATTTTTTCGATGATTTTAGTACGCATTTGAAACGTTTGACGTGTCGCATCATTCACCAATAAATCTAAATAACGTTGACGATAACAAGCTTCTTGATCTGTCAGACCATGATATTTGTCGGGAAGTGGACGCAATGATTTCGTGAGCAATCGTATTTCTGTGACGCGAACGGATAATTCACCGGTTTTGGTTTTCATCAACGTGCCTTTGACGCCTATGATATCACCCAAATCCCATTGTAAAAAATCTTCATAAACTTCGGGTGTCACGATATCTTGTTTGACATATAATTGAATTCGACCCGACATATCTTTAAGATGTACAAAGCTCGCTTTACCCATCAAACGACGTGTCATAATACGACCTGCAATACTCACATGAACAGGCTCTGCTTCAAATTCTGCTTCGGTTTTATCGGCATAACTTGCATGTAACTTATTTACAAAAACATCACGCCGAAAATCGTTAGGGTAAGCATTACCGGACTCACGTAACGTTGATAATTTCGCACGTCGCTGTGCAATGAGTTCATGGGTATCGAGTGTTGTTACGTCTTGTTCAGTTGTCATAATTACAATCCACTTAATAAACTGGCTTCAATAAATTTGTCTAAATCCCCATCCAACACATCTTGAGGTTGAGTGTGTTCAACATTGGTGCGCAAATCTTTAACCCGCGACATATCTAATACATAAGAACGAATTTGACTGCCCCAACTGATTTCCATTTTGCTTTCTTCGAGTTCTTGTTGCTTTGAGCGTCTTTTTTGTAACTCAAGCTCGTATAGTTTAGCACGTAATTGCTTCATCGCTGACGCACGATTTTTATGTTGCGATCTATCGTTTTGACATTGTACTACGATATTCGTAGGAATGTGTGTCATACGAACCGCAGAATCGGTTCGGTTAACGTGCTGACCGCCCGCGCCTGATGCTCTATATGTATCCACTCTAATATCAGCCGGATTAATATCGATGTCAATATTATCATCGATTTCCGGAGAGACGAATACCGATGCAAAAGAGGTATGTCTACGATTACCGGAGTCAAACGGTGATTTACGAACAAGTCTATGCACGCCAGTTTCCGTACGTAGCCAACCATAAGCGTAAGGACCTGTGAAATGTATGGTTGCACTTTTTATCCCAGCGACTTCGCCTGTGGAATTTTCAATCAACTCCGCCTGAAACCCATGCCGTTCACCCCAACGCAAATACATACGCAATAACATATTTGCCCAGTCTTGCGCCTCGGTACCACCTGACCCTGATTGTATATCCATATAGGCAGAGTTCGCATCCATTTCACCAGAAAACATGCGCTGAAATTCGAGTTGTTCCACTTTTTTGGTGGTTTTATCCAACTCTTGTATGACTGCATCTACCGTTGCAACGTCATTTTCTTCTACGGCTAAATCAAATAACTCTACGGAATCTTTCAAGCTGCTTTCTATCGATGCTATATTGAGTACGACAATTTCTAATTGAGCGCGTTCTTTGCCTAAATTTTGAGCTTTTTCAGGATTGTTCCAAATGGCAGGATCTTCTAACTCGCGCTGCACCTCAACTAATCGATCACGTTTATGATCGACGTCAAAGATACCTCCGAATATCATCCAGACGTTGGTTTAAATCTTTCATACGAAGATGGATAGATGTTACTTCAATCATGACACATTCCACACATACACAAACCATGCATAGTAAACGAATGGTAACAGTATGCAAGTGTTAGCGTAATGTTAATGTTTTAGATTCAGCTTGGACGGGAGATACAGGGACACTCTCAAGGCTTTTACCTCGATAATATAATGTTCCCGACCAAGAGCGCGACCTTGGAAGTGATGCTTTTTTTGCCCTGGCTGGGGGTTTATGTTCTATATAAGCTACATTATCTGTCAATAACCTCATTTCAAGTTCATGTGCTTTCACTAAATTTTCATTCAAGGTTATTTCCTGTGCTCGCACTATTTCCATCGCTTCGTCACGCTTGATGCTTTTATCAGTATAATGTCTAACGACAAGACCGATTGCCAGTCCAAATACCAGAGATGCAGCCAATACAGCCCAACCAAGCACAGGAATCGCCAAACTCACGGACGCCATGCCTATCGCTAAAGACACCACACTATAGTAAGTGCCGATAAATCCCGAGCTCATACCCAGAAAACTTACAAAGCCCGTCAAAAGTCCCACAAACTCTGGTCTCCAACTTTTAGGGGCGGGAGGACGAGATGCATAAATATGGCTTAAACTTTGACGAATGCGAGGTAAATAGTTTTCTTTGTTTGCATTAAAATGAGATTGAATAGCTTTTTCTTCAGATTCTTCATTCACATTTCTTTGACAAATAACCTGGAAAAAAGCTTTTTCTTCACGATATATGGCATCCACTGTGGAAGCCAATGCATTTGCCGCTTCTTGATCCAAATCTAAGCGTCTTTTTAAGAGATCATTGAGTTGCATATGGCGTTTATGCTCGATCAAATGGCGCAAATAGATAAGTCGCGAAAAAAATATCATTTGCTTTTCTTCTAGTGCTTTTTGTTTTTCGACGAGCTCATGAACTTCTTCAGCACCTTGATTAACAAGCTGAATAACATAATAGATCAACACCCCCGCAATCACGAGAGTTGAAAGACTCACTGCCACTAAGCTTGCCGCAATGGCTCCTCCACTTGCAAGCGATATACCTATGCCACCTTCGGCAACCGGGGTGATAAGATGTTGTAAATTGGTGGTAGTAAAACCAATAGCCAATAAGCTAGCATCTAAAATTCCTATGCCTTTTTTAAGTCTGAGTTCATGTTTGCTTTCTTCAACGGCAAGTTCTCTTGCAAGCGCTATATCTCCGTTAGGCATATGTCTCCTTATAATAACTCATTAATCGATTGACACCGATCGTGTGTGTCATTCCCGCGCATACCAAGCTCTCGTCATCCCGCGCTAAAAACATGCGCAGGATGACGATTAAAGGAGGGAAGTTGGTGAGAAAAAATTATAGTATCGATAGATACATGTTGTTATTAATGCTCTCGAGTAGTTCTAAACTCAATCCCAGGCCATCGTTCCATGGTTAAGTTAAGATTAACACGAGTAGGAGCAAGATAAGTTAAACGATCGCTCCCATCAAGTGCCAAATTATCAAATGCTTTATTTTTAAATTCTTCGAGTTTTTTAGCATCATCACAATAAATCCATCGTGCAGTGACAACTGAAATATTTTCATAAACACAATCCACATTGTATTCATGTTTTAAACGATATGCGACTACGTCAAATTGTAGCATACCAACAGCGCCTAAAATTAAATTATTACTATTAAGCGGTTTAAATAATTGGGTGGCGCCTTCTTCACATAATTGTTTTAAGCCTTTTTGTAATGCTTTTAATTTAAGCGGATCTTTTAGGCGTACTAAACGGAATAATTCAGGTGCAAAATAAGGAATACCAGTGAATTTTAAAACTTCGCCTTCAGAAAAAGTATCACCTATTTGTATAGTACCATGATTATATAAACCAATAATATCGCCTGGCCACGCTTCATTCACTTGCTCACGGTCCGATGCCATAAAAGTGAGAGCATGACCAATCTTTACTTCACGCTCTAAACCGACTTGATACATTTTCATGCCTTGTGTGTACTTACCTGAACATACGCGTAAAAAAGCAATTCTATCTCGGTGCGCAGGATCCATATTGGCTTGGATTTTAAAAACAAAGCCAGAAAATTTTTCTTCGGAAGGAAGTACTTCACGTGTAAGGCTTTCTCTGGACTGAGGCGCAGGTGCATATTCAGCAAAAGCATCTAATAATTCACGGACACCGAAATTGTTAATCGCAGAACCAAAAAATACCGGTGTTAACGTACCTTGTAAAAATTCGTCTTTATCAAAAACGTGACTCGCACCTTTTACTAATGCAATATGAGCACGCAATGCTTCAGATTGTTCGCCCAATAGTGCATCCAGTTCAGGATTATGCAAGCCTTGGATTTTTTTTCCTGCTTGTTGGACTGCGTTTTTCCCAGGTTCATATAAATAAACCGCATCTTCATACAAATGATAAACGCCTTTAAAATCGCGTCCCATACCGATAGGCCAGGTAATAGGTGCACAACGAATTTTTAAAATGTTTTCGATTTCGTCTAATAATTCAATCGCATCACGACTATCACGATCTAATTTATTAATAAAACTGATAATAGGCGTATGCCGCAATCGACAAACTTCCAGTAACTTAATAGTACGTTCTTCTACACCTTTTGCAGCATCAATAACCATTAACGCTGAATCCACTGCCGTAAGCGTACGATACGTATCTTCAGAAAAGTCCGCGTGTCCCGGGGTATCCAGCAAATTCATAATATGATTTTTGTAAGGAAACTGCATGACAGAAGTCGTCACCGAGATGCCACGTTGTTTTTCTAATTCCATCCAATCGGATGTGGCATGACGAGCTGCTTTTCGGCCTTTGACCGTTCCTGCTAGCTGAATCGCACCCCCAAAAAGCAATAACTTTTCAGTGAGCGTGGTTTTACCGGCATCGGGATGTGAAATAATCGCGAAAGTACGACGTTTAGACTGTTGTTTTGTTTGTTCTGACATAAGAAATCGAATACTGGCTAACAAAAGGAGAGGTATTCTACTCTGCCATGACATGCTTAGCAAATACGTTTTGCCTTGACATTTCGTAGTTGGTCATCTAAAATGACCATATAAGAGCATTCATGATGAGGTCATTATGTCTCAATATAATATTCATATGGTTAAAGCACATTTATCTGAGCTCATTCAACGCGCTATGATGGGAGAAGAAATCATCATTGCCAAAGATAATAAGCCCATTGCCAAAATAACAGCTCTTAACCCTGTCACACATAAACGAGATGTAGGATTGGCAAAAGGAATGATCAAGCTTTCTGATGATTTCAATGCACCACTCGATGATTTTAAGGATTATACTGGATGAAAGTGCTGTTAGACACTCATGCTTTTCTTTGGTTAGTCGGTGATTTACCCAATTTGAGCAAAAAAGCTAAAAAAATTTTTACTGATAAAGATAATGAAATATTACTAAGTATGGCGAGCATCTGGGAAATGGGCATCAAGTTAAGCTTAGGCAAGCTGGAATTAACCCAATCATTTAACAAATTTATTCCTTCGCAACTTCATCAAAATAGCATCTCTCAATTAGATATTAATTTTAGGCATATTAATGAAGTAGTAAATTTACCTTTTCATCATAGAGATCCATTTGATCGACTGATTATTTCTCAAGCCATTGTCGAAGAAACTCCAATCATCAGCAACGATAGTCATTTTGATTTGTATGACATTGAAAGAATTTGGTAAGAAGGTTTACTCCGCCATGACATGCTTAGCAAATACCAATGCATCTTCGCGCTGATCTAAGGATGCATAATAGTCTTTTCGCTCACCTACTTTGTTAAAACCGACTTTTTCATAAAGCGCAATAGCACTGTGATTGGATCTGCGTACTTCTAAATAGACGAATTTTGCACCCTGCTTTCCAATATTACGTAACGCATGGGTTAATAATTGCCTACCAAAGCCGCGGCGCTGATACCTGGGATCTACACCAAAATTAAGGATATGAACCTCATCTACCTGAAATAAAATCAGAATAAATCCTATCATATGGCCTTCTGACTCTATCATCCAGCCAGTACCACCCGCTTCCAGACATTTTTTAAACACTTCCTCAGGCCATGGAGTGACTTGACAAGCTGACTCGACCTTGATCAATTCTGGCAGATCTTGTATGAGAAGTTGTCGAAGCATAAGAAAATAAGCCATGTGTTAACACCATAGCTTATTGTAACAATATTTTTAATAAATTACCGCTTTAACCCCTGGCCCCTCAGGTACTACTTACAATCACTGCCGCCACCGCCTCGTTTTCTTCTGTCTCCATGAACTGTTTTACCCTCTTTTTTGTCATCACCAGATGGGTTGTCCCCTGATGATTGGGAAATACTATTAAAAAGAGTGGTTGCTTTTTTATAGAGGGTAGCGCTTCCTGCTATTTCACTGGTCCTTTTTACGACTGGCGGAGTATTCTCCTCCACGAGAGTCATTCCTCCAAACATAGCGCCTGCACCCACTAATACACCCATTGATAAACCTATTTGCAACAAGTCTATGCCGATTTTTATACCAGCGAGCGAAATAGGAGCAGATATACCAGCACTATAAACCAAGCCAACCAAAGAACCTAGCAATACTACAGCACCTAATGCCACTAATCCAAATCCTAGCGCACGGAGACCTAGTTTTGTTTTCCCCAAAGGAATTTGATCTATGGGAGTAGTTTTAGCAGCCTCATAAGCCAGAGTGTATTTCCCAGCGGTGCTTGATGTTAATGACTGCTCAGATACACAAGCTGTCGTAGCATGTACTAAGTTCGTTATTTTCGGTAAAGAAGCAGCATCCACTTTGCTCAAATCAAGATCTTTGAATGCATCGTACATCCCTTGTGCAGAGTCTTTTATTAAGTAGTTCGTTTCATCGAACATAGGAACCTCTGGCGCAGGCTGAGGTTCTTCTTTTTCTAGCTCGTACTTTAACGCTTCCAGCGCTCGCTTAAACTCTTGTTCAGGGCTAAAGTAGGCCTCTCCTCCAAGAGCCTTTGTTACCGCTGTATTTGTTACCGTTGTAAAGGCAGCAAGCTTTAAGGCATAGAAAAGTCCTTTATACTCTCTAGACCCAGACATACCACTAATAAACTCAAAAAAATCTTGATAAACCCTCCTATCCTGAGGATTGGATGCTTCTTTTTTTTGCTCTTGGAGAATCTTCAGCATCTTTGTTGCTAATGTGTTTATAAGTCCTACTTCGTCATCATTCCTAGTACGATAATCCAAAGTCCTGAGCCATTCAGAAATAACTTCTTCGTAAGACGGAGCAAGAGCTGCAGCACTCTCTAAGCTCCTTAATGTCTCCAATAATTTCGCTCTTAGAAAAGATTTTTGATCGGGTGGTGGTGGTAATTCTGTCTCCTCGTCGGATGTGGGCCATTCAGAAGTAACATCTTTGTAAGACGGAAGAGCTGCAGTACGCGTTGCAATATCCCTTAAGCTCTTTAATGTCCCCAATAATTCCGCTTGTCGAAAAGATGTTTGATCGGATGGTGGTACTGATTCTGTCTCCTCGGGTGGTGGTGGTGCTGGTACTGGTGCTGTCTCCTTGGGTGGTAATACTTCAGCTTTAGTTTCCTTTTGTACAGCAGTATTAGCGTCTATACCAACCATTTTAACCATTTTTCCTATCTCCATGATCATATCATGCAACTTCCGGTCTTTGTCAGTAATGATCTTTGAAGGTTTACTTCTGCATTCGAGGTAAGTCCTATATTTAGCAAGCAATGTGGGTTTAGCAGTCAATGCGAGCCAATCTTCTTTATAATGAATATAGACACCCCAATAATAACTCATAAAGTCTGCCATTGAGCTCAACAGAGCCACCGCATCTAGACGTAACCTAGATATTTCATTTAGATCCTCGCTATCTGTAATCGGAGACAACTCTAACGTAATGCTTATTTGTTGATTGGAAAGCGAAGGATTCATTAGCACCCCTAAAAGAGCAGCGTATGCAGCATTAATAGCGTCAGTTGCATCCCTTCTTTCGGTTTTTAATAATGCATCTGCCTCCTCTTCTGCTTTTTTCTTCTCTCTGGCTTTACTCTCTCTCTCACCTTTCTCTATGAAAGCTTGCCCATCTGCTTCTGTTTTTGCCGATCTCGTACTTTCTTCTGCGCCCACACCGGATTCTTCTGTAGGAGCAGGTGTTTTTTCTTCCTGTGGTGCTACTACTTGCTGACCTCCGGATGTTACTTGTTTTCTTTTCAGATCTGCCCTCTCATAGCATCTTTCACATCTGCTCCGCAGTTCACTATCTCGGAAAGTGAATATGTCTGCAGCAATTCCACCCTTCCCTGTATAGAATAATTTATTAAAACCCTTTAATGCCTCACGCATCTTACCCGGCACTAACTCAGCAGGTATGCAGTGTTTTTCACGCACCTGAGTCTTCGTATTATCAATACGAGCGCCCTCAACGAATCCATTTATTAAAGCCTGTTGTTTTGCATTTCCACGCCTCATCTCTTCAACTTTGGTTTTAAGATAATGAAGATACGAAAGTCCACCTGCGTCCAAGTCATGGCTATCACTCTCAATGAGCTCAACTTTAGCCTCGCCTTTTTCAGTCACATTATTCATTGCGTCTACTAAAAATTTTAAAAATTCTATAGCTTGGTTTGTTGACGTTTTGAGCTCTTTGAGCTCTGCTGTACTTAATCCTGCGGCTGATCGCATACAATACCTCTAAAATTGTTCATATTTAGTACATTATAAACAGAATACACCAAAAAGTATATGATTTTTTAAGCACTATTTTTTAAAAATTTAATAAATTTTCCATAACTTCATGATTTTACTGATAATGATATATTTTAGGTTTGTAAAAGTTAACGTTTTGATAATATGAATGACCTATTCTGTAGGAGTATATATTGATATCTGTATATATACGATATACAATATTTGAAAATGGGAAGTTTCTCTGCATGATCAAAGATTGGCGCCATAAGGGATTAAAGAAATTTTATGAATCTGGAAATAAAGCGGGAATCCAACCGAAACATGCGGAAATTGGCGATTGATTTTTCAATTCGAAGGACTAGATGCCATTTTAGTTGATTATATTGATTATCATTAAGGGTAACATTTATGTTAATGCACAATCCACCTCATCCAGGACTCATTGTAAAACGCATGTTAATCGACGAAGCAGGGCTATCGGTGACCCATGCCGCAAAAGCATTACGAATTGGAAGAGTCACTTTATCCAAGATTCTTAATCAAAAATCAGGTATTAGCCCAGAAATGGCTGTGCGACTATCCCTCGCTTTAAATACAAGCAGTGAAATGTGGATTAATATGCAAAGCATGTATGATTTATGGCAAGCAGAAAAAAAACGCAAGCAATTAAAGGTAAATATAAAAAAAATCAAAATTTATCCGGACGCTGCTTAATGATGATGGTTCAACAATTCGTCCACGAGTTGTAACAATAGTCAAAAAGGTCGCCTTCGGCGTGAAAAAATTTTGCATGGAGAGTGAACTCCATGCAAAATCTACGCCACTAAATGCTTCGCATTATAGTGGCGGTCTTTAACCTCTAATGAATTTTGATAAGAAAATTTAGAGGCCTTGTAACTCACTTCATATGCGCTAGAAAAGAGCGAATTTCTTTTCCATGTCGTAGAGCTATACACCATGGCACTGCCTGTAATGAGCAAGCCTAAACCGATTTTTATACCGCCCCATACTATAGGTGTTACTAGACCATGCGAAAGAACCAAGGTTGCGACAGAAAATCCAACCAAGGCAAGCCCAGATACAGCACCCAATATTCCAAAGCACAGCATTCCTATTCTTGTCTTATTCCAAGGTCTGTTGCCTAAAGAGGTATTTTCCGCTTGTATCAAAGCATGTTGATATTTTCTTAAATCATTTATCGTGACTTGATGGTCTGGAGTTGGAATAGGAATAGTTTTCATAACATTCATGATCGTAGGTAAATCTTTTGGCTGGATTTTATTTTCTATCTTAGCAAGTTCCTTATGCAATGTGATAAGTGGAGTTTTTAATACGTTATCATCCGTAAGTTGAGCGGTTTGTTCTAGTAAATAAGCTAAGGCCCTTTTAAAGGAGGCTTCTTGCTCTATGATGATCATATCTTCTAGTAAAAAAAGCATGGCTTCATTTTTTTCTGCTCTTTTCACATCCATACAATATTTTTCTTCAAGGATTCGTTGATGATAATGCTTTAGTGTATTCAAACAACGTTTTTTAAAATTCACATCTGCAAATTTTTTCTTGGCTAAAAAAGTTAAAATGATTTCTTTATCATACTTTTCATCTAATACTTCTGGTTTTACACCCCTTGTTTTTTCTTTCAGATAGTTTATGACTTCTTCGGTAATAGCGGCTTTTTTTTCAAAATGAAATTGGAAGTCTGGATAGTTTTTTGCTTCAGCGTTGATATGTTCAAGTTTAGCTTGAGCTTTTTCAAGCAAGCCATGTTTTACTTCTTTTATTTCAGTTACAGGATATTTTTTTTCTTCTACAGGATCTGGTAAGGTTGGACGACGCTGAGTTTTCCGTTCGGCCATGCTATTTTTTTCATTTGCTTCATCCTCGCGACGCTGATCCGCTATGCGTTTTTCTATTGCAGCTTTTTCTTCTGCTTGTCTTGCTTTTTTTTGCGCTTCTGCTAATTCGTCAGCAGCTCTCTTCGCTTCACTCTTATCTCGAAAATCTTTTAATTCCTTATCTGATTCTGCTTGTAATTTTTTCATAAAAGCGCTTAAACCCCTTGCTTGTTCTATGATGGCAACATGTTCAGACATTTGAGTCGCTTGTTCTGCGCAACTCGCTGCGGCATCGCTAGCTTTTGCTGCTATTTTTACTGCTTCTTTTGATCTTGCTATGTTGCGAGCATCCATTGCAGCTTTGAGTATGTCTTCTTCTTTTTTATCCTTATTCAAATCGAGCGCAAGCTGAAAATTCTCTGGAAAATTTGGAAAAAAATGAAGCATGGCTTGGTATTTTTCATTATTATACTCTTGTTTAAATCGTAGCTTTACCCTTGTTTTATTTTCTATTTCTTGCTTTTTCTTTTCAATCTCATTGGCAACATAAAGAAGATAAGCAATACCACTTGGATCGTATGCACGATCAAATATATCCATTGCCCTGACTTCAAGAACACTAACGCCGCGGGCCGCAGCCTTGTCATTCAGTTTCTTTAACAATTCAACTAGATAGCCTAGAGCGTTATCGACTGTGAGTTCCGGCAGGTTACATACCGGCGCATCTTCGATCGTCGCTATATGTTTTTTATGGGGTTTACTAGGGGACTGCATAGATCAACCTCGTTATGTATATAATTCTTGCATTATACATTAAAATAGATGGTTTTTGTGCTTGCTAGGAAGATAAACTGTATTAACTACTTCCTTTTCCAACTCCTGTGCTTTATTAAAAAGCGAGTTATTTTGCAAAAGCGACATTCCTACACCCGTCACACAAAGCTCAAGACCTCCCAAAATCAAGTCCCAACCTATTTTAAATCCGAAAATAGCAAAAGGTCCTCCCCAACCTGAAATCACACCCGCCATAGAAAGCGCTTCTACCACAATGCCCGCTGTTATTAATAAAATTCCAATACATAATGCAGCGGTTTTTGTTCGTCTCCAGGGAGTCTTGCCTATATAAGTTTTATCAGATGCAGTGTCTAAATGCTTTTGGTACTCCTGTAGATTATTAGGGCTGGGATTATTCACACATTTTGTTGCCCCCTTTACTACGTTAGTTAGTTGTTGAAAATTGCTATCATTAATTTTCCCAACCACATAATCACTATGGAATTTCTTATATAACTTATGAGCAGGTTTAGTTAATACAGGAGATTTGTCCCTCTTTGTTGAAGCTCGTTCTAATTCTAATAATGCTAATCGAAACCTAGCATCTGCAAATAATTTTGCATGATCATTATCATTTTTTGTCTTATTCAATTCTTTAACAAGCTGTGCTGCAAAACAAAGTAACTGCTTATGACTATGCTTATCATCTGCTGCTTTTAATTCGTTTATAAAATACTGCCTCCCTGCCACTCCTATTTTTGCAGCTGCTTCTATTTCACTTATAGCATCTTGTATATTTCTAAATGTAATTTTCTCTTCGTGTGGTGGTTGCTGCTTACTTTCTCCTTTCGATTCACGTTTTATTTGCTCTGCCTTCTGGCCTTCTTCCTTTTTTTCTTTTTGAGCTAACTGAGATACCTTAGCAACAAGCTCGTTATCTGCTTCCTCTAATACGTCGTCATTATTAAATTTTTTTAAATCCGAACTAAGACCATCTGAAAGTCCATCAGCAACCTCTATTCGCACTTGTTGACTGTCTATTTTTTTTGCATTATCTATTAGTCCAACCAACTGCGCATTGATCTGCTCAAGGGCTTTTTGTCCTCTCTTTGGCAAATTATCTAACTTTTTCTTTCCCCATGCTACAAAGTCATTTTTTAAATCTTTCAATTCAGTAAATTTTAACTTTTCAGTAATTTCACTTATTATTCTTTCCTTTGCTTGTTCGGCTTCTAACTCTGCATTTATTCGTGCTCGTTCTTGTATTAATTCACCTAGTTTTAATGCCCCTGTTTCTATAATCTGTTTCAATTCTTCATCTTGTTTTAAAATCGCTCCGGATAATACTTTCTCAAGCGCAAACACATCTTCCTTAATGATTTTATGTCCTTTGTAAGCGCTTTTAATATTAATGATCAGGTTATTAATTGCATCGCTAGCTTTGTGATTAGGAAACCTATGAGACAACTCAATTAATGAAGTAAACGTATGCTTTTCCAATTCCTGCTTACTCTCAAACACATCTCCTAGCTTTGTTTCGAAATCTCTAACAGCCTCTTCTGCCGGTGGTTTTTTTTCTTCTTGCATTGGTTGTGCTTCTTCTGCCTCTCCTGCTTCTTCTGATGCTTGCTGCTCACGAGCTTGCACCGCAACAGCTCGTCGTGCTCCTTCAGCTGTCATTCTATCTTTTTCTTCTGGAGTCGCTAGTTTTTTTGCAGCTTCTTCTGCAGCTTTTTTCCTAGAGACTTCAGCTTGCGATTCAGCCTGATTTGCTCTATATTGAAGACCTTTGTCTTTAAACCAAAAAATATATTCTCCTACACCTCCTTCTGTTTTAAACAAGTCATTAAATGACTGCAATGCTTGGGTAGCATTGTCAAAAGATGATTCGGGTACTAATTCTTGAGGTATGCATTTTTCCTTTTGCACCTTATCCTTGGTGTCTGCGACTTGCCTGCCCTCTCTGGAAAATCGTGCAGACCTATCAGTTGCGGCATTATTTCTTAACAAGAGAATAATTGAAATTGTTTCCTCTTTTCTTTTCTTTTCTACCTCATCTCTTATATATTTAAGATAGGACAACCCGTTTACGCTCGCATCATGCATATCATATGGTCTAAGTTTAATTTGTTTATCTTCATCTTCTATTTTTTCATTGATAAGTCTTACTAAAAAATGTAAAAATATTATAGCTCGACCTACAGGGCCTAATATTTCCATTTCTTTTTTTATTGCTTGGCTCATCATAAACACAACCTCTAATGAAATTGTTCATTAATTGTATTTATTATATACAAAATTAGTCGCTCTGAGTATTTTGTTTTAGTTATATCTTGATCAAATAAGGATTTTTTAAACTTAGAAATTTAACCTATTGAAAAATATGTCAATAAAATATGTATAAAATGAATGCTTTTAAACAAATTTTAAGCATCCACATTAAGGTTTTCTTAAAGCGGTATATTAAACATCTCTTTTTAGCTAATATGGAGGCCCAGGCCTTTAAAAGAGGATGTCCCTATGAGCTATAGACTCTCTCGAATCACCACCCGCAGTGGTGATGATGGTAAAACCAATTTAGGCACTAAAGACCGTCTTTCCAAGTCTCATATACGCATTGAAACGCTTGGCACGTTGGATGAATTAAATAGCAGCGTAGGATTCGTGTTGGCATATGAACCTGCTGATAAAGAGATTGTTGTTGCATTAAAACAAGTTCAGCAAGATTTATTTGATGCAGGGGGCGAACTATGTCCGCCGTACCGTGCAGCGATTACCGCAGAAAAAATTTTATATCTTGATTCGCTTATCAAAGAATGGAATGAAAGCTTACCGCCTTTAACAGAATTTATTTTGCCAGGTGGGAATTTGAAAGCGGCAAGTTGTCATCTTGCTCGTACTATTTGCAGACGTGCGGAACGTTGCATGGTGGCGTTGCATGAAAGTGAGGGAGTTAATCCGGATATATTACGTTATTTGAATCGATTGTCGGATTTGCTGTTTATTGTGGCGCGGATGCTAGTGCGGGAGACGAGTAGCAAGGAGGAGCTTTGGGAACATCCCCCCACCCGCCCCGAAAGGCGGCGCGGCCCCCCCACAAAATTTTGAAACCATTAGCCACACGGGGTAAA
>CAZHMQ010000017.1:20818-30403 GCA_964533645.1 uncultured Coxiellaceae bacterium
TGTCTTTTTTTTTTTTTTTGGGGGCGCGTTTGCTCGGGGGGGCCAGTATTCCCAGGTTGGTGTTTTGCCAACCCCCCCCCCCCCCCCGCTACCGCGGCCGCGACCCCACAACAAATTTGAGAAGCATTCAGCCACAGGAGGTAAAAATGGACAACTATCGACGACCTGGCCCTCTTCTTTGATTTTCTTTTTCTTCAAATACAGATCGTTGACCTTCTTCTATTTTGGTCACATTCTCCTTGTGGCTATCAACAAATTCTTTTTTTTGTGTTGCAGACATGTTATCTAACTTATCTTCCCACGCATTAATTACCTTGCTATCAGCACGAGTTCCTCTTCCTGCGCTAATATTTTCAACTGCTTGTAAATAACGTGCAAGTTCTGCATCGTCTTTTTCAGTATTAGATTTTTTTTCTTCTCTATCAAATTTTGATTCGGATACTATAGGTTCAATACGAGTAGATACTTGAGAGGAAACTTTGGGTGGATTGACGACCTCAGCATGTTGAATGATAGGCTCAGCAGTTTTCTCCTCCTTACCAAAATCGAAGGATGGTTCAACAATTCGTCCACGAGTTAAAACACCTGTTACTGAAGCTGGTGGTCTAACCATTTCAACTTTTATTTCTGGTTGTGGTGGCGTAACTACTTCAACTTTGACTTCTGTTACTTCTGGTTGAGGTGCTTTAAATAATCTACTAAATGATTCAAGAACCATCCTTGCTCTTCTCATTATGCCAGCAGCTGCAGCTTCATGATGTTTCTCTTTCTCAGGGAATTCCGGCATATTTTTATCCCATCTCTTATATTCCCTTTCAATATTTTGTGCTAGTGTTTGAGCAACTTCTGTGTTTTCTTTTTTATCCTTAATCAGATCTTCAAGTTGCTTAGACCACGCTCTAATATTTCCCATCGATTCTTCTAAGTCTTTATGATACTTGGCTTGCGCCTCTAGTCGATCTTCCTCTTCTTTTTCACGCTTTTCTCTAGCAGCCTCAATATCTTCATGTTTTCTATCAGAATGTGTCATAACCACCTCTTCTAGATCATATTGATTAATTATAGATCAAACCTGAGTTTTTGGTCAAATTTGGGTACAATGTATTGAAAAATAGACAAATATAAGAAAGGACGGCCCAGCTATACACACTGGGCTCGCAAGAAGAAAAAACATTACGCCTTTTCCGTCACCGGCTTTTTCTTAGGCATGAATAAATCGGTGATAGTACCTTCATACACTTCAGCAGCTAAAGCAACCGATTCTGAAAGTGTTGGATGAGGATGAATAGTTAATGAAACATCTTCCACGTCGCAACCCATTTCAATGGCTAAAGCAATTTCTGAAATCAATTCACCGGCATTTGGACCGACGGCTGCGCCACCTATGACTCGATGGGTTTTTTCATCGATGATAAGTTTAGTAAAGCCTTCATCTCTGCCCATGCTTAATGCACGACCGCTAGCAGCCCATGGGAATACGCCTTTGCCGTATGGAATACCTTTTGCTTTCGCTTCGTTTTCGGTAACACCTGCCCATGCAATTTCAGGATCCGTATAAGCCACACTTGGAATACATTTTGCATCGGAATAGTGCTTTAATCCTGCAATCACTTCAGCAGCTAATCGACCTTCATACGTTGCTTTATGGGCTAACATAGGGTTACCCACTACATCACCGATCGCATAAATATGTGGGACATTGGTACGCATTTGTTTGTCGACTGGAATAAACCCGCGCTCATCCACTTTAATGCCTGCTTTCGCTGCATTGACTAAATCACCATTGGGTCTACGACCTACTGCTGATAAAATTTTATCAAAACGTTCAGGTTTAGCCGGTGCATTTTCACCTTCAAATGTGACCCAAAGACCATCTTTTTTCGCTTCGACTTTGGTAACTTTGGTTTTGAGATAAATATTTTTATAACGTTTTTGAATGCGTTTAGCATAAGGTGTTACTAAATCTTTATCAGCACCCGGAATAAGTTGATCCATGAGCTCAACAATGCTGATTTCAGCACCTAAACCATGATAAACGGTTGCCATTTCTAAACCGATAATACCACCACCAATGACTAACATGTTTGATTCGGTATTTTCTAATTCCAATGCACCTGTTGAATCCACAATACGTGCATCATCTGGCAAAAACGGTAATTTTACTGGACGGGAACCGCTAGCAATAATCGCATTTTCAAATGTTATAGTTTTTTTGCCTTGTGAACCTTCTACGACTATTTCATGACTGCCGGTAAATTGAGCAAGACCTTGCACTACTTCAACTTTACGTTGTTTAGCAAGTGCTGCTATGCCGTTATTTAATCGGGAGACGACTTTATTTTTTTTATCACGAAGTTTGTCTATGTTTATTTTAGGTTTGCTATATTCAATACCATATTCTGCTAATTCATGAGCTTCTTCCATGACTTTCACGGCATGCAATAACGTTTTAGAAGGGATACAACCTACGTTTAAACACACACCGCCGATTTTTTCGTAACGCTCAACTAATACAACTTTTTTACCTAAATCGGATGCACGAAAAGCCGCTGCATAACCACCAGGACCACTACCAATGACCACTACTTCTGTTTGAATGACATCACTCATGATTTATCTCTTCCTATAATAATAAACTTCGAATATCTGTTAATGTATTACTTAAAAATGCGATAAAACGCGCACCATCTGCCCCATCTATGACTCTATGATCGTAAGATAAAGATAGAGGTAACATCAAACGCGGAACAAATGCGCCATCTTGATAAACCGGTTTGAAGGATGATTTAGAAACACCTAAAATTGCAACTTCAGGTACATTCACAATAGGGGTAAATGCTGTACCGCCAATACCACCTAAACTTGAAATGGAGAAACAACCACCTTGCATATCGTTTGCAGTGAGTTGTTTAGTGCGTGCTTTGTCGCTTGCAGTCGCCAAATCTTTAGCTAATTCCATTAAACCTTTTTTATCCACATCACGAATCACAGGCACAACTAAACCATCCGGAGTATCAACTGCCACACCAATATTGACATATTTTTTTAAAATTAAATTTTCACCATTGGCATCAAGGGATGCATTAAATTGAGGATAGGCTTTCAAACTTGACGCAACAGCTTTCATGATGAAAACTAAAGGTGTTAATTTGACACCTTGTTTTTCAAAGCTTGTTTTATTTGCTACACGAAACTCTTCCATATCCGTAATATCTGCTTCGCCGAATTGGGTGATATGCGGAACTAACAACCAATTGCGATGTAAATTCTTACCCGATAATTTTTTAATGCGTGAAAGCGCTTGCGTCTCAATTGGACCAAATTTAGCAAAATCAACGACTGGCGCGGACGGCAATCCCATCCCGGATGTGGCTGGCACTTGTGCTAATTTGGATTTTACAAATTGTTGTACATCTTCTTTTAAAATACGTTGTTTTGGGCCCGATGCTGCGACTTGTAAAAGATCCACACCAAATTCACGGGCCAATTTACGCACAGCAGGACCTGCATGTACGTCCGCATTATGGCCGGCAGGAATCACTGTACCAGTTTGGACATTCAGAGGTTCGGGTTCTGCTGCTTTTGGTTCTGGTTTTTTCACTTCGAGAGGAGCTTCAGACACAGTTTCAACTTTAGTCGCTTTGCTATCGGCAGCCGTATCTAACACAAGAATCACTGAACCTTGTGAAACTTTGTCGCCTACTTTGATTTTAATTTCTTTGACAATACCGGCATCCGATGAAGGAACGTCCATTGTAGCTTTATCTGATTCTAACGTTACCAAAGGAGATTCAACTTTGATGGTATCACCTGGTTTCACTAAAACTTCTATCACATCAACTTCGGAAGTCCCCACGTCGGGAACTGTTATATTTTTCATTACCAAGGTTAATCCTCCCTTATACGGTTATCGGATTGGGTTTGTTCGTATCAATATTATATTTTTTTATCGCTGCCGTCACTTTAGTCATAGGAATTGTGCCTTCTTTGGCCAAAGCATAAAGTGCGGCGACTGCAATATGATGCCTGTCGTTTTCAAAGAAATGACGCAAACGATCACGCGTATCGCTACGACCGAACCCATCTGTTCCAAGTACCGTGTAAGAGCGTAACCCCATAAATGGCCTGATTTGTTCTGCATAAGCGCGTACATAATCCGTGGATGCAATCACGGGTCCCTTACGATCTTGTAAACATTGTTCCACATAACTCATTTTTGGCTTTTGTTTAGGCATAAACATGTGTTCACGTTGCAACGCAATGCCTTCACGACTTAATTCGTTAAAGCTGGTCACACTCCAAATATCAGCTGAGACATCAAAATCTTTTTTCAATAAATCAGCTGCAGCAATGACTTCATTTAAAATTGCACCGCTACCTAATAATTGAACTTGTAATTCAGAGTGATTGGATGTTCTAAATAAATACATGCCTTTGATAATACCTTCTTCGCAACCGCTTGGCATAGCAGGTTGAGTATATCGCTCATTCATCGCCATGATGTAGAAAAACACATCTTGTTCTTCTTGATACATGACTTTTAAACCGTGTTGAATAATCACAGCCATTTCATAACCATAGGCTGGATCATACGATTTGCAATTAGGCACAGCCGATGCTGCTAACAAACTTTGGCCATCTTGATGTTGCAAGCCTTCTCCTTCAAGCGTAGTACGTCCTGCTGTTGCGCCTATTAAGAAACCACGTGCACGCATATCGCCTGCAGCCCAAATAAAATCACCTACGCGTTGAAATCCAAACATCGAATAATAGGTAAAAAATGGAATCATGGGCACATGATGCGTAGAGTACGACGTTGCTGCTGCAATCCACGATGCCATACAACCCGCTTCGGTAATACCTTCTTCGAGTAATTGACCATCTTCAGATTCGCGATAATAAAGCAATTGTTCTTTATCTTCTGGCGTATAAAGCTGACCTACATGTGAATAAATACCAATTTTACGGAAAAGCTCTTCCATACCAAAGGTACGCACTTCGTCTGAAAAAATTGGCACTAAGCGATCTGCGATATTGTTGTCTTTTAATAAGATGTTCAAAATACGGCCTAAAACCATAGTCGTTGACATGGTTCTGTCATTTGAACCTGCTAAAATAGATTCAAATGCTTTGAGATCAGGTGTCACCAATGGATTCGATGTCGCAAACCGAGCAGGTAAATAACCCGTTAATTTTTTACGTTGCGCATGCAAATATTGCATTTCAGGACTATTTTCATCTGGCTTATAAAATGCAAGATCGGCCAATTGTTTGTCCGTCAGCGGTAAATTGAAGCGATCTCTGAATTCTTTTAATTCTTTTTCTGACATTTCTAACTGGTTATGAGCGATGTTACGTCCTTCTGCACCACCTTTACCTAATCCATAACCTTTAACGGTATGCGCTAAAATCACTGTGGGTTGGTTCTTGTGTTTTACTGCAGCATCATAAGCTGCATAAACTTTTTCGAACTCATGACCGCCGCGACTCAGTTCATCCACTTCTTTATCGGATAAACCTGCTAACAATTCAAGCAATTCTGGATTGTCGCCTGATAAGAATTTACGTCGATATTCTGCATTTGATACATAAGAGGTCTGTAAACCACCATCCAAAATTTCAGTAAGTCTTTTTAATAATAAACCTTTAGTATCTTTGGCAAATAAAGCATCATAATGATGACTCCAGATGACTTTAATCACATTCCAACCCGCGCCCTTGAATAAGCCTTCCAATTCTTGCACGATTTTACCGTGACTGCGAACAGGACCATCTAAGCGTTGTAAGTTACAATTGACCACATAAATGATATTGTCTAAATTTTCGCGAACCGCCATCGCGAGACCCGCTGTGGATTCGGGTTCATCCATCTCCCCGTCACCCGCGAACACCCATACTTTACGGTGATTTTCGGGTATTAATTTACGATTTTCTAAATATTTAATAAAACGCGCTTGATAAATAGCTTGGAGAGGTCCCAAACCCAGGGATACTGTCGCAAATTGCCAAAAATTAGGCATTAACCATGGATGCGGATACGATGATACACCTTCGCCGCCTGCTTCTTGACGAAAGTTAATTAAGTGTTTTTCACTCAGTCTGCCTTCTAAAAAGGCACGGGCATAATTTCCTTCCGAAGAGTGGCCTTGGAAATAGACTAAATCCCCTGGAGTGTCAGCTGTTGCGCCATGAAAAAAATGATTCAGACCCACTTCATAAAGGGTTGCAATGGAAGCATAGGAAGATAAGTGACCACCTACCCCGCCTGCGTTACGCTTAGCGCGTATCACCATGGCAATCGCATTCCAACGATTAATCGCTTCAATCTTTTTTTCTAACTCTAGATCACCCGGATAAGAAGGTTGCTGTTCTGCAGAAATAGTATTGCAATAAGGAGTATTTAGACTGACGCCGCCGCTAGCTACGCCCAATTTTTGCGCATCTTCCAATAAAGTATCAATAATAAAACGCGCTCTATCTAAGCCCTCGTTTTCAACTACCGATGCGAGTGCCTCTAGCCACTCTTGGGTTTCGATTGGATCAATATCATCCAATTGGTTTTTCATGCCGTGTTCCTTATTTATTTTTTATCTAAAAAGGGAGTTATTATTCTATTTTAACGTAAATTCGTGGTTTATGTGCGTATTATTGGTTGTATATTGAACATATTTACGAGCCCACACTAACGAATGCGCAGTATTTTAACGTGGTTTGATCAAAAACTGAAGAAAAAAAGCCACACTGTTTGGATTAAATTTGGTATCTGCTAGCCCACTTAGAACAGGTTCTTAATTGGAATTGCGATAATAATAATGGAGTTCATCAAATACTTTTCGCATTGTTGCAACATTCAGAACACCATCATCCATAGCATCACCATTAGGTTTTTCGATATGATAATTTCCCACCGAATAAATCGTGGTAATACGCTCAGGCTCTATCACTCCAAAATCGACATAACTACTAATAATAAAATAAGGACGCGGTTTCCTATCTAACAAGCTATTGCCTAATGCATAATCCGTGGGTTTATTTAGACAGCCCAGCAATTTAACCATCAACGTAGGTACAACATCAAAATGACTGGTTTTATGATCGACATTTTTCGGTTGTTCACCTGGCCAATAAACGACTAATGGTGTCTGAGTTTGGTAGTGACCAAAATTACTGGCATGTCCATAAAAACCTTTATTACCATCATCAAACTCTTCGCCATGATCTCCCACTATCATAACGACTGTATTTTCTAAGAGTTTTTTAGACTGGAGTGTGTTAATCACTTGATTGACTTCAGCATCGACAGACAACACTGCATTTTTATAGCGATTCAAATATTCTTGATAATCTCGAGCTTTGTTAAACATCAATCGATTGCATCGATTTGCCGTCGGTTGAAAAGGTCCTGGAATCGTATCTGTTCCACAATAACTATGAGCGGCATCAAAAAATAAAAAACTAAAAAACGGTTTTGCTAAATCTCTATGTTCAATAAATTCAGCAAATCTTTTGGAAACCGATTGATCACGTAAAAGCACTGTGGTTGCAGCTATGCTCTCATTTTGTAAATTAGCCATATGTTGAAATACTGATCGATTAATCGGCGGCATATAAAGTGGCGCGCTTGAAAACACACCCATTTGATAATGATGCGCCATTAATGCTTCGATCAATACTGGACTGCGATGTTGGTTTTCCATGGCCAAGGTATAATTTGCCGGCAAGCCATAAAATAAAGAAAAAATTCCAGGACCCGTTGCATTACCACCGCTGATATGTTGATGAAAAACCCAAGATTTTTTTGAAAACTTTAGAATATGAGGGGTGACTTCTTGATTCAACATATCAAAACGCCACGAATCTATCCCTATGATAACTAAATTGAAGAGTGGTTTTTTTTCTTCGAATTGAAGTGGATTTTTAGGATATGTTAACTCAGCATTCGTATTCAAATAACGTAAGGGATCTTTATCATCAATGCGGATAAGGGCAAGGCTTTCTTTGTTTTTTGGCATGACCACACTCAGTGCATGCGCATAAAAAGGCAAGAATCGAGTTTTTTCTATATAATTTCGAAGCCACAAAGGATTCATCTGAATCACAATCATAATGTATGAGGTATACACAAGAAGTGCTAGCATGACGAAAATATATTTAAACCATCCATGCAATATAATTTTGGTTTGTATCGTACGCCACAACCATCTTGCATAACATAACTCTATCATTACAAAAAACATAATAATAAAAATTGGAATGATTTTTTCGCGAAAGGAAAGGCCCAAAATATCTTTTGTAATACCATGAAATGCGAGAGTTAAAACGGTATTATTCAGGTGATAATGATAAAGATTATAAACAATAGCATCTATAACCAATAAACTTGAAGCAGTCGCTGCAATAATGGATGCGGTTACAAAAATCAGATATCGATTAGGGAAAAGTAAAATCAGAGGCAATAATAATACACAAGGTGAGAGAGCAAGGACTGCCAGATGACCCACAAAACTTAACAACACAACATCATCAATCAGACTAAAAAACGAAAATGAAGGAACGGCAAAAAAATAGTTTAAGCCTATCATCCAAAAAAACAAGACATGCCCTAAATAGAACCAAGCACTCCAATGCATAAGTAGCTTTTTTTCCTTATCCATATAAAACATTTTCATACGCTACTATTCCTTGCATGGTCAATTGAGGCACATAATTGACTGACTCCATCCAATAATCGTGGGCTAGCACGTTCAATTAAATCAGGATTCACCGACACTAACAATTGATGCTTAACGGCGTGCAAGCTAGGCCATGCTTGCCAAGATTTCTTCCAATCATCTGTTTTATCAGTACCCACTATCATATCAGGATTTTCTACAATAACAGATTCCATTGTCACTTCTGGTGCCACAGTTTTCAATCGTGCAAAAATATTTCTACCACCACAAAAATCTATAGCTTCATTAATCCAGCTTTCTTTTGTTATCGTTATGAGTGGATTAGACCAAAGCTGATAAAAAACCGTCACAGGCTTTGTTTTTTTATATTGCTTAGACAATATGGAATACTGTTGCATATATTTTGCCGCAGCTTCATTAGCTATTGTTTCATTCCCCGTTAAACAACCTAATTTTTGTAATGTTTTAGGAACATCGGTTAATTTTTTAGGACGGCTAAAAAAAACAGCAATGCCTCTGTGCTCAAGTTGTTTGATATTTACACCATCAGCCCACGCCACAATAAGATCAGGATGCAAACTTAACATCATTTCTATATCTATTGTATTATAACGAGCGACGACGGGAATTTTTTTTGCAGCCAAGGGATAATCGCTGCCTTGCATCACTCCCACCATACGATTCCCCGCACCTACTGCAAATAAGTTTTCAGTAGCATCAGGTGCAAGACTAATGATACGTTTTGCAGGATTTTGTAGTTTTACAATTCGTCCAAAATCATCGATGACTTCGCAGGCGAAGCTTTTTGTGCCATATAGCAAAAAAATAAAAATTAAAAATCGCATTTAAATCACTATCACTATAATAGCCAACAAGACTAAAACCATCGCAAACACCCGATCAAGCAACTCTA
>CAZHMQ010000018.1:0-28698 GCA_964533645.1 uncultured Coxiellaceae bacterium
GATCAAATCCGAGCTATTGATAAAACTAGAATCATCGAAAAAATAGGCGATCTTACTTTAGAAGAAATGGATTTATTAGATAATTGTTTGCGCAAAACATTAGGACTTTAATTTTTTAAAATAAACATTTACCATGTGAGCAAATTCACTCACATGGATCCGCTATGCAAGACTTAATCTCACTCATTGAATCCGCCTTTGAGCATCGTGCAAACATCACCCCACAAACTGCGCCTGCTGATGTTAAAAAAGCCATTTCGGATGCCATCACGCTGTTAGACACTGGTAAAGCTAGGGTGGCTGAAAAAATCAATGGACAATGGCAAATCCATCAATGGCTAAAAAAAGCCGTTTTACTGTATTTTAGAACCCATGATAATAAAGTCATAGACGGTGGATTTACCCAATATTACGATAAAGTCGCACTTAAATTTGATAGTGAAAATATTGCCATCGGAGGTAGCAGAATTGTACCACCAGCAGTCGTACGTAAAGGTGCTTATATAGCTCCAAATACTATTTTAATGCCTTCGTATGTCAATATAGGCGCATATATCGATTCAGGTACTATGGTCGATACGTGGGCAACCGTGGGTTCTTGTGCACAAATCGGCAAAAACGTCCATCTTTCTGGCGGTGTTGGCATAGGTGGCGTATTGGAACCTCTGCAAGCCAATCCCACTATCATCGAAGATAATTGTTTTATTGGTGCTCGCTCAGAAATCGTTGAAGGAGTGATAGTCGAAGAAGGTTCCGTCATTTCTATGGGTGTTTATATAGGACAAAGCACACGCATTTATGATCGTGCCACTGGTAACATTTCTTACGGACGTATTCCTGCAGGCTCAGTCGTTGTTTCCGGAAATTTACCGGGTCATGATGGAAAATATAGTCTTTATTGTGCTGTGATTGTCAAAAAAGTCGATGCAAAAACGCGTGAAAAAGTGGGCATCAACGAACTATTACGCAATATTGATGCATAAGGATATGTTATGTCTGATACATTAGCACTTACCCAAAAACTCATTCGTTGTGAATCAGTCACTCCTCACGATGGCGGCTGCCAAGAATTAATAGGTGAACGACTTAAACGATCGAATTTTCATATCGAATCGCTGAAATTTCACGACGTCAAAAATCTGTGGGCAAGACATGGCACCGCATCTCCTTTAGTAGTTTTTGCAGGTCACACCGATGTTGTTCCAACTGGGCCTTTAGAAGCCTGGGACAGTCCTCCCTTTGAACCTACTATACGTGATGGGTTTTTATATGGGCGTGGTGCTGCAGATATGAAAAGCGGCTTGGCTGCGATGATTGTTGCAGCTGAAAATTTTATCCAAAAAAATCCTCCATATTCAGGCTCTATTGCTTTTCTTATTACCAGTGATGAAGAAGGTGCAAGTATTCATGGCACCAAAAAAGTCGTAGAAACGCTAGTGAATCGCAATGAAAAAATAGATTATTGCATCATAGGTGAAGCAAGCTCGGATAAATTATTAGGCGATCAAATTAGAGTTGGCAGGCGCGGATCTTTACATGGAAAACTGATTGTTTTTGGCAAACAAGGTCATGTTGCCTTTCCTGAGCATGCTATCAACCCTATCCACATCATAGCATCTGCATTAAAAGACCTTGTCTCCATAAAATGGGACGACGGTAACGAATATTTTCCTCCTACCACTTTTCAAATTTCAAACCTTCATTCAGGCACCGGCGCTGCCAATGTCATACCTGACACGATTGAGCTCACGTTTAATTTTCGTTTTGGTACAGCGTCGACTGTCGAAAATTTGCAAAAACGTGTCACTGAAATATTAGAAAAACATCAATTACAATTTGATTTACAATGGGATCTTTCCGCTCAACCTTTTTTAACAACACAGGGCAAACTCATGGATTGTGTTAAAAAATCCATTCAAGAAATCACTGAATTAGATCCTGTACTTTCAACGGGCGGCGGAACGAGTGACGGACGTTTTATTGCACCCACTGGAGCGGAAGTTGTTGAGCTTGGCCCCTGTAACAATACTGTTCATCAAATTAACGAATGCGTCAATATTTCGGATGTAGACTTATTGACTCAAATTTATGAGCGTCTATTAGAAAAACTGCTTCTGTAAGTATTGCGCAATAAAGCATTCTAGTTTACCCTTACGCTCCATCCTATTGGAGAGATGTCCGAGCGGTTTAAGGAGCACGCCTGGAAAGTGTGTGTACGCTTAACGGCGTACCGAGGGTTCGAATCCCTCTCTCTCCGCCAATTTGCACCATCCGCCCAAGAAGAATCGAAAAAACTTTTATCAAGTAAAAAACCATTTGCTCTCAAAATTATCAAAACTGACTTCTTTACCTTGTATGCAGAAAATTGCGCAAAAAAATCACATTAACAAAACCGTGAACATCCCTTACCCATTTTTTCTATATAACCTATAGATTAATCAAGTCATTAGACATATTAATTATACAATTTAGATGATAATGTGTTTTTTTTGCATTAGTTATCCCATGTATGTATAATTATCCTAGATTCGGCAGTAGAAGCCGTAGCGAGACTGCTTAACATGCTGAAGATAAACGAGCGAGGGTTATATGAGTTCTAATAGATTCCAAGATACCAATGATGGAGCAGAGGATACGCTAAGTAATCCTTATGCCTTAACATATGTTCAAAAATTTCAATTAGCTCAACAAACTGATGCTGGAAATAAGCCTGTCATTGTCGTGCTCGACGATATAGAAGGAGGCGTGCAACATTCTGAGCAAGTGGTTAAGTATTTTGAAATAAATGACCTGGAGATTGTTCCAGTTTCTCCTGCGGTAGGGTTAAATCATCCTGTTTTTAAAACAAACAAAGCTATTCATGGTATTTTCTTACCAGGTGGCCCTAATATATTGTCTGATCTCACGGGTGATGTTTCCGAACCTGAAGAGTGCAAAAGTTATGCCAAGCGACGACAATTTGAAAGGGAGCTTATTAAACTGGCATCAACCGATATCCCACTTATTGGAATATGTCGTGGACATCAAGCTATTGGATATTTTTATGGCGCCCCTTTAAAGGACCTAACTGATACGGTAGTTTCACTTAATCCTAAACCTAGATTAGTGCAAATGTCTCAGCATGACCCTAAAATATTTGTTAAGCCAGTTTACACTTATACATATGCGCACCTGTTCATGCGAAAAAATCCAATCACTATGTTTGATATGCATAATGATAAGGGTGAGGACATACCAGGTATCTATCACCGCAAGGAATTTGTGGGTAACCACGTCACGGTTCGAAAAGGTAGTCAATTGTACAATGCGGTAGAACGCGAATTTCAAGAGAATAAGCCAGCTTATACTTTTGGAATTTGGTGCTCACATTCTCAATATCTCACAAAGATACCTGCTAATTCAAAATTAAAAGTCACTATGTCAACCGACGATGGTATCATTGAAGGTGTTGAAATTTCTACAGGAAAATATCTTACTATGGGAATACAACACCATCCTGAAGAATACAGAGATGTCGTAGGCCAGAATCACAGGAAACGATTGATTCAAGAGCTAAAAGACGAAGCTAATCAAAGAATGTCTGACTCCTCAGATCCTGGACTCATGCAGTATTTAGCATATAAAGATGCAAGAGAAATAGCTGCTATTAACGAAGAACGTCCCCAAGAAAAAGGAGCAAAGGCACAACTTGACTTATTTATCCATCAAGCTCAACACAAGTTTTGTCATGAGCAACCTACGCGAGAAGAAGATCCTCAGAAATATGGACGCAGATTGGCAGCCTACACCAATCCTGTTACCGACGAACCGGGGTTTGAAGAAGATAAATCTTCTACGCCTGTCGTTGTCCAGCAAACAACATCGATAAGTTTCGCGGAAACTGCAAGAGGATTAGTGGGTGGAGCGATTAACTTTTTTAGCTCTGTAAGACATATCGATAGCACACCTCGAACGAGATCTTATCATAGAGATACTCCATCAGATAATGAGGTGGGTGGTGAATTATCATCGCCTGTTGCATTTTTTCAAGACAGATCTTCCAAGGTCTCTAGAGAAACAGCTTCAGCGAATGATACAGTAACAACTTCTACTCCAGTGGCTCAACAAGATGATTCTTTACTAAATAAAGTTGAATACCACACTTTTGGATAATGATTGATATGAACCTATTTTCAGAGATTTCCCATTAACTGTGGTTTAATGGGAAACCTGAAAAATACGTAGCATTCTTATTAAAATCTGTTAGAATCGCTCCCATTGATAATCTACTCTAGGTTATTAAGTTCAAGCAGCACCCTGTTTTGGTAATCAGAGCTGGTCTCTTCGCGACGCTATGTTGCAAACCCCGCCAGGTCCGGAAGGAAGCAACGGTAGTGGCAGATGCGGGCGCCGAAGTCGGGCTAGTTCTGGTTGCCTCCATTAGATGACGGATTATACACCATGAACTATCAAGTTCTCGCGCGTAAATGGCGGCCACAAAACTTTCAACAAATGGTTGGTCAAGAGCATATTTTGCGCATGCTAACCAATGCACTCGATCATCAACGCTTACATCATGCCTATTTATTCACCGGTACACGCGGCGTGGGTAAAACAACCCTCGCGCGCATTCTGGCAAAATGTCTTAATTGCGAAACAGGAGTCACTTCCCATCCTTGTGGCACTTGTAAAAATTGTACCGCCATCAATGCAGGGCACTTTCTCGATTTGATTGAAGTCGACGCAGCGTCAAGAACAAAAGTAGAAGATACTCGTGAACTGTTGGAAAACATACATTACCAGCCTGTGCAAGGTCGCTACAAAGTCTATCTCATCGATGAAGTTCACATGCTATCTGGCCATAGCTTTAATGCCTTATTAAAAACACTAGAAGAACCACCACCGTATGTCAAATTCCTATTTGCAACAACGGATCCAAAACGTTTACCAATTACCATTCTTTCCCGTTGCTTACAATTCAATCTAAAACGCGTTCCGCCTCAACAAATCAGCGCACATTTACAACAAGTTTGCTCTACCGAAAATATTTCCTATGAGACGCAAGCATTACAGCTCTTGAGCGATGCCGCTGATGGTAGCATGCGTGATGCACTAAGCTTGCTCGACCAAACTATTGCGTTTTGTGCTGAAAAAATTACGACGGCCGACACACGGCAAATGCTAGGCAGTATCGAACAAGATGCTTTATTACGCTTGCTTAACGCATTAGCAGAACGAGATGGAATGCAATTATTACATGAGATAGAACATCTCGCTGAAATGGCTCCCGATTTCAATCAAGCATTGGAAGATATATTATCTATTTTTCATCGTATCAGCATCCTTCAAATGATACCCGAGGCGCGCGAGGAAACAGATGCTATAAAAACTCTTGCCCATCGTTTTAATGCCGAAGATATTCAACTTTACTATCAAATTGCTTTAATAGGTCGGCGTGATTTACCACTGACACCCAATATGCAACAAGGTTTTGAAATGATTTTAATGCGTATGTTAGCATTTCAACCTGCTACCAGTGAAAACTCCTCATCACCATCACCCACCACAAAACCCCCTGCGACATCTATAACTCATCCAGCAAAAAAAGAAACTCATGTCACAAAGCCTATCACTGAAAATACTTCGCCTTGGACTGAGATGCTACCCACACTAGGATTGACCGGTATGGCTTACGTCCTAGCTTCTAATTGCGGTTTATGCAGCATCCAAGAAAATCACATTACACTCAAACTTGCCTCCACACATGCCGCCATGCTAAACAAAAAGTTAAGCGACAGAATTGAAGAAGCTTTGGCTCGTCATTTAAACAAACCTATAAAACTTGATATTAAAGTAACCGACACAACAAACAACACTCCCATGAAACAACAACAGCAAGAAAAAACAGCAAGACAGTCGGCCGCAGATGCTGCAATTCAAAACGACAGTGAAATACAAAAAATCATGGGATTATTTAATGCAACACTTTCATCTGTTACACCTACATAGTTTTTGTTATAATTTAGGGCTTGTTTACAATTCGCTAGGCTGAGCCCAACATCCTTGATTTTTGAGGATCGCAGCACAGCATACGTTGTTGGTATGTGAGCGTACTTCCCGGAAAAAATCGAGGATTTTGGACCAGCATAGTAGAATTGCAAACAGCCTGTAGAATTTTCACCACAAAATAAACAATCTAGGAGCCCATAAAATGAGCAAAGCATTTGGAGACAAGCCCGGCCTGGGAGAGTTAATGAAAAAGGCACAAGAAATGCAACAAAAAATGCAAGAAATTCAAAAACAAGTTGCTGATATGGAAGTTACTGGGCAATCAGGTGGTGGAATGGTAAAAATTGTCATGACCGGTCAACATATGGCAAAACGCGTCACTCTCGACCCGTCATTGTTAAAAGAAGACAAAACCATAATCGAAGACTTGATTGCTGCAGCAATCAATGATGCTGCTACCAAAATTGAAAAAGGTACGCGTGAAAAAATGTCTTCACTCACCGGCATTAAACTACCAGATGGTTTTGATTTGCCTAGCGATGAATAACCCGTCATGATGTCATTTAGCCCATTACTTGAGCAACTCATTGAAGCCTTGCGCTGTCTCCCCGGGGTTGGCCCCCGGACAGCACAACGCATGGCATTTCAATTGCTGGAACGTGGACGCGAAAAAGGTAAGCATCTTGCAAAAACCATACAAGATGCCATGCATGATATTCATCATTGTAAAAAATGTCGTACTTTTAGTGAAACCGATCTTTGTAGAATCTGCACCTCACCACAACGCGACACATCCCTACTTTGCATCGTCGAAAGTCCTATTGATATCATTGCTGTTGAACACATGGGTGGTTACCGCGGACATTACTTCACGCTCATGGGACATCTGTCACCTTTAGATGGTATAGGGCCTGATGATTTAGGCATGAAAGATTTAAGCATACTTCTTTCTCAACAAACCATCAAAGAAGTCATTATTGCAACGAATCCTACCGTAGAAGGTGAAGCAACAGCACATTATATTTCTGAACTACTCAAACAATACGGGGTTAAAATTACTCGCATTGCTCACGGAGTTCCTTTTGGCGGAGAACTTGAGTATATTGATAGCGGCACTCTTGCTCATGCGTTTGCGGGAAGAGGGGAACTGCGCTGATAAATATCATATTTATACACTTCATACTCCACCGACTGCTTCAAAACCCATCTAAAAAAATTCATTTTGTCTCGCTTTTCAAGATACATACCTGGCGTAGCTAGGACATGTTTGATAGCATGAAGTTGATTTTCACTCATAGACACCACTATTTTTCTGAAGTGCTTATTTTCATCTCTGAAAGCCATTTCTACATGATGTTGGCTATTCAAATATAAATATAATGCATGAAATGGGACAGTTGACTCCTCTGGAATATGTTTATAACTTAACTGTAATGTGTATTGATAAGGATTCAAACGAGTATAACGATAACTCGTGATAGTGGTAAGATAACGGTAATGTTTCCAAACCTCTTTAAAGTTCTTATTATCATCAAAATAAGTCAAGTAGTTAAATGAAATGGGTATAAGCATATGATGTGTGCGCCAAAACAAATAACTTTTTACTGCTAAATTATCCACAAAAACCCACTCGGGTTTTTTAATAGCCAAATCTTCTGCCACCATATCAACAAAGAACTTCTTATTCCTATGGTATTCGTCATAAGTTTTTTTATCTTTAAGGTAATAAGATTCCTTAACTAACCCTGGCAAAAACCAAAAAAATGAAAAACGTGAAGCATTCGTTGCGTGATGTTCCATAAAGTTAGGAATGTTTGTAGTAAAAAAATAATAAGATTTTTGAGGGATGTGATTATTTATATAATTGACCATGCCTTCATAATATTTTTTATTATTTTTTGTTATTTCAAGCATAGTGAACAACTGAAAAAACGGCAGTAATACAATCAAACAAGCCACAAAAACAAATGCCATATAATATTTTTTAGTATTGTAATCTGCGGGAATTAAGCAAGCATAAACAATCATAGCAACCACATCCACAGCAAGAGCCTGTAACTCTGTCAAATTTATATAATAATTTAAACTACAAATAAACAAACTTATTAAAAAAAATGCGATGAAAAAACGTTTATAAAAATCTATAGCAAATTTGAGTGGTAACAAATATAGAACCAAACCACACACTAGTGTCACCATAAAAAACGAAAGCCAAGAATAAAACAAAGGATAATAATCCAGTAAAAAAGTCGTTTTCTTTAAATACATCAACAAAATTAATGCAAAATAAAAGACCCACAGGTAAACTTTACTATGCTTGATAGAAATAGGCGTTGAAACATAACTTGCATAGGAAAGCATGAGAATTAACAAAGACATTCCATATGCAGGAATTAAACGATAATAAACATCCTCTTGCTGAATAGCATAAGAAAAAAAGAATCCTAGCCATGCTAGCAAAAAAATGTGTGTCAATGACTTAAACCGATTAAGCTTATAAGTAAGCAGGCAGAATAACACTGAAAGATAACACACGAGACAAAACTGACTAAAAAAGAGATTAACCCAAGGATTTCTTGTTCCAAAATAACAATAACGCGTTGCAATAGGTAATACTGTGGCAAGATAATCTCTATGATATAATCCTATGATAATGATATAAGCCATCAACAACATCATGATAGCTATAGTTTCAGGTCTTATCACGGCTTTTATATTTTTTTTATTAATAAGATAATAACATTCCACAAGAAATAAGGTCATTAAAAAATAAGGTTTCAAAATAAAAACTACGCCTGATGATAAACCCACAAAAATAGCAAGGTAAAAATTTACATCATGGCCTCGCAGCCGTTGTTCCATCATAAATAAATATGGCATGGTCAATATAAAAAATACATTTTCCCGTTGGCCAAACTCAAAGGATGGTAAAATTAAAAATAAAAATGCGAGTCCCACAGTCAAAAATCTTGCTACATATAAATCAGATTTAACAAAACTCTTTAAAAGAAAATAATAAGAAAGACTTAAAGAAATTACCGCAAAAGAAAAAACATAGATTCGCATTGCCAAAACAAGATTGACTACAAATATTTTTGAAAACAATACAGGCAAAATAGTTAGATAAAGAATCCAAGGCGGATTATTCTCAAAAAAATCATTTGTATAATTACCACCTTCCATCAAACGTTGGGTTGCTTCTAAAAACCAACCAGTATCGAGATTGATATAGGTATTTGCTTGAATATCCCAGGCCCATACAGTGATAAAAATTAACATAGCAAAAAAAGCATAGCGTTGAAAAATTTGCGACATAATATCCCTTTCAAACAAATATTCTAACTTTAACTATTCTTTTTAATGTCCACCACGCACTGCTTAATGGCTGCATAGTACTTAATCCTATTCTTTCTCGATAATCAATAAAAACGGTGTGAATGTTAAAACCTAATCGCATAGGTTTTAATAATAATTCAACTGGCAAGGCTGCGCCTTTTGCTTGAAAAGTCATCTGATCTAACATGCTTTTACGATAAGCACGCATCCCACTATGCAGATCCGTGAAACGACGAAAAAATAACAAAGATGCTATGCAGGCAAAAAAAACGTTAGCCATATAGTTTAACCAAGGCATGGCCTTTGGTTTTTTATGTAATCGAGAACCATCTATCACATCATAGCCATGATCTAAAATTAGAGAAGCAAATACAGGGATTTGCGAAGTTGGGTAAGTATTATCACAATCCATAGTCACAACGACTTCACCCTTTGCTTCTCGTAATGCACACTCCATCGCGGGACCATATCCACGTGGAGGGAATTGACGTATGACTCGAGCACCGCAGGCTTCGGCTATGATAGGTGTATCATCTTTACTTGAGTCCACGATTAAAATTTCTGCTAGAGGAACGACTGCCTTAATATCATTAATGACCCTAGCAACCGAAGAGGCTTCATTCATGGTGATCATAGCAACGGTAAGTTTTTTTTTCAGATTATACATATTTCATGTCCTCTCATTCTCGTAAGGGCTCAGAATGACAACGTATTTTTTTAAAATTTTTTAAATAAGCTGATTTCAATATTTGAATATCTCCTTCATCTTGATTCAGTTCAATCGCCAACTGAATAGCTCTATCCAGTGCCATATCAATATTGATATATTCAAAATAACTAAAACGACCTAGCAAATAAATACCTTTTGACTTGAACCATGATCTGATTTTTTTAACATTTTCTTCATAACCCACATCATAAACTACATATGAATAATCTTTACGGTCTACTCGAGTAAGTACAATATCATTATCGCTGGGTAATAAATTACGTCGTTGTAGACCCACTTTAGTATGCTGCAAAATTTCATCATCCGTTTTATTCCATATTTCTGAATTTTTTTTGCAGGTAATTTCAGCTTGCAAACTCCAATGTTCTTTTGGGCTATTTTCCGCTGAAAAAGTACAAGGATAACTAATTCGATTTACCCAAAATTCATTTTCTGGAAAATAAACAGCTGTGTATTGATTAACATCTATTCCACGTATCCCAAAAGAAATAATAAACATAGGATTCACAATCAATTGATCAACTGCTTCTTGAATATCTGATGGAATATGACAATCTATTTTTTGAATAAGTTCATGAATAGGCATGGTACTTACTATGGAGCGATATAATTTAGTCTCGCCATGACTCGCCGTCACTTTCATCATATGGTCTTTCGTCCATACTATACTATCCACGTTAAACTCGTAATGTATGGGCATCTCTTCTTTCCATGCTTCTGAAATGGCTTGATAGCCACCCTTTTTTGGATAATGATAATAAAGCTGGTGCAAATAACCTTCGGTATGATATCCCAAAGATGATTTTAAAATATCTTCTGCAGGCGGATTAGGAATTCTATCTGCTAAGCCCATAGAAAGTTGCTCTACTGAAATATTCCAAATTTTTTCGTTATAAGGAAACAAATAGCGTGAACAAATTCCTTCACCAAATGTTTTTAAAAACCATTCGCGCATATTATTTGGAGAATGATATTTCTTTTTATAAGGATTGATTAAGAAATCACGTATACACACATAATTATCTTCTAAAGGAAGCGACTTCAAATCATTTTCAAAAGGATAGTTAATCATTCTATCTTTAAATGCGATTTTATTATGACGTTTACACTGATTCACATTCGTGCCAAGCGTACGAATGATAAATTGCAATAGGTTTTGGTCGCGTGAAAATAAAATATGTGGGCCATAATCAAAAGTAAAACCCGATTGCACAAATGAAGCAGCATGGCCGCCAACATGATTATTTTTTTCAAGTAATGCAAAAGATTTTTTGAGAAACAAACCAAGCGCTAAACCCGATGGTCCTGCGCCTATGATACCGATATCTTTTGCCATGTCCTTCATTCCATGTAAACCGGATCGCAGCTTAACTCTTGCTCCAACATCGCAAATACCGATGCTTTAATCGATTCAGCAGAATTATAGGTTGAACGCCACCCTAACGCGCGAATTTTATCAGTGTTTAGACGCACTACTGGCACATCACCATTCCACCCTCTATCACCCCCACTGAAGTGAAAATCAACTTTATGTGTGAGACCCATACACTCAACCGTGATATCAGCAATTTCTCGCACTGAAATATAATCTCCTGTCGCCACATTGTAAACTTCATAAGACGTATTTAATTTTTTATTAGCTAATAAAACAGCTCTTACGACATCATAGACATGAATATAAGATTTGCTCTGCATTCCATTACCTAAAATGGTTAATGAAGTATTATTTTTAAGTAATTTCCTTACAAAATCGTAACCTACACCATGTGTTTGTCGAGGACCTACGACATTCCCAAAACGAAAAACACAAGCACTCATGCCAAACATATGACAATAACTTGAAATAAACGCTTCGCCTGCGAGCTTGCTCGCTCCATAAGGTGAAACAGGCTGCAAACACCCTTGATTTTCATAACATTCTCGTCTACCTAAATCACCATAGACTCCGCTTCCTGAAAAATAGAGAATTCTATAAACGCCAGTTTTGCGCGCAGATTCAAGCACATTGTAGGTAAGACACAGACCATCCGTAAAATCAACACTGGGATTTGTGGCAGCCTGTGAAATATCTGAATTAGATGCAAAATGTAATACCACGTCATGACCAGTCATAGCCTGATCTAGATCATCAATATTTTTAACGTCAGCATGAATCACAGACAATCGCGTATCATACTGATGAACAGCATAATGCCACCGCTTTCCCGTAGAAAAATTATCCACGATCGTTACTTTTTCAGTACCACTCTCTTTGAGAAGGGCATCTACAAAGTGTGATCCGATAAATCCTGCACCGCCCACAAGAACAAATCTTTTGCATTGCATTTGAATCATCCTTCCTTACAGGCATTTGATAAATCACTAATGTAGCCTACCATGAAATGATGCAGCAATCGCCATTGGCGATGTTAAAACGAACTTAGGAATATCTACAACAAACTGTGTTTCATTAACAATAAGCTGCATTTCATAGTGCCCCTCCATGGTGCCTTGCGGTGTTGTTAACTGACAAAAACTCGTATAAGTAAATTGTTTGCCGGGCTTAACCACAGGCTGTAAGCCAACCACGCCTGGCCCACGAACTTCTTCCACATAGCCTGTCATATCAGTAATACGCCAAAAACGATTAAGTAATTGCACGATTTCTTCACTATCATTTACCACTGTTATTTCATAAGACCAAAAAAAACGTCTGCTAGCGACAATCGATTGTTCGGGTAAATAGGTGGAATTAGCATTAATATAAATTTTACTTTCATTCATAACTGTTCTTCTTTTAAAATACCCAAGCGATTAAACATATCACTGCTAGATAAGCAATAAGACCTAATAACATGCCACTTTTAGTAAATGTTTGTTCATTCGATGGAACTTGTTTTTTCATGCGTTACAAAACCTCCCGTCTATTGCATTCAGTAACTTCGTATGTATATCATCAAAACCGGAATTACTCATAACTATAACATGATCGCCTGATTTTAATTGATTGACCAGATGTTCAACTAAGCTTGTGACATGATCAAATGCTGCTGTAGTTTGCGTAAAATGTTCCAATACATTATCCAAACTCCAATCTTCGGTATGCGGTCGTTTACAAAATACCAGATCAGCAGTGGAAAGCGCATTTTTGATCGTGTCTTTATGCACCCCCGATCGCATGGTATATGAACCAAACTCCAGTACTACAATCATTCTAGCTTTACCAATTTTTGCTCGCAAACCCGAAAGAGTAGTCGCAATCGCTGTAGGATGGTGAGCAAAATCGTCATACAGTGTAATGCCATTAATACGAGCTTTAACCTCAAGGCGTCGTTTAACATTTTTAAAAAAAGGCAAGGCTTTCAAAGCCATATCGATAGAAACACCTGCATGCTGCGATGCAGCTAATGCCGCCAACGCATTATCCACATTATGCTTTCCTAATAAATCCCAATGTACTTCACCTACTAACTCACCACGTCGCTTAACCGCAAATCGACTACCATCGAGATTCATAAGATCCGCTTGCCATTCTGATTCATGACCACTACATCTTGTCACTGGCGTCCAGCATCCTTTACTTAAGACATCTTGCAACTCTTTATCTTCACCCTTATGAATAATTAAACCATTACCAGGCACGGTACGAACCAAAAAATGAAACTGCTGCTTAACGGCATTTAAATCAGGAAAAATATCTGCATGATCAAACTCAAGATTGTTCATAATCAAGGTGTTAGGATGATAGTGAATGAATTTTGATCTTTTGTCAAAAAACGCACTATCATATTCGTCCGCTTCAATCACAAAAAAAGGATCACGACCTATACGTGCTGAACATCCAAAATTTTCAGGTACGCCACCGATCAAAAACCCTGGTTCTTTGCCTGCATAATCCAATATCCACGCAAGCATACTCGTTGTCGTCGTTTTACCATGCGTACCTGACACTGCAAGAACCCAACGATGTTGCAACACATGTTTTGCTAACCACTCAGGACCAGAATAATAAGGAATTCCCTGATTTAATACATATTCTATCGCTGGATTACCACGCCTTATGACGTTTCCAACAATCACACAATCCACATTAGGATCAATATTGGCCGCATCATAGCCATTTAAAACTTCAATACCCATATTTTCTAATTGGGTACTCATAGGTGGGTACATGCTCAAATCTGATCCGAGCACCGTATGACCGGCTTGTTTTGCGATTTGCGCAACACCAGCCATAAACGTTCCGCCTATTCCCAATATGTGTATTCGCATCATGATTCCTCTATACGCCACAATTCGATTTATTCTCCAGATGTGCTATTATTACAAATCGTTTATATAAGGTATACAAGGATGCATACCGATTATGCACAAAGTTTATTTGAAGCCATTTCAGACAGTGCTGTATTGATAGACAAAGCCGGGCGTATTGTTGACTGGAACCAAGGCGCGACTGCTCTTTTTGGCTACCATAAAAAAGAAGTGTTGGGTAAATCCATTAACCTAATTTATCAACAAAATCATCCTTTTCCAAAAATTCTCAATGAAACCTTAATACACCAAAAAAAATGGTCGGCAGAAACACGCTATATTCGAAAAAACGGTATCAAAGGTTATTGCAAAACACATGTTAGTCTTGTTCATGCAAATGCGACGAATAAAGCTGCGGGTCTTATTATTCACCAGTTAATTACAAACTACAAAACCATAGAAATGGAACTCACGGAAAACATAGCGAAACTCGAGCAGCTTAGCCAACATCAACAAGAACTTTCTTATTTCATTATTGCCTTATACATTAAAAATTTGCTAGCTTGCGATCTGGCTGAGTTAAAGTTGCGCGAAAGTGAACTACGATTTCATTTGTTAGCAGAAAATGCCACGGACATTATTTCTCGCCATGCACCTGATGGAACTTATGTGTATGTTTCACCTTCTTCGAAAACCTTATTAGGTTATACACCTGATGAACTCACTGATCAGAGCACTTATAAATTTATCCATTATGATGATATCAATAAAGTCAAAAAAATCTTTAATCGACGTAAAGAAAAAACCATTCATCCTTATATATTGACTTACCGAGTAAGGCGCAAAGAAGGTGATTACCGATGGTTTGAAAGCAACATTCGACATATCTATGATGAAAAAACCGGCACTATACGCGAAATTCAAGCAGCATCTAGAGATATTACCTATAAAATCCTCGATAAAAAAGCACGCTTACGTGGCCAACAACTGGCTCATGTATCGCGCTTGAGCAGCATGGAGGAAATGGCTTCAGGGATGGCGCATGAAATCAGCCAACCACTTGCGGCCATTGTTAATTATACTCAAGGATGTGTTCGATATTTACAAGCAGATAGACATGATGCCACACAAATTGTCGAAACTATGAAAAAAGCTGTGATCCAGGCAGAACGTGCGGGTGAAGTGATTCATAGACTTAAAAACTTTTTTTGCAAAGGTCAACTTTTGAAAACTACTTGTAAAATCAACAGCTTAATAAGAGAAACAGTAAGTCTCATTCGCAACGACCTAAATGCATCAAAAACTAAAATAGACTTTGAACTGGCAAAAGAAATCCCTCTTATTTCTGCTGATAGAATACAAATACAACAAGTTTTATTAAATCTTATTCAAAATGCCATCGATGCTTTACAAGAAAATAATCCTAAACAACGACGCATCAACATACAAACAAAAACTCTTGATATCAATACGATAGAAATCACTGTAAAAGATACTGGCCCAGGTTTTACGAAAGATATGGCGCACAAAGTATTTGAGCCATTTTTTACGACTAAAGCACATGGTAGAGGCATGGGACTCGCCATTTGTCGTTCCATTATTGAAGCACATGGTGGGCAATTTACAATCAACCCTAATACACATAATAATAGTTGGATAAAGTTTAATTTGCCAATAAATTAACGTGAATTCTTAAATAAGCACGCTTTTTGTGCTTATCTTAGAAGATCGTTATCCCGGAAAACGCTTTTTGTTTGTCCGGGATCTTGGTCTGAAGTGAGAGAGATTTCTCATATCTACAATTTTGTGCTAATATAGTTCAAATAGGTAAAATGATTCATTCACGGAGGATGTCATGCTGCAAGACCCTATTGTTTATGTGGTAGACGATGATCAAGCCATGGTGGAATCATTGATCTGGGTCATAGAGTCAGTAGGTTTAAAAGCAAAAGCCTATACACGCGCGCAAGAATTTTTGGATGTTTACGACCCATTACAACATGGTTGCATATTGCTTGATGTGCGCATGCCGGGCATGAGTGGCCCAGAGCTACAAGCAAAGCTTAATAGCATAGGCGCAACTATTCCTATCATTTTTATCAGCGGGCATGGCGATGTCCCACTTGCAGTAAGAGTCATGAAAGCTGGTGCTGTTGATTTTTTAACAAAGCCATTTAATGATCAAGTCTTATTAGAAAGTATAAACAAAGCACTTCGCATGGATAAATTAAATCGTGAGAAACTCCAGGAAAGTGCACAAGCTGAAGCCAAATTTGCCTTGCTTTCCCCACGAGAAATCCAAGTACTACAAGGAATTGTTGCAGGAAAACAAAATAAAGTCATTTCAGCCGAACTTAATATTTCACTTAAGACAGTGGAAGCTCATCGTGCGAGCGTCATGAAAAAGATGAGCGTAAAATCAGTACCAGAACTCGTTAAATTAGTATTAACCAACGGAGTTCAAGAACCCACCACACAAGAATAATGTTTTATAGGAGTGGTTTATTTTAGATCTTTTTTTCATAAAATAATTACCCCTCGAGCATGTTTCGTTTTTCCTTAAGTAAAAACCCTGATTTTGCACGAGTAGAGTTACTAACCCTCCCTAGGTTTCGTGCTAATTTTCCTTAGATAATATTAGTGAGATGATTACTATCCGCCGTTGCAAATTTAATAGGAAAACGCGCCCAATAATAGGTAGAACCCCGCAGATACGTAAGGAGAGCGATCATGAATGATGCAAAACAAGTACTATTAGTGACAAACTCTGCGACGGAAGCAGAAATAACAGAAATTAAACAATCCATTGTACAAGCAGAAAATCATGGAATCAAACTTAAAGTCTGCCTCGTACATGTCATCCCCACTCTTCCAACCTGCTACTTTAACATTCCTTCCATGGTATTATTAGCCGAACGATACTATGAAGAAGCAAAACAAAACCTAACTTATGTGGGCAATCTCTTACACGTAGCACAAAAAGATCAATGGCTAATTTCTGGTCGAATCCGAACAGAAGTATTACGTTTAGCTCATAAATTGCAATCCAGTTTTATTTTAGCGAGCAGCGCTAGTGTTCAAGATTTACATAAAACCTTTTTATTCAATCGCGAACCACGCAATGCTCCCATCAAAAGTTTCAGCCATCTTGGTTTAGCATTAAAGTAACGTGAATGCTTAGAAGATCGTTATCCCGGAAAACGCTTTTTGTTTGTCCGGGATCTGTTTAAATTTATCTTTCTTTATTATCATACCCATTCTTCTGATATGACTTTATGCTATCATGCTTCAAATCTCTTTGTTGAAGGAAAAAGCATGATCAATGGGCAAAAAATAGTTGTCGTTTTACCAGCCTATAACGCTGCACTTACCTTAACAAAAACCTATTCTGAAATACCCATGGATATTGTCGATGATGTGATATTGGTCGATGATTGCAGCGATGACAATACGGTAGAGGTTGCAAAAAAATTAGGGATACAACACATTATTCGTCATGAAAAAAATATGGGGTACGGTGGCAATCAGAAAACATGTTACAAAAAAGCATTATCCCTGAATGCTGACATTATCATCATGCTTCATCCTGATTATCAATATACTCCAAAATTAATCCCATGCATGGCATACATGATTGCAAATAATATATATCCTATTGTGTTAGGCTCTAGAATTTTGGGCCGTGGTGCATTAAAAGGTGGAATGCCCCTATATAAATACTTAGCTAATCGTATATTAACTGCATTTCAAAATCTTATGCTTGGCTATAAACTTTCTGAATACCATACTGGCTATCGAGCGTTCTCTAAAAAAGTATTGAATACTATTCATTATGAACAATGTTCAGATGATTTTATTTTTGATAATCAAGTGTTGGCGCAAATTATTGCAGCACATTATGACATTGCAGAAATCACATGCCCGACCAAGTATTTTAAAGAAGCATCTTCTATCAATTTTAATCGAAGCATAGTTTATGGATTAGGTGTTATCAAAACGTCTTTCGCATTTTATTTGCATAAAATAGGATTAGTTAACTCCAAATTATTTACTTGATCTAAGCCCAAAAAACAGTATATATTTCCCGCAAAAATACTTTCCTGGAGCGACACTTTCATGACCAAATTCAATGCACTTTATGCACAATCCGGTGGCGTGACTGCCGTTATCAATGCGACAGCCTGTGGCGTTATCCAAACCGCAAGAGAACATCGCAATAAAATCGGTAAAGTATTTGCGGCTAGAAACGGCATTATTGGTGCGCTGACTGAAGACTTAATCGACACTAGCCTTGAATCTGATGCAGATATTGCAGCACTACGTCATACACCCGCTGGAGCATTTGGTTCATGCCGTCATAAATTAGGCTCTCTAGAAAAAAATCGTGCTCATTATGAACGACTTATTGAAGTTTTTTCTGCTCATCACATTCGATACTTTTTTTATAATGGCGGTGGTGATTCACAAGATACCGCGCACAAAGTATCGCAAATTGCGCATGCTTTGAACTATCCTATCACTTGTATAGGCATACCTAAAACCATTGATAATGATTTGCCGTTTACTGACAACTCTCCTGGGTTTGGTTCCGTTGCTAAATATGTCGCTGTCTCCATACGTGAAGCAGGCCTCGATGTAGCTTCAATGGCGGCTACTTCGACCAAAGTATTTATTTTTGAAGTCATGGGTCGCCATGCGGGCTGGATTGCAGCAGCCGGTGGATTGGCTGCAGAACGTGAAGATGAAGCACCTCATATTATCTTATTTCCAGAAATTCCTTTTAATCCCGAAGCATTCTTAAACCGAGTTAAAGAATGCGTACACAAATACGGCTCTTGCTCTATTGTAGTATCCGAAGGCTTACACAATGAAGATGGAACTTTTATTTCCGAATCTGGATTAGTGGATGCCTTTGGCCATAAACAATTGGGCGGTGTTGCGCCTGTTATTGCGAAAATGATCAAAGATAATCTTGGGTATAAATACCACTGGGCTGTTTCTGACTACTTACAACGCTCCGCACGGCATATTGCGTCTAAAACTGACGTAGATCAAGCTTATGCTTTAGGCGCTGCGGCTGTTGAACTTGCTTTGGCAGGAAAAAACTCCATCATGCCTATTATTGTTCGAGATTCAAACACTCCTTATCACTGGTCTATCGGCGAAGCGCTTTTAGAAAAAGTAGCCAATGTTGAAGTACCTATGCCACGTCACTATATTACTGCAGATGGCTTTGGCATCACGCCAGAATGCAGACAATATTTGCAACCTTTAATCATGGGTGAAGATTATCCTCCTTATAAGAATGGCTTACCCTGTTATGTCAAATTAAAGAACATTGCTGTGGCAAAGAAATTAGAAAAGACATTTGTATTTTAAATCTTGTGATAAAATAAAAGTCTATGAAAACTTTACCTAATGTCAAAAATATCATTGCAATCGCATCCGGCAAAGGTGGTGTAGGTAAATCCACCACTGCCGTCAATCTAGCTATTGCCATTGCACAAGAAGGGGGCAATGTTGGTATTTTGGATGCGGATATATACGGCCCTAGCCAACCTACTATGCTAGGCGTAAAAGAACGCCCTAATCTTAAAGACCAAAAAACATTACAACCCGTCATGGCTCATGGATTGCAATCCATGTCTATTGGTTATTTAATCGATGAAACAGCTCCCATGGTATGGCGCGGCCCTATGGTCAGCATGGCGTTACAACAATTATTACAGGATACCCACTGGGACGATTTGGATTATTTAATTATCGATTTACCTCCAGGAACGGGTGATATTCAACTTACCTTAGCACAAAAAATACCTGTGACAGGCGCCATCATTGTCACTACGCCTCAAGATTTAGCTTTAATGGATGCAAGACGTGCCTGTGAAATGTTTCGAAAAGTACACGTCCCGGTTTTAGGCGTGATAGAAAATATGAGCATTCATGTTTGTTCTAAATGCGGTCACCATGAGCCTATCTTTGGTGAGGGTGGTGGCAAACATCTTGCAGAGCAATATGATGTTGAATTATTAGGCGCCCTTCCTTTAGATATACACATACGACAACAAACTGACGGTGGAAAACCCATTACCATTTCCAATCCAAAAAATCCCATTTCACAAAAATACCATCACATAGCGAAGCGTATCATAGAGAAACTCTCCTTGCAGACCGAAGAGTCTTCAGGTAAGTTTCCAAGCATTGTTATAAAAAATGACTAAGGAATACAAGCATGAGCATTAAAGCCGACAAATGGATACGCCGCATGGCGGAATCCCATCAGATGATTACACCTTTTGAACCCACTCAAGTCCGTCAAGATGCTCATGGCAAAACTATTTCGCATGGAACTTCTAGCTATGGTTATGACATACGCTGCGCGAATGAATTTAAAGTATTTACTAATATTAATTCGGCGATTGTGGATCCAAAAAACTTTTCTGAAAGCAGTTTTGTCGATATCATGTCTGACGTATGCATTATTCCACCGAATTCATTTGCGCTAGCACGCAGTATTGAATATTTTCGTATACCTAGAAATGTGTTAGTGATTTGCGTAGGAAAATCCACCTATGCTCGTTGCGGCATTATTGTGAATGTCACCCCCCTCGAACCTGAATGGGAAGGACATATCACGTTAGAGTTTTCAAATACCACTCCACTTCCTGCAAAAATTTATGCGAACGAAGGTGTGGCGCAGCTTTTATTTTTAGAATCTGATGAATCTTGCGAGCAATCTTATAAAGATAAATCAGGAAAGTACCAGGCTCAAAGAGGTGTGACACTTCCCATTGCCTGAGTACGTACTTAATGACTAGCGAAATAAGCAAAGCTTATTCCTCACCCTCATCCGCATCCGTCAATTTTTCACTGAGAGGAATATGACGGCTTGCATTAACTTGTTCGCGCAATTCTTTGCCAGGCTTAAAATGCACAGCATATTTAGGTTCTGTTATTAATTTTTCACCCGTTTTTGGGTTATGCGCTTTGCGTGGGGGCCTATAATGCAGACAAAAGCTACCAAAACCGCGAATTTCTATACGACCACCATCACTTAAAACATTGCTCATCTGCTCTATAATACCGCTAATGCTGAGTGCAATGTCTTTTTCTGGAAGTTGAGATAACTTTTTACTGATTTCAGCTATAAGTTGGGATTTGATCAGCATAGGCCTCAGCAGTAATGCCGCCTCCATATTGGTTAGATGTTGATAGACATCCGCTACTTCTATGATTGTATTACATCTTTGAGAAAAAAGCTAGATTATACATACCCCTACTTTCTAAGAATCAACGCAGACAAGAACAAATTTAACACATGAATAATTTATCAATACCAAAAATACACTCATTCACTTACACCTATCGGTTAAAGATACTTTTTCATATAATGATGAATCTTAAGTGACAAGCAAGGTAGCCATGAAAACTGCACTCTTATACGGACTAAGCATATTTTTTATACTAATATGCCATACTGCATTTGCCATTCAGATGAACTCGCTCTATGCAGGCGAAACTCAAGTACATTCACAATCGCCTGAAGAACGTAATAAAATGATGCCGATAGCATTGGCGCAGGTATTTATTAAAGTCAGTGGAAATAATCAAATACTCTCAAACCCTCGCATCAAACAACAATTGCGCAAAGCATCCTCTCTTGTGCATCAATTTGGCTACACCACCGATACTCCCACAACCTATCTATTGAAAATTCATTTTGACATCAATGGTGTCAATCAATGCTTACGGGATGTTAATGCACCTGTCTGGGGGCAGAATCGTCCTTTAATCTTAGGATGGATCAATGACGAATCCACACCTACTCATGATATTCTTACTCTCAAAACGACAAATCCTGCCGTAAACATCATCAAACAAAATATGGAACAACGAGGCATACCTTTCATACTTCCAAATATGGATACCATCGATGCTAACTTAGTCAGCGCTCAGCGTATTACTGATATGGATATACCTAAGTTATTCGCCGCATCCAAACGTTATAAAAGCAATGCTCTTTTGATAGGTTATATGACAAAAAATGGCGAGCTATTGAATACTCAATGGAAGCTCATCATGGGAAATGATCAATGGGAATGGGATATCTCAGGTAAAACTATAAACGACATTATTTCCACTATTGTAGATAATGTCACAAATACGCTCAGTACACGCTTTGCCATTGTAACATCGAATGCCATTCAAAAAAATATGACGTTGAAAATCACGGGCATTCATCATCAATCTGATTTTACACAAATGATTCGTTATCTTAACCATTTGACACCTGTTGTAAATGTAAGCATCTCAAGTATTCATGGCAACGATGTATTTCTCAGCATAAGTTTACGTAGTACGGAAGCATCTTTTTTAAAAACCCTTTCCCTAGGCCAAAGACTTTCTGCTATCAGCACCAAAGATAATATGAACCCTATGGTCTTTAAATGGAACCATTAACTATGAGCAGCTGGAATAAAAATTTTTTCATTATTTTCATACTTAGTCTCGCGGGGTTGTTTTATTTATTAGCCCCTATCTTGACACCTTTTCTTATAGGTACTTTTTTGGCCTATCTCGTGAATCCATTAATCAATCATTTAATGCGATGGCATATCAATAGACTAACTTCTGTGATCATTGTTTTTATAACGCTGTACTCTATTCTTATAGTAAGTATTTTATTGTTAATACCTTTAATACAAGAACAAATTGATGCACTGATTGCCTTAATCCCTGTCCTGATAAACTGGTTTCAGCTTACCTTAATACCGGAAGTTGCCACGTTATTTCATTCTCAAGAATTAGTGAATTCTGAAACTATTAAAAATCTTCTTGCTGAAAACTGGGGAAAAGCCAGTTCAGTAGCAGGAGTTTTTATTACTACCGTATTAAAATCCGGTATCTTGCTTATGCATTGGATCATGAATCTCATCATTATTCCATTAGTCACTTTTTACTTACTTAAAGATTGGAATAAATTCATAAAAAGCATACATGATCTTATTCCTAAACGCTTTCAGGCAACGGCCACCACGATTGCTAAAGACTGTGATGACGTATTAAGTGCTTTTTTTCGCGGACAATTTTTAGTCATGCTCGTCATAGGCATTTATTATTCCATAGGCTTAAGCTTGATTGGCTTAAAAATAGGCATCATTCTAGGTCTTATTATCGGTATTATTACCATAGTGCCTTATTTGGGTTTTATTGTGGGTATTTTGAGCGCAAGCATTGCAGCATATCTTCAAATAGGTGGAATGCAACCTGTGTTTTGGGTATGGACACTCTTCTTGGCAGGTCAATTATTAGACGCCTTGTTTATCACCCCAAACTTAGTCGGCGACCGTATTGGCCTTCATCCTGTGGCCGTTATTTTAGCAGTACTCGCAGGTGGCAGCTTATTTGGATTTTTTGGTGTATTATTAGCCCTACCTACAACTGCCGTTATAATGGTATGGCTACGACACTTAGGACGTAGCTATCATGAGAGCCAGCTTTATCGATGAAAAAAGTTAAAATGATTAATCAACTCACACTAGGTGTTGGGTTAAAAGACGATGCAACCTTTGCTAACTTTTATACTGGTAAAAATACTCATCTTGTTACTGCATTAATAAAAAGTGCACGTGGCTTAGGTGAACATTTTCTTTATTTTTATGGAACAGGAGGCTTAGGCTGCACTCATTTACTACAAGCCTGCTGTCATGAAGCCCATCAAGCTAGACGTAGCGCGGTATATATTCCTCTCGCAACTATCCATGATTTCACCCCCGCAATTTTTGAAGGTTTAGAAAATCTCAACCTGGTTTGTGTTGATGATATTCATCGTATTGCAGGAAAACCGGATTGGGAAGAAGCTTTTTTTCATGCTTATAATCGCATTGTAGATACAGGCGGTCATTTAATTGTAACCGCTAATATTGCACCCAAAGGACTAGGCTTAACATTACCGGACGTGGTATCGCGCCTTGCTTCGGGTATCATATTTCAACTGCAAGCGCTTACAGATGACGAAAAATTGCAAGTTATCATGATGCGAGCAGAATGCCGTGGACTAACACTTTCCGAAGAAGTCGGTAAATTTATTTTAAATCACTGCCCTCGACACATGTCTACTTTATTTGCAGCTCTTGATGCTATCGATAAAATGTCTCTCGCTGCGCAACGAAAACTAACCATTCCATTCATTAAAACCGTATTACAAATTTAATCGCTAGGAGCTATCGTTATCATGTCATTTATAAAAACCATACACGCCATTGAAATTCTCGATTCACGCGGCAATCCCACGATAGAAGCGGAAGTCACTTTAACAAGTGGGCATACTGGTAGAGCAGCTGCGCCTTCTGGCGCCTCCACGGGATCACGCGAAGCCTTAGAATTACGAGACCATAATAAAAAACGTTATGCGGGCAAAGGCGTACAAAAAGCAGTAGCTATCGTTAATGGTGAAATCAATTCAGCCCTAAAAGGATTTGATGTTACCGATCAGCAAGGTTTAGATGAAAAACTTATTGCATTAGATAACACTGATAATAAAAGTCGCCTCGGTGCAAATGCCATGTTAGCTGTTTCGCTTGCTGCAGCAAGAGCTTCTGCAAATGATAAAAATCTACCACTTTACCGTGCATTAAATACCGATGGAATTTTCACCTTGCCGGTTCCTATGATGAATATCATCAATGGAGGTGCACATGCTGACAACAACTTAGATATTCAAGAATTTATGATTTTACCGGTCGGTGTGGATAGCTTTGAGGACGCTATTCGAGCAGGCGCTGAAATTTTTCATCAATTAAAACGAGTGTTGCATGATAAAAAACTTGCAACGAGTGTCGGTGATGAGGGTGGTTTCGCGCCCAATTTGCAAAGTAACGATCAAGCCTTAGACGTTATTTTGTCAGCCATCACACTTGCTGGATATCAGCCTGGTAAAGATATTTATCTTGGTTTAGATGTTGCTAGCAACGAACTTTTTGATGCAGGTTATTACCATTTACGCGCCGAAAATAAAATACTTTCAGCGATTGAGTTCACTGATTACTTAGCTAATCTTGTAGCACGTTACCCTATCATTACCATAGAAGATGGCATGGCTGAAAATGATTGGCAAGGCTGGCGTATTTTAACAGAACGTTTAGGTCATAAAATTCAATTAGTAGGCGATGATTTATTTGTTACTAACACAAATTTATTAGAAAAAGGTATGTCAGAAAATATCGCAAATGCGATTTTAATCAAACCTAACCAAATAGGTACCCTAACTGAAACACTTGCAGCTATTCATATGGCACAAAATAAAGGATACAATACTATTATCTCACATCGATCAGGTGAAACAGAGGATACCACTATCGCTGATATTGCAGTTGGCACGCATGCAGGTCAAATTAAAACAGGTTCATTATGCCGCTCTGACAGAGTTGCAAAATATAACCGCTTATTACGTATTGCAGACGAATTAGGTAAGCAAGCAAAATATGCGGGTCGCTCTGTGTTTGCAACAAAATGGGAAACTCAACTTGAGACATTACGCTCATGACATTTCGCCACATTAAAATAATGCCTATACTGCTTATTGCGCTTATTATCTTTATACAGTATAGGCTGTGGTTTGATGCAGGTGGCATTCTTGCGATGCAACAGTTAAAAAAACAACTTACTCTGCAAACAACAGAAAATGAACAATTAAAACAACGTAACGACAATTTAGTACTACAAATACAAAATCTACAATCCAATCAAGACGCAATAGAATCGCGTGCGCGACAAGAATTAGGTATGATAAAAAAAGGTGAAACATTCTATCAATTGGTGGATAAACCATGAAAATACTCATAAGTAATGATGACGGATTTTTAGCTCCTGGACTTGCTATATTGGCAAAAAAAATAAAACAAATCGCAACAATCACTGTGGTAGCTCCTGATCGCAATCGTAGCGGCGCTAGCAACTCTTTATCACTCGTGAATCCCTTGCGCATTACTACCACTGAAAATGGTTTCATCAGTGTGAACGGAACACCTACGGATTGCGTACACTTAGCCGTAACAGGTTTATTAAAAGAAATGCCAGATATGGTCGTGTCAGGCATCAACGAAGGCTCTAATTTAAGTGACGATGTCTTGTATTCTGGAACTGTCGCTGCAGCTATGGAAGGACGATTTTTAGGTGTATCTTCTATCGCTGTATCTCTTGCTGGACCGAAATGTTTGCATTACGAAACAGCCGCAGAAATTACACAACAACTGATATTGCATCTGAAAGATGATCCCCTACCTCAACACACTATTTTAAACGTCAACGTACCTGATTTACCTTTAGAAGAATTAAAAGGCATACAAATTACGCGCCTAGGGACCCGACATATTGCAGAACCCACCATTAAAACAGTGGATCCACGCGGTAGACGTATTTATTGGATAGGCCAACCTGGACCCGAAGCGGATGCGGGACCAGGGACTGATTTTCACGCTGTTAATACGGGTTATGTTTCTATTACTCCCTTACATCTTGATTTAACCCACTATGAAGTTTTTGAGCAATTATCCGGCTGGGTAAAAGCAATTGATGTAGGGACACAACGTGCGTAAGCTATCATCACTATTTTTCATAATGATATGCATGGCATTATCTTCTTGTATTACGATAGAAGACAATTATGCACCGGTCAGTGAAATTAGCATGATAGAACCTATACCCAAACATGGTACGCACAAAGTATTACCCGATGAAACACTCTACGCTATTGCATGGCGTTATGGTTTAGATTACAGCGTTTTGGCAAGACGCAATCATATTTTACCACCTTATGCCATCACTGCAGGCCAAAGGCTTTATTTAACCAAAGATAGTCCTCGTGTGAAGCCAGTTATCATGCACCATACACAAAAACCACGCCCAAGCATCGCACAAACCATGCCGGAACCCGCGATCATCAAATCAACAGCTATTGCGGAACGAGAACCTACGACTATCGTCAAGCATTGGAATTGGCCAGCCTTAGGGCCCACTATAGGATTATTTTCATCATCCAATAAGGGTATTAATATCGCGGGGCATAAAGGTGATCCTGTTTTTGCAACTGCCGCTGGAAAAGTGGTTTACAGTGGAAATGGTTTACGTGGCTATGGAAATTTAATTATCATTAAACATAACAGTATGTTTTTAACCGCCTATGCCCATAACAATAATGTTTTTGTTAAAAGTGGTGAGTGGGTCACTGCCGGTCAAAAAATAGCCGACATTGGCAGTACAGGAGCACAACGTGTTATGCTACATTTTGAAATACGCCGTAACGGAAAACCTGTCAATCCATTGATGTACTTAGGTAAACACGGCCTATAAAAGGATATGTATGCCGAAAAAACAGGGACGAGAAAAAAAGAACACACCGACATCACCAGAGGAATTGGTAGAAACTCTCAAGAAAAAATCCAAAACTGCTAATGAATCGGGTGATCCCACGACTATTTATTTAAGCGAAATAGGTTATTCGCCTTTATTAACAGCTGAAGAAGAGATTCATTATGCGCGGCGCATCCAAAAAGGTGATGCAATTGCTCGAAAAAAAATGATAGAAAGCAATTTACGTTTAGTTGTTAAAATTGCCCGAAAATATACAAGACGTGGTCTTGATTTTTTAGATCTCATTGAAGAAGGCAACCTAGGTTTGTTACGTGCCGTTGAAAAATACGATCCTCATTTAGGCTTTCGTTTTTCCACTTATGCCACATGGTGGATTAGACAGACCATCGAACGTGCCATCATGAACCAAAGCCGTACTATACGTTTACCTATACATGTCATTCGCGAATTAAACGCGTATTTATCTGTTTCACGAGAGCTCCTTAAATCCCAAGAACATGAGCCTACCGAAAAAGAAATCGCAAAAAAACTACGAAAACCCATTAAAGAAGTGAAAGATATAGCGAAACTTAATGACCATATGATTTCATTAGATGTATTAATAGGCGATGAAAACACCACTGGCAAACCCTTAGTAGATGCTATTGCTGATACTCATCAAAATGATCCTGCACACATCATCGCCGAAGAACGTTTCAATGAAAATATCGAACATTGCTTAAGCGAACTTAGCATAAAACAACGCGAAGTATTATGCAGACGCTTTGGTTTGCTGGGACATGAACGCGAAACCTTAGAGGAAGTTGGAGCTGCACTAGGTGTCACCCGCGAACGAGTGCGTCAAATACAAATTCATGCTCTGAAAGCGCTACGAGATATCCTGAAGAAACATGATATTACCAATGATTAAACCTAGATAATGCGAATCGTTGGAAAGTAAGGAAAAAGACGCACGCGGGCACGCACGACCTGTGGCAACCGCTGAACGGTCAATGGTGTCAACTTAAGCGTGTCAAGAGACGAAATCGAATAAATAGTGACCT
>CAZHMQ010000019.1:0-28551 GCA_964533645.1 uncultured Coxiellaceae bacterium
CCATCCTGGGAGTTGGAAAATCATGTTGAAAGATCAAATATTAGGGCTTGTTTACCATTCGCTAGGCTGAACCTAAAATCCTTGATTTTTGAGGATCGCAGCACAGCATATGTTGTTAGTATGTGAGCGTGCTCTCCACAGAAAATCGAGGATTTTGGGCCAGTTAGTAACATTGTAAACAGCCCGTAGCTGTTCGCGCAGTATTCTGACTGCATCGTGCCATGGCTATGTATTTGATGAAATCCAAGTCAAACATGTTGGAATGGTGGTATGGGAAGTCAATTTTTATAAACAAGGAGATCACATATGTCTTTTTATCGTAATGTCATCACAGCAGTTGCCGCAATTTGTTTTTCAACCAGTATTTATGCTGCAGAAATGAATAACAATGCAGCTCAAAAGGCTCCTGGTCAAGCTGCAACGCAAACATCTGCAGATGCACAACATGGAAAAGTTAATATCAATACAGCATCTTTACAAGATTTAATGAATGTGAAGGGAATGAATCGATTGAAAGCAAAAAGTATTGTTCGCTATCGTAATCTACACTCATTTAAGTCATTAGATGAGTTAAGCATGGTGAAGGGTTTTAAGAGAATGGATAAAGAAGACTTAAAAGCTATTCAAGAACAAATGAGTTTGTAGTAAATATTTGTTAAGATAAAAAAAGGGTGCTATTGCACCCTTTTTATTTTAAGTTTGGTGTATATACTTAGTGGGCGGTTTTTCGTGCCCGTGCCCGCGCGCGTCTTTTTTCTGTAGTTTAAAAAGACGCGCGGGCACGAAAAGCCTCCCTACACTGGAGAATAAGGATATAAGTAATGATAGTACCCGTTATTTTAGCAGGTGGCACAGGTAGTCGTTTATGGCCATTATCAAGAAGTGCATTTCCTAAACAATTTTTACCATTAGTAAGTGGTAAGAGTATGTTACAAGAAACTGTATTACGTACTCAATCCATACCACACGCTGCACCACCTGTTGTTATTTGTAATCAAGAGCATCGATTTTTAGTGGAAGAGCAACTTAAAAATATAGGGATGCATAATGCTTGTGTTATGTTAGAACCCATAGGTCGAAATACAGCTCCGGCTGTGGCGCTCGCTTCATTGTTTTTGCTTGATCATTACAAAAGTGATCCGATGATCATTGTTTTGCCGGCAGATCATGTAATTAAAGATACCGAATCGTTTGTTTATGCTGTTGAGAATGCTGAAAAAAGTGCATCTGCGGGTAAATTAGTCACCTTTGGTATTAAACCAACGCATGCTGAAACAGGCTATGGTTATATTAAAATCTCCCCATCTTTTAATGATTGTAAATCTTATGATGTATTGGAGTTTGTTGAAAAACCTGATGTAGACACTGCACAACGATACGTGGAATCAATGCAGTATTATTGGAATAGCGGAATGTTTATGTTTCAGACATCGACATTCATTCATGAATTACAATATCATGCAAATAATGTGTTGGAGGCTTGCCATAAGGTAGTGAAATCCATCAACAAAGATTTGAATTTTTATCGAATTAATTCAGCATTATTCGCCGCATGTCCTGACATTTCTATTGACTATGCACTCATGGAAAAAACAAATAATGCAGCTTTGATACCTTTAAATGTTGAATGGAGTGATGTAGGTTCATGGTCTGCATTATGGGATGTCCAAACACCAGACCATAATGGAAACGTGGTATTAGGCGATGTGTATGCTGAAAAAGTGGAACATTGTTATTTACGTGCAGAAAGCCGTATGTTAGCTGTAGTCGGTGTAAGTGATCATATTGTGGTTGAAACGCCGGACGCAGTTTTAGTGGTGCATAAAGACCATGCCCAATCGGTAAAAGAAATGGTAAGCCAATTAAAAAAAGGTCAACGTGCTGAAACAGATTTGCACAAAAAGGTGCATAGACCATGGGGTTTTTATGAAACCGTCGATCAAAGCGATTCCTTTCAAGTAAAACGTATTACGGTTAAACCCGGTGCAAGCTTATCATTACAGTTACACCATCATCGTTCAGAACATTGGGTGGTCGTAAGCGGTATTGCAGAAGTCACGCGAGGGGATGAAACATTTATCATTTCAGCAAATCAATCGACTTATATACCGCAAGGTGTAAAACATCGATTAGCCAATCCCGGGGAACAAAATTTAGAGCTTATAGAAGTGCAGTCAGGTAGCTATTTAGGCGAAGATGATATTGTGCGATTTGATGATATTTATGGGCGGGTGACAGCATAAGCATGGTAAACGTTCTCATCCATGAGTAGTTGAGTTACTTCCAGTAAAGTAACTCAATTTTTATATAGATGTTAGGAGTCAAGAAGGAGCTTTTGTAATCAACGAAGCAGCTTCACTTAATGTATGCGCGGTAAAATCCGGTGCATACTTTGATTTTTTTTCGTTGTAGTCATTGAACAACCAAATCGTACGAACACCCGCATCATGGCCCGCTTCTATATCTCTCCATCTGTCGCCAATCATAAAGCTCTTCGATAAATCAACATTATGATCGAGTGCGGCTTGGGTAATAAGGCCAGGTTTGGGTTTTCTGCATGTGCAATGATCCGCATCATCATGATAACAAACACGTACATCATCAAGGTCTAATGTAGTTTTAAGTGTGTTATTAATAAGTTCAATTTGTTCGATAGATGTTTTTTTCCTCACGGCATCGGGTTGATTGGTGACGACTATTAATAAAAATCCGGCTGACTTTAACGTAGCTAAAGCAGGTTTCGCATCATCAGGGATAGATAATTCTTCGAGGGTTGCTGGCGGATAAGGTTTTCCATGGCGTATCACCGCATGATTTAATACACCATCACGATCTAAAAATACAGCTTTGTGTGTCATGCAATAACCGACTCCCATTTGGTTTGGCTAGCTTTTAGTACTGGGTGAGATACGATTAAATGCCAAATAACCGCCTGAAAAGCTTCAGCATGAGGTGTGGTATTCACGGGATTAGGTGTTGGAATGATCACGCATGCATCTGCGACAGTTGCAGTATAACCGCCATCTCTACCGACTATACCCATAATTTTTGAACCGATTTGCTTCGCATATTGCAGTGCTGACACGAGATTTGGGCTCACATTGTTTTCTATGTTTCCGCCACCGACAGAAAAAACAAATAAGGCATCATTTTTTTTAAGACGGCTTACTTCTAGCCATTTAGAAAATACGGTTGCCCAACCTTCATCATTGGTTCTTGCGGTAAGCTCTGATACGTTATCAGTAGGAGTGTACGCTTCAATGCCTGCAATTTTGCGAAAATCATTTACAGCATGTGAAGCATTCGCGGCACTTCCACCTACGCCTAATATGAATAAACGACCTTCATTTTGGCGTAACTTTGCCAATATATCGATGATGGATTCGATTTGTTGAGTATTGACATTGGCAATGATTTCTTGTGCTTCAGATAGAAATTGTTTAATGAATTGCATAGTGACTCCTTTTAAGTACATGAGTTTATCAAGTAACGTTCCAATGCTTTGATGCCAGCGAATGAGCCTGTTTCGTAAAAACGTTCAGTAACTTCATAGGAGGCTAGTTCATCGAGGGTTACGAGTTTTTTGTATAAATCAGCTAAATCAAAACATTCATTTTTTGGTACATGCTCAAAGGCGGTCTTTTTAAATATGCCAAGACCATAATCGATGTGATGCATATTGGGATTACGATTGACTTTATCATAAGTCAAAATTTTACCTTGATGATATTCAACATTGCTTGTATCCCATTTTCCTTGATTCTGAAAAATACTCATGAGAGCGAGTTTGTCTGAGTCATTGAAATGATTTTGTATGGTTAAATAATCACATAGAAGATAAGAGTCACCGTATAAAACAAAAAAAGTGTCACTTAGTTGAGGTAATGCTTGTTTGATTGCGCCAGCAGTGCCTAATAATATTGGTCCGTCATGGACATAGGTGACATGTAAGTCAAATGCTTTACCGTCACCTACAAAATCCATGATTTGTTCACTTAAATAGCCAGTGCATATGACTACATTTTTAATATGATTTTTTCGTAACAAACGTAATTGATGAGCAATAAAAGGTTCTTGATTAACTGTAATTAAAGATTTCGGTAAGGTGACTGTCACTGGATGTAGGCGAGTTGCAAGACCACCTGCAAGAATGACGACAGGAAATAATGTTTTTAACATAAGATTTGTCCTAATTTGACCGTTTGTAAATGAAAATCCACCATAGATGATATAAGTTGATGGAATGTGACATGAGGTGTCCAAGATAAGACGTTTTTTATTTTACTAATATCTGCAGTAGCAGTAACTTCATGAGGACGAACAAATCGTTGATCTATTTCAATGTATTTTTTCCAATCGAGTCCAACATAAGAAAATGCCGTTTCACATAAGTCACGAATACTACGATTGATGCCTGTAGCAATGATAAAATCTTCAGGTGTTTTATGCTGTAACATTAGCCACATGGCTTTAACAAAGTCAGCAGCATGACCCCAATCTCGAATAGCGTCTAAATTACCAAGCAATAATTTACCATGATGTACAATAGGCTCACCTTGTTCATTGAGTAAAGATGAGTGAGTAATGCCATGTTTGAGACATGCTGCAGCATAAGTAACTTTTTGAGTAATAAAATGCATGCCACGCTTTGGACTTTCGTGATTGTATAAAATTCCGCAACTTATAAATCTTTGATAATGATTACGATAAGATTTAGCGATGTGGTGTGCGTAAAGTTTAGAAATAGCATAGGGATTATTAGGGTTAAAAGAGGATGCTTCATTTTGGTAACTTTGTGTAGTATCCCCAAACATTTGCATCGATGAAGCTTGAAATATTTTGCAATCAGGGTTTATTTTGAAAGCTGTATCAAAAAGTCGCTGTGCGCCAATAGCATTCACCTCTGCTGTGTCTAACGATTGGTGCCAAGATTTATGAGGATGAGATTGTGAGGCTAAATTATAAATTTCATCAGGTTTTGCATAATCCATAGCGGCTTCAATAGATGCTGCATCCGTCAAGTCGCCTATGAGATAATATATGTTATCAGATAATAAAGTAGTATTTCTCGTTAAACCAAAGACTTGATAGTTTTTTGAAAGTAACAATTCAGCAAGATAGTAACCATCTTGTCCATTGATTCCTGTGATGAAAGCTTTTCTTTTATTCATTGGACGTTAACCATCCCTTTTACGACTCTAAGGCTGTCATGTATGAATTGAGTAAATTTTTCCCGAAAAATAACGGGAGAAAATTGAGCTATATTCATTAAACAATTTTCCAACGTTAATCTATCCTTCACTTGTTCAAACAGTTGAACTGCATCGCAGAGTGATGGTATAGATTGTTCTCTAAAAAAAATACCTGTCGGATGAGTGTGTTCAATTCCTCTGACTGTTTCTAAAGCTCCACCTTTTCCAAACGCAATGACGGGTGTGCCACATGCTTGAGCTTCAATAGGCAATAAACCATAATCTTCTTCCGCTGCAAAAATGAATGCCTTCGCCCGTTGAAGGTGGTGTATCAATGTAGGATTAGGTTGAAAACCTAATATATTAATATTATCCGAAGCTTTTGCTTTGACTTTCGCAAAATCAGGTCCATCTCCAATGACAATTAATTTTTTGTCAGACATCGTGGAAAAGCTTTCCACAATCAAATCCATTTTTTTGTAAGGAACCATACGTGATGCAGTGACATAATAATCTTCTTTGTCTTTCCACGGCGTAAATGCTGAAGTATCGACAGGTGGATACATGACGGTTGACTCGCGACGATACGTTTTCCATACGCGACGAGAAATATATTCTGAAATAGCAATAAAGTGATCAACACCATGAGCCGTACGTTGATCCCATACTCGCATTTTATGCAATAAATATTTGGCGAAATAACCTTTAATACCTCGATGTAAACCCGTCTCTTTTAAATATTGATGCTGTAAATCCCAGGCGTAGCGCATCGGTGATAAGACACAACAAATATGAATTTGATCAGGCCCTGTTAATACACCTTTTGCAACAGCATGGGAATTAGAAATAATTACATCATAAGAAGAGACATCCAATTGTTCTATGGCAATAGGCATCAAGGGTAAATAACTACGATAATGTTTTTTCGCGAATGGCAGGCGTTGGATAAACGTCGTTTTTGCATATTTATTGGCTATCAGTTTACGATCGTCGGGGTTTAAGTAATCAACCACCGCAAATAAATCCGCATTTGGAAAACATGTAATGATTTCGGCTAGAAATTTTTCAGCGCCTGCAAATGTTACTAGCCAATCACAAACGATAGCAATCTTCATCCTTATTCCTTCACATAAATCGGTTTTTGTTTGTGATATTTCATTAATACATCTTTTGTATTACCAAAATATCTAACTTCACCACTTTCCAAGAGAATTGCTTTGTTGCAAAAATTTTCAATAAGCTGATCAGAATGATTAGCCATGATGACGATACTAGATTCTTTAAGTAAAGAAATCATTTTATCTTGCGCTTGCTGGATAAAATTCGCATCTCCCGCACCAAAAATTTCATCAATTAAAAGAATTTCTGGTTTAATATTCACAGAAATGGCGAATGCCAAACGTAATAACATTCCTTTAGAATAAGTACGTGTAGGCATATGTAGATAATCACCAAGACCAGTGAATGCCATGATTTCATCGATTTGCTGATGGATTTCCTGATGTGAAAGACCGAGCAAAGTCCCGCGTAAATAAATATTTTCATAGCCGGTGTGTTCGGATTCTATGCCAATCATTAAATTAAGCAGAGAATTTATTTTGCCTTCGGTGTAGATATTACCTGAAGTGGGTTCATAAATACCTGCGAGTAATTTTAGTAAAGTGCTTTTTCCGGCGCCATTATGACCAATCAATCCTACTCTATCACCATGTTGAATGGAGAGCGTGAGATTATTGAGTGCTTTAATCATAACCTGTTGTGCATCATTTTTAACAACGGCACCGCCTGTTGCAAGTCGAATAAAGTTCTTTTTGAAAGAACGCGCACTCAGATTGTAGATAGGAAATTCGACCGAAACGTCATGTAATTCTATTCTTGCCATAATTATAACCAATATATAATGCGTGAGCGATAGCGCATAAAAATAATAAAAGAAAATATTACTGTGAATAACGTAATTCCAAGGCTAGTAGCAATAATGCTGAATGATGGTAGGTGACCAAGTAAAGGTGCCCGAATTATTTCAATGAAAGGATATATAGGATTTCCCCATACGAAAAAAAGTTTGTTTACAGGTAATACACTAGGATCCCACATGACAGGGGTAATAAAAAATACAACTTGAATGAGATTTTTGATGAGTTGTGAGATATCACGATAGCGCGCGGCTATCATGGCAAGTAAAAGTCCGAAAAATACCGCATTAATATATACAAGAAACAAGCTGGGTATTAAAAAAAATGTGTTTACATTAAGGTGAGCACTTTCGCTAAACAACATATAAATAGGCAGCATGACAATAATATTATGAAAAAATATTAAAATGTTTCTCACTGCAATACGTTGTATATGTAAGGTGTAAGGCAGTTTAATTTCTTTAAGCAGGCTTTCATAACTGATAAAAGTATCGGTTAAATCATTTAAACTCATGGATATCAGTGACCAAGCGAGCATGCCGGCTACAAGATAAGGAAAATAGTCTTTAAGTTCAATGTGAAATAAGTGACCATATAAAAAACCCATAGAATAGACAGTGATAGCCATACTTAGTGTAAGCCAAAAAGGACCTAAAATAGACCGTCGATAGCGTAATCGTAGATCTTGGTAAGCTAATAAAAACCAAATACGCCATTTTTTAAGTCCGTCTCTAAAATCATAGAGCGCAAGCGTTCCCTTGCTTTTTCTAGGCGAAGTAGCCATATCAACACGAGGTGAAGTGGGCTGCTCTTTGGGTATGACTAACATGGATTCTGTTTGCATCATTGTATTGTTTTCTTTGTGTATGTAAAATTTTTGAATGTTATCATCTTGTTCTCATCTTTGCGAGTCTTTGTCGCGTTGCGGATATAATTTTTATCAATTTGTAACTCATTGATTAAAAATAAAAAAATTAACAGAAATAGGTTTATTCAAAATTTATGCTACGATGAATAAATATACTATATAAATAACTGCAAATACGACGGAGTGGCGTATGAAAAGTTCTTTCGCCTATTGAAACAGATACAAGAGAAAGCTCAGTATGGCATCACCATCTCTGAATTGATTGGATTCGCAATGATATAGGAATATTGCTAAAATATCTCAGGTTTGCTCAATGATTAGATAAATGATTAATTAGGATGTTATGTTACCACACGGTCTATTAAAAGAATTTTCCAAAGTATTTTCCATGTTAGTGCGTGGTTTAGATATTATCGCTGTTATCGTGGCAGGTTTAGCAGCATATTATTATAAATTCGCTCATTTTGATATCACAGAGCAGTACATGACTGCACTATGTATAGGAGCTATTTTAACCACTGTGGTATTTTCATTTTTTCATATTTATGAGTCGGTACGTGGGCAAGCTGTTTGGCAATATATTAGTCGACTTGTTCAAGCTATTTCGGTTGTATTATTATTGCTCGCGGGATTGGCATTTTTGACAAAAACAGGGGTTAGTTTTTCCCGCAGTTGGTTTTTATTATGGTCAATTTTTTCTGTTGTCTTATTAGTTTTGTTTCGAGGTTCTTTACTTTTTGTGTTGCGACTCATGCGCACGCATGGCATGAATGAACGTAGAGTTATCATTATAGGCGCAGGAAAATTAAGCGCTAAACTTGCTGAAACGGTACATCAAGCTTTGTGGACCGGGTTTCGTGTGGAAAAGATATTTGATGATGCAAAAATCTCACAAGCTAAACAAATCTTGGGGATAGAAGTACAGTCTAGACCTGAGGATCTTGGTCTTTATTTAGCACAATCCAAGCTTGCTATTGATGAGGTCTGGCTAGCTTTACCCTTAGGTGCAGAAGATTGCGTTAAAGATTTACTTTATCAATTGCGTCATCATACTATTGCTATACGTTTTGTATTGGACGTTTTTGGGCTCGAGTTGCATAACCATTCTTTTACTGATCTCGCAGGTTTTCCGGCAGTCAATCTCAGTGCTTCACCTATGATTGGTATGAATAAAATTATTAAAGCTTTAGAAGATAAGTTACTTGCTATATTGATTATTCTAATCGTGAGTCCAGTATTATTATGCATAGCTCTTGCAGTGAAGCTCACATCTTCTGGTCCAGTCATATTTAAACAACGAAGACATGGTTGGGATGGTAGAGTGATGAATGTCTATAAATTTCGCACCATGTATGAACATGAGGATAAGCCTGGGGTTGTCACACAAGCATCTGAAAATGATGCGCGTATTACGCCCTTAGGACGTTTTTTGCGTAGAACAAGTTTAGATGAGTTGCCCCAATTTTATAATGTACTACAAGGTAAAATGTCTATTGTGGGTCCAAGACCGCATGCGGTAGAACATAATGAATTTTATAAAGACTCCATCAAAGCCTATATGCAAAGGCATAAAGTGAAGCCTGGTATTACTGGTTGGGCTCAAGTGAATGGATGGCGTGGTGAAACTGAAATCATCACAAAAATGGAAAAACGCGTGGAATATGATTTGTATTATATAGAAAATTGGTCTTTATTTCTTGATCTAAAAATCATTTTTCTGACGATTGTTCATGGGTTTGTGAATAAGAATGCTTATTAATTCATTTTTAGGCTAGATAGTTCCCAAAAAGTTTCTTTAAATTGATTTACTGAAAAAGTACTCACCGTTCTTTGGTATCCCATATGAGATTGCATGTCTCGCTCTTCTGCGGACATACGATAGAATGTTAGCATGGCACTTGCTAGTTCACGAGGATGTTGTTTTTCAACTAACATACCTACGTCGCCAAGTACTTCAGGAATGCCATCTGTTTTTGTGGCTATAATAGGACATTTAGCTATCATGGCTTCTAATAATACACGTCCAAATGCTTCCTTGATTGAGCTTAACACAAAAATGTCGAATGCTTTGAGTAGGGTAAATGCATGAGGTAAAAATCCTGTTATGATGATGTCATTCGTCAATCCTAGTTGTATAATTTGATTTTCTAAAGCAGATTTAAGTTCTCCTTCACCTATAATGAGTAGTTTTGCATTCGGGCATTCAGGTTTGATGATTGCAAATGCTTCGATTAATGTTTTATGATCTTTTGCGGGTACTAAACGACTAAGCATACCAAATACAAAGTCATTAGGGGAAAGTTTAAGTTGTTCTTTAGCATCAATGCGATTCAATAATTGGCTTTCGGTCGTGTTTACATCGATCGCATTATACAGTGTAACGACTCGATCTTGGTAAGAGCGAGTCAGATTATTTTTTATGTCATCACGAACAGCATTCGAAACACCTGCTAGAAGGATATTTTTTTGTGCAAGAAGTCTAAGCGTAAGTTTTCTTGAGAAATGACTAAACGTTTTCATTTCATGCATCACACAAACTAATTTAGGAATTCGACAAAATTTTGCGACCCAAAGCATAATATAGGTAGGTTTATAACGATGACAAATGACAATATGAAATTGATGCAGCCTATGTAGAGCTAACATTTTTTTTATAGTATGCCACTTAAGTCCGCGTTTTTTATGCGGCGGGGTATTTAAAAATATAACATTTTCAGCAACATGTTTTTTTCGTATGGTTTCGTCTGGCTCACCGTCAAGGTAAACGACAGTAACATGGTATTTGTTTGTGTCAAATAATCGACTATATTGGTTGCTTGCTTCGATAAATCCATTTTTAAATCCATGGCTAAATATCAAAACATTTTTGCGCATTTTTGAGTCACTCAATGGGGGGGGACAAGCAAAAGAGTATATTATGATCTACAAGGGATTGAAAGTATGCAAGGTGCGAATGTATTTTGAGGTTTTGTATTTTGTCTCTCAAATATTTAATCTCAGCTCGATATGCTTATATCGAATTCACGTTATTTATGGTAATATCTGCCAAATTTTCGGGCACGACTCAAGGGAGATATAAAAAAATATGAAAGTGACGAAAGCCATATTTCCAGTGGCAGGATTAGGAACACGATTTTTACCAGCAACTAAAGCAAATCCGAAAGAAATGATGCCAATTGTTGATAAGCCTCTGATTCAGTATGCTGTGGAAGATGCTATTGCGGCAGGGATCACCGAATTGATTTTTGTGACTAGCAGTAGTAAACGTGCTATTGAAGATCATTTTGATTCCAATTTTGAATTAGAATTTAACTTGCTTGAGCGTGGAAAACAGGATTTATTAGCCTTAGTACAAGATATTTTACCAGAAGGCGTTTCATGTGCTTATGTGCGTCAAAAATCACCTAGAGGATTGGGGCATGCTGTGTTATGCGCAAAACAGCTTGTTTCTAATGAACCCTTTGCAGTATTGTTGGCAGATGATTTGATAGATGGCGGTAAAAAAACATGTCTACAACAAATGATGACTGTTTTTGATCAAACACAAGCTAGCGTGATTGCTGTGGAAAGCATTGCACCTCACGAGACAAAAAAATATGGGGTTGTTGATGTCATGTCCCCAGCGACGGAAGTGTGTACAGTGCGCGGTATTATTGAAAAACCAAACCCACACGAAGCTCCATCTGATCTGGGTGTCGTAGGCCGTTATATTTTAACACCCTCTATTTTTACTTTTTTAGAACATACAGCCGTAGGTTCAGGCGGCGAAATTCAATTAACCGATGCAATTGCCAAACTGCTCGATGTTGAAAAGGTACTTGCTTTACAATTTCAAGGAAAACGTTTTGATTGTGGTAGTAAGTTAGGTTATTTGCAAGCAACTATAGCTTATGCATTAAAACATCCGGAGTTAGCCGATGATTTTCAAGTCATACTTAGGGAATTTATTGAATGCATAGCTTAAATTTGCGTTATCTCTCAATTTATTTTTGTGTTGTGCTCAGCACTTTTATTTTTTCACTTTGGAGTGGGATAAGTGGATCAGTGATAAATACGGATGGGGTGTGCTATTTACAAAGCGCTGAAAGCTTGTCTCAAGGTTTCAATGCTGCCATGCATGCATGTACTCAAGCGAGATGGCCTTTTTACTCTATTTTAATTGCTGGGTTAGTTTCTGTTTCACATTTTTCCTATATTTTTGCTGCGTATTTATTAGATGGTGCTTTTTCAATTCTCACCGCTGTGGTGTTCGTAAAAATTATTTTATGGCTTAGTCAATCCGCGACGGAAAATGGCTATAGAAAAAACCAGCAATCTTTGCTTTGGTTTGCAGCTATTGTTATTTTACTCTCTAATGAGTTTAATTCCGTTAAATACTATATTATCCGCGACCACGGTTTTTGGGCGTTTTATTTGCTTTCGCTTTATTTTTTATTACAATTTTTTCAGAATCAACGTTGGTTTTATGCTATAGCCTGGTGTTTGAGTTTGGTTATTGCTACCTTATTTCGCATTGAAGGTGCGGTTTTTTTACTGTTATTACCATGCTTAACTTTATTAAATAGTAGCTTATCCTATCGCTCTCGCATGTTATCCTTTTTTAAAATGCATGCTTTGCTCATGTTAATGGGTATAGGATTAACTTTATGGATTTTTATTGCATCGCCCAATAATTTAGGTCGACTAAGCGAGCTGCCGCTACAGTTCACTCATGGCTTTTCACAACTTGCGCTTGACTATAAAATGCGCGCAGATCATTTATCAGAATATGTATTAAGTCATTTTGCCGCACGCTATTCTGGCTGGATTTTATTAATTACACTCATTGTTTGGTATGTGATAAGCGCTATTAAAAATATTTCCGTTGTTTATAGTATGCTTGCTGTTTTTGCATGGTCAAAAAAATTGTTAAAAGCAAGTCGTGCCACGCATTTGGTATTGTGGGGATACTTGTTTATTAATATAGTGGTAACGGCTCTTTTTTTAGCCGAACATATGTTTTTATCCAAGCGTTATTTAATCGCTTTATCACTTGTTGTCATGTTATGGGTGCCGTTTGCATTGCAATATCTTGCGCTTAAATGGAGAGATCAAAAATGGCCCTTGCTGTTAGCATTGATACTCATGGTCGCAAGCTCCGTTGGCGGTGTTGTTGAGTTTGGTCATTCTAAGAAATACATACATGATGCAGGTGTGTGGTTGGCAGAAAATACGCCAGATGATGCAAAAGTCTTTAGTAATGATATCTTGGTAATGTATTATTCGCATCGATTTGACAAGGATCTTTTTGAAAACGAAAAAAAATTCAAAAATATTAATGTACTTAATAATGGCAAGTGGAAACAATACCAATATCTTGCCTTGCGTATAGAAAAAAAAGATTTATCTATGAATATGCCTTTAATTCAAGAAATTAATGAGCAACCCATTAAGGTTTTTACAAATAAACGTGGTGATCAGGTAAGAATTTATAAGAGTAGACTATGAAAATTGCAGTGGTTGGAGCGGGTTATGTAGGCCTTGTGACAGGTGCTTGTTTTGCTGAGTTGGGTAATCGAGTCACATGCATTGATGTGAATAAGCAAAAAATTGCCAATTTAAAAAATGGTCAACTACCTATTTATGAGCCAGGTCTTGATGCTATGATCGCCTCTAATGTGATGCAAGATCGTTTGCATTTTGCAACATCATTACAAGAGGTCATCTCAGAACATCCTCAAGTGATTTTTATTGCGGTAGGAACCCCCAGTGATCATGAAGGTTCAGCTGATATTCAATATGTCTTGGAGGCCGCGCGTAATATTGGTTCTGTCATTACTCAATATTGTGTGGTAGTCGATAAATCAACGGTTCCAGTCGGTGTTGCGGATCAAGTTCAGGCTATTATTTATGATGAGCTCGCTAAGCGTGGATTGCCTATCAAAGTTGATGTGGTAAGTAATCCCGAGTTCTTGCGTGAGGGTGCAGCTATTGATGATTTTATGAAACCAGATAGGATTATCATTGGTTTATCCTCGGAAAAAGCAAAAAACATTATGCTTGAGTTATATAACCCCATCATGCGTAGTCCAGAGAAGATCTTTTTCATGAACATAAAAGACGCAGAAATGACCAAGTATGCAGCTAATGCAATGTTGGCGACTAAGATTTCTTTTATGAATGAGATGGCTATGCTATGTGATCGCATGGGCGTTGATGTGGAAAATGTTCGTTTAGGAATAGGCGCAGATTCGCGTATAGGAAATGCTTTCATTAACCCAGGATGTGGTTATGGCGGTTCTTGTTTTCCAAAAGATGTCAAAGCGCTTATAAAAATGGCTGAAGAGCGGGGGTTTGATCCTAAAGTGATGAGAGCGGTCGAGGAGCGAAATGAACAACAAAAACAGGTACTACCAAATAAAATCGTTGAATTGTATGGTACGGATTTGACAGGTATTATCATAGGTGTTTGGGGTCTATCTTTTAAGCCTGGTACTGATGATATGCGTGAAGCGTCATCTTTAGTATTGCTAAAACATTTGATGGCTAAGCATGCGCAAGTGTTAGCTTATGATCCAGTTGCAATGACCACGGCCAAGCATTATTTGCCAGAAGAATGGTTGGCCCGCGGCAAGCTTTCTTTTGTGGAGCATCAGTATGAGGCATTACATAATGCGGATGCTTTGGTTTTGGTTACGGAATGGAAGCCTTTTTGTTATCCGGATTTGGATTTAATGAAAAAACTCATGCGGAAACGGGTGATTTTGGACGGTCGAAATCAGTACGATCCAAGACAAATGAGAGAAGCAGAGTTTGAGTATTATGGAATTGGGCGAATATAGCATTATTGCTAAAGTGATCTATAAATAGACATTTATTGTATTTGTATGCATTTTCATAGCAGTAAAAGTTGCAGATTTAGGCCAACTTACTATAATGCCCCCAGGAGGCATAAGGGTGATTATTAATTTCAATAATCAGTCAGTTATGCTACTATTATTTCAAGTTGTTTAAAAAGTGATATAGGAATGATTAAACAAAGAACTTTAAAAAACGTCATTAAAGCAACCGGCATTACTTTGCATGGTGGGGAGCGTGCTGAGTTAATTCTGCGTCCTGCGCCACCTAATACAGGTATTATTTTTCAACGTATAGATATTGATCCTATTGTTCAGATACCGGCTCGTGCAGAATTTGTGGGTGACACTCGATTATCAACATCTTTAATGAAAGATGGAATACGCGTATCTACAGTTGAGCATTTGTTATCCGCATTGGCAGGATTAGGCATCGATAATGCTTATATTGACGTGACGGCATCTGAAATACCTATTATGGATGGTAGTGCTGCACCTTTTATATTTTTGGTTCAATCGGCAGGCATACAAGAGCAAAATGTTGCCAAACGTTTTATTCGTATTAAACGTAAAATTACCGTCAAAGACGGTGATAAATGGGCATGTTTCGAGCCTTTTGAAGGCTTTAAAGTCACATTCGGCATTGAATTTGACCATCCTGTGTTTAAATCACATAGCAAGTCGGCAACGTTAGATTTTTCTAGTACGTCTTATGTGAAAGAAGTGAGTCGTGCGCGTACCTTTGGATTTAAGTCAGATTTTGATCGTTTACGATCCATGAATTTGGCGCGAGGCGCAAGTCTTGATAATGCGGTAGCAGTTGATGATTTCCGCGTGCTTAATGAAGACGGTTTACGTTATGAAGATGAATTTGTAAAACATAAAATTTTGGATGCTATTGGTGATCTTTACCTTTTAGGTTCAAGTCTTATAGGTAGTTTTAGTGGTTTTAAATCAGGCCACGCGTTGAATAATACCTTATTGTGTAAGTTGATTGCGACTCAGGATGCTTGGGAGTATGTTACTTTCGCTGATACTGCTGACGCGCCTATTTCTTACGTGAGACCCATTTTAGCGTTTGATGGTTAGCAAAAATCTCTCCGACTCGCGAAGCTCGTCGACCCTCGCGAGTCGGGGAGATTTTTAACATTGCGTAGAGATGCTAATTTTACATCTATTCATTTGTATACGATGCAATCCTTTCTAAAGTCGCTTTTATCTTTTCATCTTTTATCTTTTTTGCATTATCAAGTATAAGATTTGCTGTTTCAGCTTTGATCGTCAGTCGCGTTCTCTGAGCTTTTTTAACTCTACCATAAAACATACCAGGTTGTGCTTTGCAGCAAATCGCTTTGATATGTTCTAAACCTTTATGCTCTCGAAGTTTGGGCAGTAAATCTGGAATATGAAATCGCAATCGGGTAAGCCAGTGTGGGCTATCGGCAATGGCGATAAGAGAGTTGCCAGATAGGTTGACGATTTGGCAGTGGTCCATGATATGGGCTTCATCGCCTAGGCATGCACACAGGGTCATATTCCATTGTTTGAGTTGGGCAAGCTTATTCAATAAGCTGCTAAGCGTTTTATTGTCTCGTTGTAGATAGTTTTCTATTGTCGTGTAAGTCATTCATAGATTTTAAAGAATTTGAGTTTATATAGCTATGTTAATTTCGTCTCAAGCTCTGTCATGTGCAAATAATTACTCGATGACATTGCCAGCATATAATTTTTTTAAAAAATCTCTCCAAGCAGTTAAATCCATTTTTGTATCTAGAAAAAACTTCAATGATCGTTTAGAATCATGTTCATTTTATATAAATAAGGTTGTAAATATGACGCGTTTTTATGCTATGTTGATTGCTATTTTGCTTTCTATCGTGAGTGTAAATGCACTTGCAAATGTAAAGATTATTTTTGCAACAGTACCACCCGATAGAGAAGTGGTTGTTCCTCCTCATGGTTATGCTCGATGCCAAACTGTAGCTGCAGGCTTTTACGATGGTGTTTGGATGAATAAGCATAAAGTATGTAATTATTCAAGAAATCACGGCATGTGGATTTCTGGTTATTGGCAATGCAGTAAGGTAAAGAAGGGCTTCTGTGCGCGTTGGGATTGGGCGCCTAGCCGTTGGGAGGGTGGTCCTGCTCCTGTTGCTGTTTATAATCCTCCTATGCCACCAAGGCCTGCGGCTTACCCAGTGCCTGCAGTAGCTTATGCTCCAGCACCTGTACAAAGGCCACCAGTGCCGGCTGCTGCGCCAGCTTATGCTCCAGTGCCAGTAGCTGCTCCAGGCCCAGTCGTTGGCGAGCAACAACCAGCCCCATCTCCTGTGGGTGAGCAACTTCCTCCACAACGTGTATAATTTAAACACAACCAGACATGTCACTCACCCTACTGTGAGTGACATGCTTTATCATAACAGTTTGACTTTTTTCGCAAATTAGGTAATGCTTCCAGACTATTTTTAACTTATTAGTCGATGTTAATGTCCTATGCTAAATCGAATATTCGCACAAATTTTTGGAAATCGAAATCAGCGTGTCCTGAAGCGCATGTGGAAAGTGGTTGAAACAATCAATTCCCTTGAATCCAGTATCTCAGCTTTAGCTGATTCAGAGTTACAAGCTAAAACACTGTCATTTAGACAACGTCTTCAGCAAGGCGAGACCTTAGATGGTTTATTGCCAGAAGCATTTGCTGTCGTTCGTGAGGTAGGTAAGCGTACGCTTAACATGCGGCATTTTGATGTGCAGTTATTAGGCGCTATGGTATTGCATGGTGGCAATATCGCTGAAATGCGTACAGGGGAAGGTAAAACGTTAACTGCTACCATGGCAGCTTATTTGAATGCATTGTCAGGGAAAGGCGTGCATATTGTAACCGTGAATGATTATCTGGCTAAGCGTGATGAAGAATGGATGAGGCCTATTTATCATTTCTTAGGTTTGACGACGGGCGTTATTCATACCAATATGACTCCTCAAGAAAAACAAAAAGCTTATGCAGCAGATATTACATTCGGCACTAATAATGAATTTGGTTTTGATTATCTTCGCGATAATATGGCATTTAGCACGGCTGACAAGGTGCAACGTCCTTTGCATTATGCAATTGTTGACGAAGTCGATTCCATTTTAATTGATGAAGCACGCACACCTTTAATTATTTCAGGTGCTGCCGAAGATAGTACAGAACTTTATATCGCGATTAATAAACTCATTCCAACACTTAAAAAACAAGAAGTTAAAGATGGCCCTGGTGATTATTCAGTCGATGAAAAAGCTAAACAAGCTTATATCACTGAAGAAGGCCATCAGCATATCGAAGAATTATTTGTGTCAGCTGGTCTTATTAAAGCAGATGAAAGTCTTTATGACGCAAACAATATTATGTTGATGCATCATTTGTATGCTGCTTTACGTGCGCATGGATTATTTCATCGTGATGTGGAATATATTGTCCAGAATGGTGAAGTGGTTATTGTGGATGAGCATACGGGGCGTACCATGCCTGGTCGTCGCTGGTCTGATGGTTTACATCAAGCAGTCGAAGCAAAAGAAGGTGTACAGATTCGTCAAGAAAATCAAACATTGGCATCGATTACCTTCCAAAATTATTTCCGACTTTATCAAAAACTTTCAGGCATGACGGGTACAGCGGATACGGAAGCTTATGAATTTCAGCAAATTTATGGCTTAGAAGTTATTGTTTTACCGACCAATATGCCAATGATACGTGAAGATAACCCAGATTTTGTTTTTATGTCAGCAGCTGAAAAATTTGAAGCTATCATAGAGGATGTAAAAAAGTCACTTGCAGCAGGACAACCTACTTTAGTAGGCACAACTTCTGTTGAAACATCCGAATATTTATCTAACTTGCTAAAAAAAATGAATATTCCGCACAATGTATTAAATGCGAAATTTCATGAACAAGAAGCGCAAATTATTGCAGAAGCAGGTAGACCTGGCGCAGTGACTATTGCAACAAATATGGCGGGTCGTGGTACCGATATTGTATTAGGTGGAAATTTACAAGCTGAATTAAAAACCTTAACTGATCCCACAGCAGAAGGCATTGCAAAACGTACGAACGATTGGCAAAAACGACATGATCAAGTGATTAAAGCGGGTGGTTTATATATATTAGGTACCGAAAGACATGAGTCACGCCGTATAGACAATCAATTACGTGGTCGCGCAGGTAGGCAAGGTGATCCAGGAAAATCACGTTTTTATCTTTCACTCGAAGATAATTTGTTACGAATTTTCGGTGGAGATCGCTTAACAGGCATCATGAAACGTATCGGTGTTGAGAAAGGTGTTGCGCTAGAATCTCGTATGTTGTCAAACAGCATTGAAAATGCACAACGTAAAGTTGAAGCGCATAATTTTGATATTCGTAAGCAATTGTTGGAGTATGATGATGTAGCTAATGAACAACGTAAAGTGATTTATACCTTACGTGATGAATTGCTCACGTCGGATAGCATTGCTGATACTATAGAAGCTATTCATCATCAAGTGATTGATACGATGATAAGTCAATTTATTCCACAACAGAGTTTAGAAGAGCAGTGGGATATTCAGGGTTTAGAACGTCAACTTGAACAAGATTTTAATTTACATCTACCTATTCACGAGTGGTTAGATAAAGAAGAAGCCTTGCATGAAGAAAATTTACGCGAACGTATTCAGCATCATATTAAAGATACTTATAAGAAAAAAGAAGAACAAGTCGGCGCAACGGTGATGCATCAATTTGAAAAAGCTGTGATGTTACAAACATTAGATAATTTTTGGCGTGAACATTTGGCGGCCATGGATTATCTGCGTCAAGGTATTCATTTGCGTGGTTATGCTCAAAAAAATCCTAAGCAAGAGTATAAACGCGAAGCATTTGAATTATTCATGAATTTATTAGATCGCGTGAATTATGAAGTCATTTCAGTGTTAAGTAAGTTCGAAATCCGTAAAGAAGAAGATGTAGAACAAATGGAAGCGCAGCGACGTGCAGCATCCAATTTTAAGATGCAATATCATCACGATGCATCGAATAATATGAATCAGGATGATGTCATGGTTGCAGAAGATAATGCAAAGGTCGTTTCGCTTGCTGATGTACGTAATTTAGCAAAAGTAGGGCGAAATGAACCCTGTCCATGCGGTTCAGGTAAAAAATATAAACAATGTCACGGCAGTCTAGTTTAGTGCATGTCGCGGTGGGTGTGATGCTCGATCAAAATAAAAAACTTTTGATTGCTGAACGCCCTCCCCATAAAGCCAAAGCTGGCTTTTGGGAATTTCCAGGCGGTAAAGTGGAAGAAGGCGAAACGGTGCTTGATGCACTGAAACGTGAACTTCAAGAAGAAGTTGGTATTTGTATTGATTCAGCAATTCCTTTGATAAAAGTCCATTATCATAATCAAGAATGCAATGTTTTATTAGATACATGGATTGTAACGTCTTATAAAGGCCAACCATCAGGCGAAGAAGGTCAAATTATCAAATGGGTAGATGTGACCGAACTTGATTATTATGTTTTTCCTGAGGGCAATAAAAAAATTATTGAAATCTTAAAACGTAACGCATTTGTCATCCCCGCGTCTGACTAAGGATACATAAAGCGTGCACACATTCTATCGTTTTGTATGTATATAGTTGGTGATACTAGGGCCTGTCGTCAATTGGTTAATAGTGTTTAAAAAGTGGGGAATCGAGATAAAATGAACGAATATTTGAGGCGAATAGCGAGCTATTTAACGAAAATATTCGTTCATTTTAGCCGATTCTACCGCTTTTTAAACACTATTAACCAATTGACGACAGGCCCTAGGATATGGGATTTCATAATCGGGAACTATATGATTTTTATTAAAACTATGCAATAGAGATTGTCATGGATAAGAGCAAGCATCCCTGTGGGAAAAGGTCGCCGCGTTTTTTGCGGCGAGTAAGCGGTTGCTTCTCATAAGTAAATGTTATCGGCGACTTCGAAAAGCTAAATTTTCTTGTCCATTATCTTTCTGATCAAATATAGGGTCATCATCTATAGGTTCATTCTCTATAGGTACAAACATCTTTATTCCATTGAGAAATGTTATAGGTATATTACCATCATCCTGAACATATCCATGCTCTTCTTCAACTAACTCTATACATTCATAATCTCTAAATTCATACATCTTTATTCCATTGGGTGGAAGTTCTACAAGTATATTATCATCAACCTCTTCACCTAGTTCATATTCACCTAGTTCATATGAGAATATTCCCTCAGGTAATTCTACAAGTTCAAACTCTTCACCTGGTTCATATGACAATATTCCCTCAGGTAATTCTACAAATTCAAACTCATTTTTTTCGCTAGGCATAAATTTAAATCTCATCTTGATAAAATGTATATTATGAGCACAAATACTTAACATTTTATTAAATTTAAATTAAAAAAATAAAGTTCATAAAATCAGGCAGTTATGACAACGCCCAATGCCTTATCAAGGGTAGCATGTGTGTGCAGGTATCATAATTATCAAAACCGCATAATATCGTTAGAAAGCGCTTGAGCTAGTAGCAACATCAAAAGAATTAACCCAAATCGAATAAACAAAATTTGCAACGCAGGCGATACAGGACGACGTGTGAAAAGTTCTATACCATAAAAAAGTAAATAACCGCCATCGAGTCCAGGAATAGGTAATATATTAATGACACCAATGGCAATACTTAAAAAAGCTAAAAAACTAAAAAAGGGTAAGATACCCGTTTGAAATGCAGTTCCTGCGCCTTGAAAAATACTAATAGGGCCGCCAAGACTGAGTAATGAAATTTTGCCCGTAATCATTTTTCCCATAAATAAGAAATTTAAATAAATAAAATCCATCGTATTTTGTTTGGCATGAGACAGGGCGGCTATAGGATCGTATTGAATAGTACGCGTGAGATAATCTGGCCAGGTGAATTGCGGGGAAATACCTAAAAAACCCGATTTTTCGAAAAAATATTTACGTTTGACATCAATGTTGACAGGGATGACTAATAATTTATTCTCTCTTTTTATTTTAAAAAATAGTGTTTGAGAAGGATGAGTAGAAATGATGGTTATAGCTTGCATCCAATCTTTGATGAGTTGATTGCCGATGGAGATGATAGTGTCACCCACTTGTAATGTTGCCCGTTCTGCGGCAGATCCTGCTTGTATGGCTCCAATAGTTGCAGGTATGGTAGGCTCGTAAGGTTCTATGCCTAAACTTCCTAGGGGATCCGGTTTTAATTCATCTATTTTCCATTCGGCAAGATTTAGCATATGTGTCGTGGTTGTTTGGCTATGCAAATATCGTGTTTCAATCATGAGCTTATCATTGTCGCCAATATAACGAGTGAGACGAATCAACACATTAGGCCAGTTCCTGGTGGGTTGGTTGGCTATACTGATGATTTCATTTTGTGCTTTTAAACCTGCATGTTCAGCAACAGAGCCTGGTGTTACTTTACCTATTAAAGGCATGATAGCTGAAAAGCCTATGACAAAGATAAACCAATAGATAACAAATGCAAATATAAAATTGAAAAGAGGGCCTGCTAGTATGACCGCAACGCGTTTATAAAGTGGTTGACGATTAAAAGCTAAATGTAATGCTTCAGGAGGAACATTTTTTTCAGTCTCATCCAGCATTTGAACATAGCCGCCTAAGGGAATGGCAGCTAATACATACTCCGTGCCTTTTTTATCATGCCAGCGATATAAAGCTTTTCCAAAACCTATAGAAAATTTAAGCACTTTAATGCCGCACATACGTGCAGCAATAAAGTGACCAAATTCATGTATGCCTACAATAAAAAAAATGGTGAGTATGACGCCTACAATAGAGATAATGATATCCATTGTTATAAGCTCTCCTTCTTAAGTTATGCGTATAACACCTTCCCATTTAATCCTATAGCACTTAGTTGCTGGTTGATTTTAGCCATAGCTTCTTGATCTTTAATAGGACCAATCTGAACTCGATACAGTGTTTTGGATTTATAAAGTTTAGATATCACTACGGGTGAACGAATGATGGATTTTATGTGTTTTTGTAGTTTTTCAGCATAAGATTTATTACTGAAAGCACCCACTTGCAAATATACGACAGCATGTTTTGATTTGTTCGAGGCATGTATAGCTTGACGGGTTGTATTTTTTGCAACGAAAACAGGTGCACGATAAGTTTTATCATTATATTGTCTTGGGTCAATGGATGTGACTTCTACCCTTGCCGTGCCATGAGCGACTATACCTAATTTTTTTGCTGCGGCGTAAGATAGATCAATTAATCGGCTTGACTCAAATGGACCTCTATCATTCACTTTTACAATAACTTTTCTACCATTATTCAAATTTTTGACTTGTACATAAGTGGGTAAAGGCAGAGACCGATGTGCCGCTGTCATGGCTAGCATATCATAGCGTTCGCCATTTGATGTATTGCGGGAGTGGAATTTGGAGCCATACCATGAAGCAATCCCGCGTTCTTTATAGTTTTTGCTGGAACTCATAACATAATAGCGTTTACCGAACACTTGGTAAGGTTTATTTCCAATCCGACTTAATGGTTCAACTTTAGGTTTAGCGTCTGGGATATGAGAAACATCCACATTATAACGTGGTGGGCCATCTTTTACGACAGAACTGCAGGCAGTTAGTAAAGCGAAACAGAATAAAAGTATAATCTCAGATATTTTTTTGACGCGTGATGCGTTGAAATCCTGCCAATTAAGCATCGTTTAACTTCTCCTTAAGTGTAGAAATGTAACGACTTAATTGAAAAACAGCCATGGCATATAAGTCGCTTGAATTGTAGCGTTTGATAACATCAAAATTATGAAATCCATACCAATATTCGTTACCCCAATAGCTTTTTAATTCTATAACTTTATAGGGTTTATCCATTTCTTTTTTGTAATTATTTTCATATTGTGAGAGTGTAGATTTAGGTACAATTTTAACGTCTTTAACATCATTTTTTTTGTTTAGATAGATATCGAATTTATTGTTGACAAGTGATGCGGGGATAGCAATGGCTTCATTACTTTTCCAGCCTTTATTCTTATAATAGTTTGCGATACTGAATATGATATCACGTTCGTTATGCGATAAATCAATTTGACTCCGACCTTCATAACTTACTGCATAACGTCTATAACTACTGGGCATAAATTGCGGCTGCCCGATTGCACCTGCGTAGGATCCCATGACTTTAAGAGGGTCTAAGTGCTGTTCGCGGGTTAATAATAAAAATTGTTCCAGTTCGCTTCTAAAAAATGGTGCGCGTGTGCTACTGCTAAAACCAATATTTGCGAGGGCATCAATAACAGGATACTCACCTGTGTGTAGACCGTATTTTGATTCTACACCAATGGTTGCAACAATAATGTTCGCAGGAATGCCGTATTTGTTTTCAGCTTGCTCTAATGCCTCACGGTGTTTATCCCAAAATTCAACACCTTTGCGAATACGCCATTCGGTAACAAATAACATTTGATAAGTGTGCCAAGGCCTTTGTTCCAGTGGTGCTCGTACTTTTTTCATCACAGAAGGTCTGACTTTTACGTGTTTGAATAAAGTGATGAGTTCATCCTCATTAAAATGGTGTTTTTTAACCATTTGATGAATAAAAGTTTTGACCTCGGGACGTTCTATAAAATCAGCATTGTCAGCAAAAGCCATAGTGCATGGAAATAACATACCTGTTATCAAAACAAGTGTACTTATTGTATGTATCAAAAATGTTCTGATCATTGATTGGCATCCTATTTATTATTATGTCGTTAATAGTTTTCTATGTGTTTGTATAGACATTAGAATACCGAAACCTGCCATCAGCGTCATCATGGAAGAACCACCATAACTTACTAAAGGTAATGGTAGTCCTGCGACAGGTAGTATGCCTGTGACCATACCCATATTAATAAAAAATGAGAAAAAAAAGGTTAATGTTAAACTTCCTGCAAGTAGTCTTGAAAATGTATCTTGTGCATTGATAGTGATGTAAATACCACGTATTATGATGCCCATAAATAATGCAATTAGTATCACACTACCGACAAAACCAAATTCTTCACCGCAGACCGCAAAAATAAAATCGGTAGCATGTTCTGGGAGAAAATTTAAGTGTGACTGTGTTCCGTTTAACCATCCTTTACCAAATAAACCGCCTGAGCCTATAGCTATTTTTGATTGTATAATGTGGTAACCCGTAGAGAGAGGATCCCGTTCGGGGTTTAGAAAGGTTAATACACGTTGTTTTTGATAATCATGCATGAAATACCACACAAGTGGGGCACTGAGTGCAAGCAAGCCAATAAGCAAACTAATCAAGCGCCAATTCAAACCAGCTAATAATAGTACACTGCCACCCGCAGCAATCAAAAGAATGGCTGTTGCTAAATCGGGTTGTTTCGCAATGAGTAAAACTGGAATCAAGATGATAATAGCAGCTACGCAAATATTTTGCATGTTTAAAGGTAAATGAACCTTATGAAAATACCATGCTAAACACATGGGAATAGCTAATTTCATCATTTCAGAAGGTTGGAATCGTATAAATCCTAGATTAAGCCAGCGTTCAGCACCTTTGCCTATATGACCAAAAGCTAGCACTGCAACAAGTAAAACAAGCGCAACAATATATACTCCTAAAGCCCACCGCTGATAAATAATGGGGGATATTTGTGCAAAAACAAACATAATAATGAGCGATAGACCAATTCGTAAGACTTGACGTTCTACGATTGTAAAATCTTGACCACTAGCGCTATATAAGATGAGCAAACCCATAGATATGAGTAAAAAAATGGCAAACAATAAAGGAATGTCTAAATGAATGTATTGCCAAAAAGAGCGAAATTGAACATTATTTTGTGGTGTATTAAGGCTTCGTTTGATGGAACTAGTGTACGTCATTGGCAGTCCCCTCTTGTGAAGTAGGTTTTGGATCTGGATTATTGACATTTGATCCTAAGAAGAAATAATCCAATAATCTGCGAGCTACGTTAACTGCGAGTTTGTTATTGTTTTCGACCAGTATAGCTATGGCAATTTGAGGCTTATCAACTGGAGCAAACGCTATAAAGAGTGAATGATCGCGTAAATTTTCAGGTAAATTTTCTTGTAGTTCAGCTTCTTCGTTTTTATTACGTTTTTTAATGGAATACACTTGCGCGGTTCCTGTTTTAGCTGCCACCGTATAAGGTAAATTCTGTCCGAAACGAGTCGCAGTGCCCTCGCTAATAACTTTTTGCATGGCATTAATCACAAAGTCCCAAGTACGTTTGTCCTGAAGTGTAACAGGTTCGAGCGGGATAGATTTTTGAATTTCAGCTTTTTTCCCTGGCTGTTGTTCTGATAATAATAAATGTGGCACAAATCGTTTGCCACGATTCGCAATCGTTGCAACACCATTAGCAAGTTGTAGCGGTGTGGTTTGCATATAGCCTTGTCCAATAGCAGAATTGATAGTATCACCTTCATACCAACTTTGACCTTTGACACGACGTTTCCAACTAGGTGAGGCAACCACGCCGGGGAGTTCTTCGCCCACATCGATACCTGTGGATTGCCCAAATCCAAATCGATTAAGGATATCATCAATACGTTTTATTCCAAGTTTATGTCCCAGATCAAAAAAATAAGTGTCACATGAGCCAGAAATAGCGCGAGTTAAATTGACTCTGCCATGCCCATGTCTTTTCCAGTCATAAAACTTATGAGAGGCATTGGGTAATTGATACCAACCCGGATCGTTGATAGTAAAATCAGGATTTGCGACACCTGAATCTAATCCCTCCAAAGCGATAAATGGTTTGATATTAGATGCAAGAGGATATAAGCCACGCAATGCTCGATTATATAAAGGTCGGTCAGTCGATTTTTGTAAGACTTCATAATCTTCAGTGCTAATGCCATCGACAAATATATTGGAATCATAAGTTGGTTCGCTTACCAAGGCAAGAATTTGTCCAGTGGCAGGTTGTATTGCCACAATAGCTCCTCTATGACCTCCTAAAGCTTGTTCAGCGGCGGCTTGTAAATTACTGTCAATGGTGAGGTATATATTTTTTCCAGGAATAGGTTTGATGCGATTAAGTACACGTACGGGTTGACCGCTTGAATCATTTTCTGCTTGTTCGTAACCTACCGTTCCATGCAACTCTTCTTCGTAAAATTTTTCAATGGCCAATTTACCAATATAATTGCTCGCACGATAGTTTCTTGAATCAATATTAGTCAACTCATCTAAATTGATACGTCCCACATATCCTAAGACATGACTAAATGTTGAGCCAAGAGGGTAGTGTCGCATAAGTCTTGCTTTAATCAAGGCTCCTGGGAAGCGGTATTGATTTTCATAAAATCGTGCGACTTCGTTGTCAGTTAAACGAAGTTTTAAAGGAATTTCATCGAATCGACGATGTTGTTTTAATTCTTTATGAAACTGTGCAATTTCTGTATCACTTAAAGGAATGATTTTAGAAATTTCAGCAAGCATTTGAGGAGTATTATGTATTTTATAAGGAAGTATGTCTAAGCTAAAAACAGGTATATTTTCCGCAAGTAAAACACCATTTCGATCGTAAATAAGTCCTCGTGTGGGTTCTATTGGAACAATATCTAACCAATTTTTTTTAGATAAGGTGGTATAAACATCGTGTTGTGAAATTTGTAAGTACCCTAAGCGAATAATCAATAAAGTAATAAATACGAGCATAATAATGATCGCAACAATACAGCGCCGAGTTGTCAGCTGTATTTCTTGTATATGATTTTTAATGGTTATACGTCGTCTTCGCATTTGGCAAGTTTACCGTAACTACATACCTCTCACTAATGATTTTTAGGTTTTTTAACGCTCATCTGGCATCGACCTTGAAACGTTCTTCAATCAAAAAATCTCGATGTAGAAAGAACTACACCTGCGATTTTTTTCAATCAGAACGTTCCAATCTCTCGCCATATGAGCGCTAAAAAACCTAAAAATCATTAGCGAGAGGTATATCAGAAACGGTATCCTACATTGATGAATAATGGAATAGTCATTCCACTATTTCTATCGCATAAAGAACCATTAGAATAATGGAGTCCTCCAAAGCTTACAAACGCATGTTGATTTTTTCCAAAGCTTGCACCTAGAGCAAGTTGGTCTTGGAAGGAAAAATGCATGCCTAAATTACGTTTATAAATGCGTGTTTCCGTTAAATAAGAAAACCCAATACTTAGATCAATAAATGGTGTAATAAAAGAACTGTTTTTATAATATACTCTGAAAACTGGTGCGATAGAGTAAATATCTAAAGAAGAGTTGGTTGGCGCATCATTACTTTTAGTGGTGTCCCACCAATGACCGATACTTCCATCAAAGTAAAGTTTAACATATGTCCAAATGAGACGTTCGGGTTGATAGAAAATGGATGCTCTGTAACCGTTTAAATTTTCAGGTTCTGACACGATAAGAGGATAAGTAAAGCTGACGCCAGGTCCTGACTCGTCAGAAGCATTTGCAGAATGTACAAAACTAAATGCTATAACTATAATGAATAAACGTATGATTAACACGAGTGTCTTCCTTAACACATTTTGGTTTGATCATAACATAATGAAAGATTGTCATGCCAGCATGCTTTTACTGGCATGACATATCTCATGCAAGGACATTTTTCGGTAATGATAATGTGATTATTGTTATTTGACATATGTACGT
>CAZHMQ010000020.1:0-28490 GCA_964533645.1 uncultured Coxiellaceae bacterium
GGGCAGCTATCTTAGATAGAGCGCCTTATGTGGACATGATTTTTGGCCCACAAACGTTGCATCGATTAGGTGAAATGGTGTCTGAAGTAAAAACTCGCCGCAATCCCGTGGTCGATATTAGTTTTCCTGAGATCGAAAAATTTGATCGCCTACCTGAACCGCGGGCTGAAGGACCTAGTGCTTATGTTTCTATTATGGAAGGTTGCAGCAAGTATTGTAGTTTTTGTGTTGTGCCTTATACGCGCGGCGAAGAAATTAGCCGTCCACTCGATGATGTTTTAGCTGAAATAGCCATGCTTGCACACCAAGGTGTGCGTGAAGTGCATTTATTAGGTCAAAATGTGAATGATTATAGAGGTTCTATGCATGAGGGCGGTACAGCCGATTTGGCTTTGCTTATTCAGTACACAGCAGCAATGGATGATATATTGCGCATACGATTTACGACATCACATCCTGTGGCATTTTCAAATAATTTGATTCAAGCTTATGCAGAAGTCCCAACACTTGCTAATCACTTGCATTTACCTGTGCAAAGCGGATCTGATCGTATTTTAGCCGCCATGAAGCGTGGTTATACGGCTATAGAGTTTAAGTCCAAGATCCGTCGTTTGCGTAAAGTTAGACCGACAATTAGCGTCACATCGGATTTTATCATTGGATTTCCTGGTGAAACCAACGCTGATTTTGAAGATACGATGAATTTAATTCATGATATTGGTTTTGATAATAGTTTTAGTTTTATTTATAGTCCGCGTCCTGGTACCCCTGCGGCTCAATTGCCAGATGATGTGTCTATGGAAGTGAAAAAACAGCGCTTAGCTATTCTGCAACAGCGTATATTATTGAATGCGAAAGAAATTAGTGAAGCCATGGTCAATCAAGTTGAATCTATTTTAGTGGTGGGACCTTCTAAAAAAGATCCCAATGAGCTTTCAGGACGTACAGAAAATAATCGAGTAGTTAATTTTAAAGGCACGCCTGATACGGTTGGGAAGCTTATTCCCGTTAAAATTACGGAAGCAAGGACGAACTCATTGAGAGGGGAAGTGGTATAGGTAATCGTTTGTCATCCCATGACGTCCCATCGTTAAAGTGATAGAATAGTTATCTGTCTCTACGTTAAAGAATAAAACCCATGATGACCAAAAAACGTTATATCACAAAAAAACGAATCATTATTGGTTTGGTTCTTATCGTTTGCTTAATGCTTTTTTTACGGGGGTGTTTTCACCCAAAAAAGCAGCCGCCTAGTCCCATGGTTTCGGTTACAACCACTAAAGTTGTTCAAAAAGATATTACTTTAACGACTCATGCTATTGGAAATGTGCAACCGACTATTGCAGTTTCCATCAAATCACGTGTAGAGGGTCAGTTATTATCTGTAGGATTTAAAGAAGGCGAGTATGTTAAAGAAGGGCAGGTGATTTTTGAAATAGACCCTCATCCTTATCAAGTCATATTAGAACAAGCTCGAGCCAATTTGGCACGAGCAGAAGCGCAGCTTGAGAATTTACAAAAATTACTTACGCGTTATGGAGAGTTAGTAAAAAAGGGATATGTTTCGAAACAAGATTATGATGCGGCTGTGGCAAATGTAAAAGCTCAGGCTGCAACTGTGCTTGCAGATAAGGCATCGGTTTCTAGTGCCACATTGAATTTAGGGTACTGCACCATCCGTGCACCGATAAGTGGACGTACAGGTAATTTACTGGTGAATCAAGGAAATCTTATTAAAGCAAATGAAAGCACCCCTTTGGTTGTGATTCATCAAATTAAACCTATTTATGTGGCATTTTCGCTGCCAGAAGCTCAATTAGAGGCGGTAAAAAAAGCGGCAAATCACGGCACAGTGTATGTGACAATCCAAACAAAAAATTCGAATGCTACATTCATAGCAAAATTAAGTTTTATTGATAATAGCGTTGACAAAAACACAGGGATGATTTTATTAAAAGCACTTTATCCTAATAACCAAGAAGAAATTTGGCCTGGGCAATATGTTGATGTCACCTTGCCTATTGCAGAAATAAAAAAGGCATTATTGTTATCGACGCGTGCGATTCAAGAAGGTCCAGAAGGTTCTTATGTTTTTGTGGTAAATAAGGATGCAAGCGTCACACTGAAATCTATAAAACTCGGCGCTGTCGTGAATGATAGCACAACGATTGTAAATGATTTATCTCCAGGCACGATAGTTGTTGCAACCGGCCAATCACAATTGATTGATGGAAGTAAAGTGCAAGTGATACCGTAGGGTGGACTGGGACGTTAAAATTTATGAATATATGCGCACCATTTATAGAACGTCCTGTCATGACGACTCTAGTCATGATCGCCATTTTATTATTTGGATTATTAGGATATAAAAAATTACCCGTCAGTGATTTGCCTAACGTCGATTTTCCAACGATTCAAGTGAATGCAAGTTTGCCTGGCGCGAGTCCTGAAACCATGGCAAATTCTATCGCAACGCCGTTAGAGCGACAATTTTCTACGATTGCAGGCATGGATTCTATGACATCTAGCAGTACGCTAGGCAATGCTTCTATGACTTTGCAATTTAGTTTAGAGCGCGATATTGATAAAGCAGCTGCCGATGTACAAGCAGCGATTAGTTCAGCTTCAAGACAGTTACCTCGAGATATGCCCAGCCAACCTACTTATAAAAAAGTAAATCCAGCTGAAGCGCCTGTGCTTTATTTAGCGCTTTCTTCGGCTACAGCACCTCTATCAGAAGTGAATACCTACGGCGAAACGTTTCTTGCGCAACGTATTTCAACCATCAATGGGGTTGCGCAAGTGAACGTGTATGGATCACAAAAATATGCGGTTCGAATTGAATTAGATCCTAATTTGCTGGCAGCAAGAAATGTCAGTATTGATGAAGTGTCAGCAGCTATTTCGCGCAGTAGTGTTAATTTACCTACTGGCAGTATTAGTGGCGCATCACAATCGTTTTTAATTCAAGCGCAAGGACAATTGTTGGATGCTAATGCCTATCGTAATTTGATTGTTGCCTATCGTAATGGTGCTCCCATACGCTTACAAGAGTTTGCCAGTGTCTATGATGGCATAGAAAATACTAAAGCTGCGAGCTGGTTTAATAATAAACGCGCTATTATTTTAGCGATTCAACGACAACCAGGCAGTAATACGATTGCAGTCGTGGATAATATAAAAAAAATATTACCGCAATTTGAATTAGAATTACCTAAAGGTATCAAGCTGGAAATAATTTATGATAGATCAGTGTCCATTCGTAATTCTGTTAATGAAGTGAAATTTACATTAATACTTGCTGCCGTTTTAGTAGTATTAGTTATTTTTTTATTTTTACGAAGTATTCGCATTACACTCATTCCAAGCTTGGCATTGCCCATGTCTATTTTCGGCACATTTGCCTTGATGTATTATCTAGACTATAGCTTGAATAATCTAACCTTGCTTTCATTAACATTGGTAGTAGGTTTTGTCATTGATGATGCCATTGTTATGTTAGAAAATATAGTGAGACATTGGGAGCGTGGGAAATCGCCCTTTCAAGCAGCGATTGCAGGTTCTAAAGAAGTTGGATTTACCATAGTATCCATGACTATTTCACTGGCAGCAGTTTTTATTCCTGTCTTGTTTATGGGCGGTATTATGGGACGTTTGTTTCATGAATTTTCAGTGACAATTTGTATCGCCATTTTATTTTCAGGCATTATTTCACTCACGCTGACACCCATGCTTTGTGCAAGATTATTACCACCGAAACATACGCAATTGGATCTGCCATGGATGATGTGGTCAGAGGACTTGTTTAAGACTATGCTGGCATGGTATGAAAAAACATTAAAACTTGCTCTTTCGCATCATAAATTTGTTTTTGGAGTTTTTCTTATTACTTTTGTGTTGACCATTGTGCTATATGCAATAATTCCTAAGGGATTTTTACCAAGTGAAGATACGGGACAACTGTTTGCTTTTACAGAAACTGATCCCTCCACTTCATTTTCGGCCATGGCTTTGACGCAACAAAAAGTGGCAAGCATTGTTTCAAAGCATCCTGATGTATCCGGTGTTGTTTCATCCGTAGGCGCTGGGGGTGCCAGTGGTGCTTCTAACTCGGGTCGACTATTTATAAAATTGAAACCTGAAAATGAAAGAACCATGAGTGCGGATGAAATCATTTATGCATTACGGCCACAACTTGCTAAGATACCAGGTATACATATTTATTTACAAAATTCGCCAAGCATACGTGTAGGTGGACAGACGAGTAAGAGTCCTTATCAATTTACTTTGCAAGATGGTAATATATCAGAGCTAAATTACTGGGCTGAAGTACTTCGAAATAAAATCGCAGCTTTGCCATTCATCACAGATGTGACAAGTGACTTACAATTTACCGGCCCTCAGGTGCAATTACACATTGATAGAGATGAAGCTGCTGCTTTAGGCATTACTGTTGAGCAATTAGAATCAACCTTATACAGTGCTTTTGGGGGGAAACAAGTAGGTACGATGTACACACCGGTAGATACGTACAAAGTGATGATGGAATTAAAGCCCGAATATCAGAATGACCAAAATGCATTATCGAAGATTTATCTTCGTTCTAGCAACGGTAGTTTAGTTCCGCTTGCAGCGATTGCTAAATTAAAACAAGGTACGGGACCAAGTAGCGTAACGCATCAAGGTCAACTGCCTTCAGTTACCATATCATTTGCGCTGAAACCAGGAATATCTTTAGGTCAAGCAGTCGATGAAATTGAAACCATGAAAAGTGAATTGCAATTACCCAACACACTTACCACCAATTTCCAAGGTACAGCTGCAGCCTTTAAATCATCTTTACAAGGATTTGGTTGGTTATTGTTAATTGCTATTATTGTAGTCTATCTTGTACTAGGTATGTTGTACGAAAGCTTTATTCACCCACTAACTATTTTGTCAGGATTACCATCGGCGGGTGTTGGTGCGTTAATAATGTTGCTTATCTTTAGATATGATCTTAACTTGTACTCATTCATCGGTATTATTATGTTGATTGGCATTGTAAAGAAAAATGCGATTATGATGGTTGATTTTGCATTAAGTGAAAAACGAAAGAAACATATGTCTTCATATGAAGCTATTTATCAAGCTTGCATGGTGCGTTTTAGACCTATTATGATGACAACCATGGCTGCTATCATGGGAACCCTCCCCATTGCTTTGGCTTTTGGTGCGGGTGCTGAAGCAAGGCGACCGTTGGGGCTTGCAGTGGTGGGTGGTTTAGTGCTTTCACAATTGCTTACTTTGTATATTACACCGGTGGTTTATTTGTATTTTGAGAAAGTAGGGTGGGCAAAGCGCAGCGTGCCCACCAATCATGGTTTCAGATTTTTATAAGGATTTAAAATGACTGAGATTTCAAAAGAAAACATGCGGGAAGCTTTAATCCAATATTTTGGACCTAAAGAAGGTGAAGCGTATTACACTAAATATAAAAATGCTTTTCATGTGAGTTATTATGAAGAAACTCCAGTTGAAAAGATTATTTTTGATATTCAGCAACTTGAAAAACTTTCTCCAGATAAGCCATTTGAAATCACTCTATATCCTGCAAGTCAGGTGGCTGAGAAATATCTTCATTTGCGATTATTTCAATTAGAAAATCCTATTCCTCTTTCTGATATTTTACCCATATTAGAAAATATGAATTTACGCACCTTAAATGAAAGACCGTATGTGCTTAGACTCGAGAATACTTTAGCGTGGATTAGCGATTTTAACGTAGAGTATATGTCTACCTCAAAAATTGATTTAGAAAATGTTAAGCTTATATTTCAAGAAGCATTTAGACAAATTTATTTACGTGAATCTGAAAATGATCAATTAAATAAATTAGTATTAGGCGCGAAATTAAATTGCAGAGAAATTACTATTTTACGTACCTATACGAAATACTTACAACAAATTGGTTTTAAACTAAGCCAGGCCTATATACAAAAAACGGTAGCCGAATATGCTGATTTATCAGCTCTCTTGATAGGCTTATTTATAGAGAAATTCACCGTTGATCAATCGCTTATTATAGATAAAATAACTGAAACCATTTCTGGTGAATTAGATAAAATTACGAGTTTAGAGCACGATAGAGTCATGAGGAGTTTGTTTCTTTTAATTCAAGCAACATTACGTACAAATTATATTCATTTGTTCAAAACAAAAGAAAAAAATTATTTGTCTATTAAATTGAAAAGTGCACTTGTGCCAGGTCTGCCACTGCCTAAGCCATTATATGAAATTTTTATATACTCTCCTCAGTTTAGCGGTATCCATTTGCGCAGTACAAAAGTTTCACGTGGCGGTATTCGATGGTCTGATAGGCGCGAAGATTTTCGTACAGAAATTTTAGGATTGATGAAAGCGCAACGAGTGAAAAATGCAGTCATTGTCCCATCAGGTGCAAAGGGAGGATTTGTATTACACGGAATTTCATCTTTTGTGGATAAAAGTGTTTTTGAAAATGAAGTGGTGCATTGCTATAAACAATTTATTTCAGGCTTATTAGATATTACAGACAATATCATTAATGATGCATGTGTTCATCCTGAAGGTATTATTTGCTTTGATGATTATGATCCCTATTTCGTGGTTGCTGCAGATAAAGGTACAGGTAATTTTTCTGATATCGCAAATCAACTCGCAAATGATTATCAATTCTGGTTAGGAGATGCGTTTGCTTCAGGTGGTTCTGCAGGTTATAACCATAAAACCATGGGAATTACAGCTAGGGGCGCATGGGAGTCTATTAAACGTCACTTCTTAGGTTTAAATATAAATATTAATAAAGATTATTTTACCGTTGTTGGTATAGGAGATATGAGCGGCGATGTTTTTGGTAATGGCTTGATGTACAGCAGTCATGCGAAATTAATTGCTGCCTTTGATCATAGAGATATTTTCATAGATCCTGCACCGGATGCAGAGCATTCTTTTGATGAGCGTGTGCGATTGTTTAATTTACCACGTTCGTCATGGCAAGATTATAATAAAGCTCTCATTTCACAAGGTGGAGGAGTGTTTAGTCGAAAAGCTAAATCAATCGAATTAAGTCATGAAATAAGAAAATGCTTAGCAATAGAAGATCATACTCTTGCGCCTGACGATTTAGTGAAAGCTATCTTAAAAGCGCCAGTCGATTTGCTTTATAATGGCGGTATTGGCACATATATTAAAGCATCTTATGAGAATAATGTTGAAGTGGGTGATAGAGCTAACGATGAGTGCAGAATTCATGGCAATGAAGTGCGAGCACGAGTCATTGGCGAGGGCGGTAATTTAGGTGTGACACAATTAGGGCGTATTGAATATGCTATGCAAGGTGGAAATATTTTCACAGATTTCATTGATAATTCGGGTGGTGTTGATTGTTCCGATCATGAAGTTAATATAAAAATATTATTAAACCAAGTGATAGCAGATGGAAAATTACATGCATCTGAAAGAAATCAATTATTACAAAGCATGCAAGATGATGTTGCACGTTTAGTTTTAGATGATAATTATCAACAAGCTCAAGCTCTGGCGCTTTCATCTTCTCGTGTTTCTTATTATTCCGGTCTTTACCAGCATTATTTGAAGGAACTAGAAGAAATAGGAGATTTAAATCGTGCCATCGAATTTTTACCCGATGATAAAATGATTTTGGATCGCAAAGCTCACGAGCAAGGTATCACGACGCCAGAGCTTGCTATTTTATTAGAGTATTCAAAAATTTATATTAAAAACGAAATTTTAGCATCTCACCTTCCAGAAGAAAGTTATTTGGCTACCTTGGTCGAGCATGCCTTTCCTGCATTGATAAAAAAGAAATTTCCTGAGTATATGGCTAATCATAGATTACATAGAGAAATCATTGCCACTCAATTATCAAATAAAGTCGTGAATGAAATGGGCATGACATTTGTTTACAGAGAAAAAATTGAGACTGGAGCTAGTATTCCTGAGGTGATATGTGCTTATATTATTTCATCAGAAGTGTTTCAATCCGACGAACTCAGAAAAATTATTGATGGTTTAGATTTTACTGTACCTGCAAAATTACAATATGAATTATTGTACCATTTTAGACATTTAATTAATCTGTCTACGCGTTGGTTTTTAAGAAGTCATTATTTGACAAAAGATATCGCTAAGACAATAAAACATTTTTCAGTCCCCATTAAAAAACTTATTCCAATGTTGCCCGATTTAATGAGTGGTACGACTAAGCATTATTTGGAATCGTTAGCAGATCAATTTGCAAGTGCCGGCATTCCTAGGAAAACCGCAGAACGAATCGCCTCTTATCGAGCTATTTATATATTTCTGAATGTGATCGAAGTCGCAACAAGGCATCAATTTGAATTGGCGAAGACGGCCCAATTGTATTTCAATGTGGGTGCTAAATTTAATTTGGTTTGGTTTCGTGATCAAATATCCAGTGATATGCGTGAAGGTCACTGGAATGCCATGGCTAGGCTGCGATTGCGTGATGAATTAGATACTTTACAAAAATCACTCACTGTTGCGATTATGTTGGCTTATCAAAACGAAACTGATACCAATAGAATGATAGATCACTGGTGTGAAAAACACCCTCGTCCAGTTGGGCGATGGAATGAAATGTTGCAGTTGCTGCATTCGACCGACAACATTGATTATACGATGTTTTTTATTGCGTTGGGTGAATTATCAGATTGGGTTCATGTAGAGGATGTGACTCAGCTTGCATAATCCTAGATTCAGCATCTTAAGCAGTCTCGCTACGGCTTCTACTGCCGAATCTAGGATAATAAAAATTATGTGTTTACGTCGGATGAAGTTCATTTAAAAATTCAGTATCTTCTTCATGAGGCTGTCCACGCTCTTCTGCAAGCAACATATACATCGCAGGGACCACAAAAAGTGTAAACAAAGTTCCTATGGCTATGCCTGTGGCAATGACCAAGCCTATGCTGAATCGACTAAGAGCGCCAGCACCTGTTGCCGTGATAAGTGGAATGACACCAAGTACCATAGCAGCTGTTGTCATTAAAATAGGTCTTAAGCGAATCGCTGCGGCTTGTTCTACTGCTTCGCGCTTATTTTTTCCTGTATCTTGTAAATCATTAGCAAACTGCACGATAAGAATTCCGTGTTTGCTAATTAAGCCTATCAGTGTGACCAAACCTACTTCGGTATAAATATTTAATGTAGCTCCACCTATGCCCATGCTAATAAAAATCATAGCGCCGCAAATAGACATAGGCACACTGATGAGAACAATGAGCGGATCACGAAAACTTTCGAATTGGGCGGCAAGTGCCAAATAAATAATGATGAGTGCAAAAAAGAAGGTGAGCACCAAGGCACTGCCTTCTTGAATATATTGGCGTGATTGAGCCGCATAATCGATAGTATAACCTTGTGGTAAAATGCCTGTAGCTATCGATTTAAAAGTATTAAGTGCTTGACCCATCGTAATATTAGGAAAAGCAACAGCTGAAATAGTGGCTGAATTAAGTTGTTGAAAATGATTGAGTGATTCAGGCACGACAGTTTGTTTGATGGAGATAAGAGTTGATAAAGGAATAGAGCGTCCATCAGCGGTGTTAATGTAATAATTTAAAAGTTGAGAACTATTAAGTCGATTAATTTGAGTGACTTGCGGAATAACTTGATAAGATCTTCCAGAATAACTGAAATAATTAATATAACCTTCACTTAAAGCTGATGCCAATGCATTGCCGACATCTTGCATGGTTAAACCAAATTCAGCTGCTTTATCTCGATTGATTTCAACAGTCGCTTGTGCTTTATCAATTTTAAGGTCAGGATCAACGAAAAGAAAAATGCCTGATTCATGTGCTTTTTCAACAATTTTTTGTATGAGAACATTCAGTTCATCAAAAGGCTGAGTTGTTTGTATCACAAATTGTATGGGTAATCCGCTTCCACCGCCAGGTAAAGAAGGTAATTGAAATGCCGCGATTTTCGCGCCTGCAATACCATTTAGTTTTTTTTGTAAATCAGGTTGAATGTCATTTGTCGTTAATTTGCGTTCATCCCAAGGCTTGAAAATCATGCCGCCTATACTTGAGTTAAGTCCGCCTTCTCCATCTATCATGAATGAATGTGCTGTCTCTGGATATTCAAAAAATATTTTATTCACCAATTTAGAATACATTTGAGTTTGTGCTAATGTCGCATTAGGTGCAGTCGTTAACTGCGCAAGTACAATACCTTGATCTTCTTGAGGGGCTAACTCAGAATCAGAGCTCACAAAAAGAAAATAATTACTTAATAAAATAATAATAGAAAAGACAATAATCACAGATAAATAATTAAGTGAATTATTTAATAAATAATGATACTTAACACGTAACTGATCAAATGTTTTATCTATTCTTTCAACGAATTTACTTTTATTACCGCCATCATGTGGTACTAAAAATTTTGAACACATCATAGGTGATAAGGTCAAGGCAATAATGGCAGAGATACCCACCGCACCTGCAAGTGTGAAAGCAAATTCAGTAAATAAAGCACCGGTTAAACCTTCCATAAAACCAATGGGTAAATAAACAGCAATAAGTACCACTGAAATAGCAATGATAGGTCCTGCTAATTCTCTTGCGCCTTGCAGTGCTGCTTGAAATGGATTGACACCATCTTCAATATGTCTATGAATATTTTCTACTATAATAATGGCATCATCGACCACTAATCCAATAGCTAAGACCAATGCAAGCAGAGTTAATAAATTAATAGAATATCCCAATAAGAGCATTATTAAAAAAGTTCCAATCAAGGAAAGTGGCATAGCAATGACAGGAATAACGACGGATCTCACTGACCCTAAAAATATAAAAATAACTATCGTTACTATAACTAAAGCTTCAATGAGTGAGCTAATGACTTCATGAATAGATGAGTTGACATAAGCAGAAGCATCATACACTACTTTTGCATCTAAACCTTCAGGTAATTGTTCCTCAATGCTAGGTAATAATTTTTTAACATCATTAATGACGGTTAATAAATTAGCTGAGGGTTGAACCTTTATACCAATGTAGACGGCAGGATTACCATCAAATTGGACGGCAGTATTATAATTTTCTGCGCCCATGGATACTCGGCTCACGTCACCTAAACGAATAATCGCTCCATTTTGTGATTTAATCACTAAGTTACTAAATTCATCTACAGTGGACAAACCTGTCGCTGCGGTTAAATTCATCGTTACCATGCTGCCTTTCGTGCGACCTACCGCTGAAATAAAATCGTTAGCGGCTAATTTGGTTGCAATATCCGTAGCTGTGAGATGATAGCCGGCTAATTTTTCTGGATCTAGCCAAGCACGCATGGCAAATAATCGTTGGCCAAGAACTTCTGCGGTTTGTACTCCGCCTACCGATTGCAATTTTGGCTGCACATTTCTTACTAAATAATCGGTAATTTTATTTTCGGGTAAAACTTTGCTATAAAAACCTATATACATTACGTCAATCGTTTGACCAATTTCAATGGTAATTACAGGTTGTTGAGATTCTTTAGGAAGCTGATTTAATACGGCATTAACTTTGGTGTTAATATCAGAAAGTGCTTTATTAGGATCATAATTAAGAACTAAGTTGGCTTTAATAGTGCTTGCACTTTGAATGCTACTGGAAGTCATGTAATCAATGCCGCTTGCTTGTGCAATGGAATTTTCTAATGGAGTTGTAATAAAACCTGCAATGAGTGCAGGATCAGCACCTGTGTAAGTGGTAGAAACAGTGACTACAGCATTCTGTGTAAAAGGATATTCTAAAACCGGAAGAGAACCTGCTGCTCTAAGACCTAAGGCTAAAATAAAAAGGCTTACGACGGTAGCAAGTACTGGGCGTTTTATAAAAAGATCCGTAAAGTGCATTACATCTTCCTTTGTAGGTCATCCTGAGGTGTGGGCGCCGGATTGTTACTGGGTTCAATCGTATTATTAATGCTTACCAGACTGCCATTATGTAGCTTTAGTTGGCCGCTTGTGACAATGCTATCTCCCTCTTTTAGCCCCTCCAGTATCGTAATTTGATCCCCACGTTTTTCTCCTGTGACTACAAAACGTTGCTTAGCCATAAGTTTAGGCTTGCCTTCATCATCTTTTCCGGCGTTTTCTATAATATAGACAATTTCACCATAAGGATTAAAACTAATAGCACTTTGCGGAAGGGTTAAATAAGGAGTGGCTTTTCCAGTTTCAATATAGACTGATGTAAACATCCCGGGGGCGAGTATAAGTTCTCGATTAGGGATGGTAGCTTCAACCTGCACATTTCGTACTGCGGGATCCACTCCTGGATCAATGGTGGTAATTTTACCGATAAAAGCTCTTTTAGGATGGCTTTCTATGCGTATCGCTGCAAACTGTCCCTTCTGTAATTGATGCAAGGATTGTTGCGGAATGTAAAAGTCGACAAAAATAGGATCTAGGGTTTGTAACATTGTGACTTTGTCCCCAGGTGCGAGATATTGGCCTGGATAAATATTCGATATACCTAATCGACCGCTAAAAGGTGCGCGAATAGTTTTTTGTGCGATGATAGCTTCTTGTTGTGCAACTTGTGCTTTTGCACTAGCAAGGTTTGCTACGTCCGTATCTAAGACGGCCTTGCTAATGGCATGGATAGCATATTGTGCTTTATCGCGAGTATAGTTTATGTTTGCAAGCGCTTCGTTAGCTTTGAGCACATCGAGTTGTGCTTTATCAGGATCTACATTAAGTTCCGCAAGTAAATCCCCTTTTTGGACAACAGTGCCTGGCAAGAAATAAATATTTTTTACCATGCCAGATAATTGCGTGGTGACATTAACGCCTAACACAGCTCGTGTACTGCCTGATGCTTTGAGTTCTGCTTGCCAATTAGAAAATTTCACCTCCATTGCCGAAACACTGACGACTTGCGATAGTTGTTCTTTCATGAATTGTGAAATCATATAGCCTTTAAAAGCTTTAAAAACAAAAATACAGCCAAATAAGACACCTACAATTAAAAGCATAATGGCCATTCGATTTTTTTTCATGCTTCGCATCTCCCTCCACAATTCCACCAGCCGCCCCCTAATGCTTGAAATAAAGCAGCAGTATCAGTATAGCGCGCAGCTTCCGCCTGGATACGATTAATGACAGTTTGTTGATAGGTTTGTTGTGCGTTTAATAATAAAATATAATTGACAGCTCCTAGCTTAAATTGTTGGTCAGTTAAATCTAAGGTTTTTGATGCCGCAAGCTCTGCTTGGTTTTGTGCTTTCAATTCTTTAGCGTCATTTTCGATAGCGCGTAGGCTATCTGCTACATTTTGAAAAGCTTGCAAAACCGTTTGGCGATATTGTGCTAAGGCTGCGTCAGCTGCAGCAATGGCCGCACGTCGTTGGGCGAATAACGCACCGCCCTGAAATAAAATTTGTGTGGGATTAATGCCATAAGACCAGACATTTCGAAATGCCGTAAATAAATCATTTAACTTATCTGATTGATAACCATAGTTTGCGCTAATGGGAAACGATGGCAATAGGTTAGCTGTTGCAACCCCGATTTGTGCAGTTGCTTGATGTAATAGCGCATCTGCTGCTTGAACATCCGGTCTTTGTTTTATGAGGTTGGATGGAATGCTTAACGGTAACTCTTGTGGCAAGGATAAATTCTCGAGCTTAATGTCAGGTAAATGACTTTCGCTTGGTAAACAGCCAATAAGCACCGCTAAGGCATGCTGCGATTTCGCTAAGTTTTGTTCTAATGGTGGTAAAGTGGCTTTAGTTTGTTCCACAAAAGTTTCTTGTGTAAGCACATCAACTTTGGATAATCCGCCTAAAGCAAATTGCTTTCTCATAATATCAAGTTGATTGCTTGATAAGTGAATTAAATATCGTACGGCTTTAATTTGAGCTTTTAGTGAAGCAATATTAATGGCGGTGGTTGCAATGTTTGATGTTAAGGTGACTTGCGCCGCTAATAATTCATATCCTTGATAGTCGACAAGAGCACGGTAAGTTTCTACTTGTCGTCTATATCCTCCAAAGACATCCACATTGTAAGCAACATTCACTTGGGCCGTCCACAGATTGAATAAATTGGTGACCGGTGATCCAAATTGTTGCGCAGAAAATCGTGTTCTTTGATACCCTGTTTGCAAGTTAGCAGAAGGCAATAATAAGGTGCCCCATTGCGCCCTTAAATTTTCTTGTGCTTGGCGTAGCGTCGCTTTCGCAGCCTCAAGCGTAGGACTGTTTTTTAAGCCCGCTTCAACAAGTTGATTGAGTTCTTTCGAGTGATAAAGCACCCACCAATTAGCTGGTATATCTTGCCCATAGTTAAAATGCTGAGATTTTCCAGATTTTCCCGTGCTTGGTATAGCCGTGGTTTTTTTAGGAAGTTTTCCATAAGTATAATGATCAGTTTGCGGGGCTCGGGGTGAACGAAAATCAGGACCCACCATACATGCTGGCAAGGCGGCATAGCATACGATGATAAGAGCTTGTAAACTTATCCTTGTTAAGCGCATGAGCAAGCAGTCCAGCTATAGCATAGTTATATAGGTTCTTATTCTAGCATATAAATGACAGACCTTGCTAATCCCCCAAGCTTTCCTGTGGCGACGTAATCTATTTTTTAGGTTTTAAGTAAGTATTAACCTCTTTTTCTTGCTCGGCTATTGATTGTTGCAAGTCATATTGTTCTTGAACAGTACGTGCTATTTTTTCATCGATAACATCTAGCCTTAGCACATGAAGAATAGTCGGATCTATTTCATTGCCACGAAGTTTAAGATCCGTTTGCTTTTCAATGCTGGCATCAATTTCTGCAAATCTAGCGTCATCTGGCGCACCTGTGCCCAATTCTAATTCTCGTTTTAACCCTTCAAGAGTTTGCAGGGTTTCTTGAAGTTGCTCCCTTCTGTGGTTTAATATTTTATTTTCTTGTACAATTTTATTATCACTAAAGATGTTTAAGGTGTCGGTATAAAGTTCTTTTAAGCTTTCACTCTTAGTGTTCTTAAACTCCTGTTTTGCCTGTTGCATTACCTCAGTCGATTGCTCTTGAGCCCCAAATTGTTTATTTAAGTATTTGTTTTCAGCAGTATTTAATAAAGCTTCTACTTTTTCCTCAATCATAGGGTTTACGGCACGGCCCAGCCCGCTAGGTGGAGGGCTTCTTAGTATTGACTCTGTGGAAGAGGTGGTGGGCGGCGGCGATTTAGTTTCAAGATGGCTAGTCGTTGATGGGCCGCTTGGTGTTGGCGACATGGCTGGTTCTGGAGTGCGCGAGAATAAATGTTCGCGATGCCAGTCCTGTGCAAAAAAATCAGGATTAGGTTCTATTTCACGAGGTTTTTTATTATGCATAATAATAGAAACAACTATAAATTTTATAAAATCTATTACTTTCATCGCGTTTTCTTTGCCTAAATCGCTTTCTGAATAATGAGAAGCACAATTAGCTAAAGCTGGAAGGGCCTGCACTTGCTTGGTTATTTCGCTGTCTTCATCAGCTACATTGTTACTTGGAGCTTTATCCCAATGTAGACCGTGGTTATATATGGGAACTTTAGTGTAAGATTTGGCTTCCAGATCTCGCTTCCGTTCTTCAGCTATAGTCAGACCCTTAGGTGTAATGGGCGCGGCAAACTCATCCTCTGCTCCTTCCTGATATTCAACAAGCTGAATATGAAATTGATCGTAAATAACTTGTGCTTCAGTGGCTTCAAGAGTTGGATATTTTCCTTCATCTAAAAGGTTAGCTAAATGAGCCAACGGTGGAATTTTTTTAAACATATCACGTAACACTAATCCAAAAATCATTTCTTGAGATCTTGGATCTACTTTGTCTAAAAATGATTTTAACGTCGCAAGATTGCGTTTGTCTGCTGATATGTCATAGTACTCAAAAAATGCATCTTTAAAAGCTTGATATCCTGGGGGTAGCAAAGAAAAGTCTTGATCAGACTTGCAATTCCTTATGTTTCTTACTATCTCAGCAACGCCCAAATGGAGAGCGCAATTGTCGAAAGCTCCTGATGTCTTGCTTACTTTTTCGTCTCGCGCGGTTGCCATATGTGATGCCTCTTCTCGTTTCTAGTCTAGCTAGTCTATATAATCATAGCATATCGATGTAGTTTTGTGCATTTATTTAAACATTGGACTATATTATCACAGCATGCTTAAGAAAAGATTAAAGCATTATATTTATTTTTGCTAGAATTTTTACATAAAATCAAAGGATTAGATATAACTCAAATCTTTCATTATTTCGCTTGTATGTCCCAAACCTTTTATATAGAATACGCCCTTATTGCGGGGTGGAGCAGCCTGGTAGCTCGTCGGGCTCATAACCCGAAGGTCGTTGGTTCAAATCCAGCCCCCGCTACCAGAATAAGTGAACAATAAGAAACCCCTCTTGGGGTTTTTTTGTTTTTGTTACAATGACGTGGGCGTTAGGCCCACTTTTTATATTACTTATTACTTATTGATTATTATGACAAAAATTGCGTCCACATTGCATGATCGTATCGCTTCCGTTGTGAATGCTATGGGCTATGAATTCATAGGCGGTGAATTGGAAGGCCATAGACGTAGCGGGCTTTTACGTTTATATATAGATAGTGAGAAAGGTATTACCTTAGATGATTGTTCACGTGTAAGCTATCAAATAAGTGCGATGTTAGATGTAGAAGATCCTATTCAAGGGCATTATACTCTTGAGGTTTCTTCCCCAGGCCTTGATAGGCCATTGTTTGAAGTTGCGCATTATCAAAAACAAGTGGGTAATCGTGTTAAGTTACGTGTATGCGCTCCAGTCCAAAATAAACGCAAGTTTATTGGGGTTTTGTTGCGTGTGGATGGAAATGATATCCACCTCTTGGTAGACAGCGAAGAGGTGGTGTTGCCTTTTTCTGTGATAGAAAAGGCTAATGTAGTGGTAGACATCCGCTAAAGGTGAGGCTGACGTTTATGAATAAAGAAATCTTGTTAGTTGCTGAAGCAGTATCCAACGAAAAAGGTGTGGACAGTGGAGTTATTTTCGAAGCAATTGAAGCTGCATTAGAAATGGCTACTAAAAAGCGCGCCGGAGAAGATATCGACGTTAAGGTCACTATTAATAGAAAAACGGGCGACTATGAAACCGTGCGTCGTTGGTTAGTTATTTCAGATGAAGCAGAAGATGAAGAAGGTGATGAAGGCTTGACTCGCGTCAATTTAACAAAAGCGCGGGAGCTAGAATCTACGACTCAAGTGGGCGATTACATTCAAGAGGCGATGGAGTCTGTTGAATTCGGACGTATTGCAGCACAAAAAGCGAAACAAGTGATTGTTCAAAAAGTATTAGAAGCTGAGCGTGCTCAAGTCGTTAATGCATACAAAGAGCGTATTGGACAATTAGTTACAGGTGTTGTTAAGCGTGTAACACGTGAATTTGTGTTATTAGACTTGGGAAATAACGCCGAAGCTGTATTAATGCGCACTGAAATGATTCCGCATGAAGCGATGCGTGTGAATGATAGAGTGCGAGCTTATCTCTATGAAGTGCGAACCGATCTCAAAGGACCGCAAATGGTGTTAAGTCGCATACGCCCAGAAATGTTGATTGAGTTATTTAAAATTGAAGTGCCAGAAATTGGCGAAGAACTTATTGAAATTAAATCAGCTGCGCGTGATCCAGGATCACGAGCTAAAATTGCTGTGAAAACGAACGACGGTCGTATTGATCCTATCGGTGCTTGTGTAGGTATGCGTGGAGCGCGCGTGCAAGCAGTATCAAGCGAGTTGGGTGGCGAGCGTGTCGATATCGTATTATGGGATGATAATCCTGCACAGTTGGTGATTAATGCAATGGCTCCTGCTGAAGTGGCATCTATTGTCGTTGATGAAGATAGTCATACGATGGATATTGCGGTAAAAGAAGAACAACTTGCGCAAGCAATTGGACGAAATGGACAAAATGTCAAACTGGCTAGTGAATTGACTGGCTGGAAGCTCAATGTCATGTCAGAAGGACAGGCTAAAGCGAAGTCTGAAAAAGAAGCTCAAAACATCGTCCAATTTTTCGTCGAAAAACTAGGGGTTGATGAAGATATTGCTCAAATACTTGCAGAAGAAGGATTTACATCATTAGAGGAAATCGCCTATATTCCTTTGCAGGAAATGCTAGATATAGAAGGATTTGATAATGAATTGGTTGATGCCTTACGCGAGCGTGCGAAAGCTGCTCTGTTAACTAAGGCCATTGCTGAAGAACAAGAATTGGAAGGAGCAGAACCTGCGGAAGATTTATTAGAAATGGAAGGTATGAATAGGCATTTAGCTTACGTCCTCGCAAACCATGGCATTATTACTCGCGAAGACTTAGCTGAGCAATCCGTGGATGATTTATTAGAGATTGACGGAATTGAACTAGATGAGCAAAATGCCGCTAAATTGATTATGATAGCTCGTAAACCATGGTTTGATAATAGTGACCATGCATAAGACCCATGCATAATACGATGACGGGTGAGGAGTTTTGATGTCCAAAGATGTAACAGCTGCAAATGAAAAAAAGAGCCCTGCAAGGCAAGCAACGAAATCAGGCGTTTCGGCGGTGCAATTTGCCGCAGCGTTAGGCGTTTCTCTTGAGCGTCTATTTGTTCAATTCAAAGATGCTAAAATTAATATTGAGAATGCGGATGATATTGTTTCTGAAGAAGAGAAACAAAAATTATTGCGCTATTTGCAGCAACACCACGGCGGAAAATCAGATGCACAGCCAGAAAAAATTATTTTGCGACGAGCTAAAATAAGCGAAATAAAAGTAGCTGGAACCCAAGGTGCTAAAAAAACCATTAGCGTACAAGTGCGAAAGAAACGCACTTATATTAAACGTCCTTTGGCCGAAGAAGAAGCGGTTAAGCAAAAGCCCGAAGATCTTGTATTACAAGTCCCTGTTGTTGAAGAAACAGTTGAAGCTGCACCGGTTGTTGATGCTGCCGCAGAAGAAGTTGTTCAGTCACCCATTATCACAGAAGTACAACCAAGCGTTGAGCCTGACATTGAAGCAGTGCAGGTAGAACAAGTGGTCGTCGTCGAACCTGTAAAGAAAGCGGAAGAAAAGAAAGCTGCTGAAAAACCCAAACCTAAGGGTAAAAAAGACAAGTCCATACCACATGTCGTCACTGAAGCTGAAGAAACCGAAAGCGAGCGACAGAAAAAGAAAAAGAAAAGTCGTGGTGCAGGTGGTAGAGATAATGAGCATAAGTATGACGCACTTCTTGGCAAACGGACTAATCTAGGTACTGTATTACGTTCAGATGATGAATCGGATTTTGAATACAGACGTCGAAGAGGTAAGTCCCGTCGACCTGCTGCAGTACAAGTTCAAGCTTTCACTAAACCTACTGCTCCTGTGATACGTGAAGTAGCGATCGCAGAAACCATTTCAATCGGCGATTTAGCGAATAAGATGTCAGTAAAAGCTGCTGAAGTCATTAAAAAAATGATGAAAATGGGAGCTATTGTAACGATTAACCAAGTGATTGATCAAGAAACAGCTGCATTAGTTGTTGAAGAAATGGGTCATAAAGTAAAGCTTGTGAGTGCTTATGCCCTCGAAGAATCATTGACTAAAGCTCCGGAAGTACAAGGTGAACGTACCACTAGAGCACCTGTGGTAACTATCATGGGTCATGTCGATCACGGAAAAACCTCTTTGTTAGATCATATTCGTGTGACTAAAGTGACAGCAGGTGAAGCAGGCGGTATTACGCAACATATTGGTGCTTATCATGTGGAAACACAAAAAGGCATGATTACTTTTCTCGATACTCCAGGCCATGCGGCATTCACAGCGATGCGTGCTCGTGGTGCAAAGCTCACGGATATCGTAGTGTTAGTGGTTGCTGCAGATGACGGTGTGATGCCGCAAACGGTTGAAGCTATCAATCACTCAAAAGCTGCTAATGTACCTATGATTGTCGCTGTTAACAAAATGGATAAGAGTGAGGCGGATCCAGATAGAGTCAAAAATGAATTAGCTAAACATAATTTGATACCCGAAGAATGGGGTGGCGATACTATGTTTGTGCCTATTTCGGCTAAAACCGGTCAGGGTATAGAACAATTATTAGATTCGATCTTAGTTCAGGCCGAAGTTTTAGAATTAAAAGCTATTGTAGAGTGTCCAGGACGTGGTGTTGTCATCGAATCTCGCTTGGATAAAGGACGTGGTGCTGTTGCTAGTGTTTTAGTTCAGCAAGGAACCTTACGCAAAGGCGATCTCGTTTTAGTAGGCTTTGAACACGGTAGAGTACGTGCCTTATTTGATGAAAAAGGCGCTCCTGTTGAAAGCGCCGGGCCATCGTTACCTGTCGAAATATTAGGGTTATCTGGGACGCCGAATGCGGGTGATGAATTTATCGTTGTGACCGATGAACGTCGCGCTCGTGAAGTTGCATTATTTAGACAAGGAAAATTCCGAGAAATTAAGTTAGCGAGACAAAATGCAGCTAAACTAGAGAATATTTTGCAACGTATGGGTGATGAGCAGATTGAACGTACCTTAAACATTGTATTAAAAGCGGATGTTCAAGGTTCTTCTGAAGCACTTGCGCAAGCGCTTTCTGAAATTTCAGCACCTAATGTAAAAGTTAAAATTGTTTCAAACGCTGTGGGTGGAATCAATGAAACCGACGTTAATCTTGCCGTAGCTTCAAATGCGATTATGATAGGCTTTAATGTTCGCGCTAATGCTGAAGCACGTAAGTTAATTGAAGCAGAAGATGTCGATATTCACTATCATAGTATTATTTATGAAGTAATCGATGAAGTAAAACGTGCGGTTAGCGGATTCATGGCTCCTGAAATTCAAGAAAAAATCGTGGGCCTTGCAGAAGTTCGTGACGTATTCCGTTCATCAAAAATTGGCGCTATCGCGGGTTGTATGGTATTAGAAGGTGCTGTTAAACGTAATAATCCTATACGAGTATTGCGTGATAATATCGTCGTGTTTGAAGGTCATTTAGAATCATTGCGTCGTTTTAAAGATGATGTGACTGAAGTAAGACACGGTATGGAATGCGGTATAGGCGTGAAAAGTTATAACGATATCAAGCCTGGCGATCAGATCGAAGTATTTGAAAAAGTTGAAGTCAAAAGAGCATTATAATGGCGAAAGGCTATAAACGTAGCCAGCGAGTTGGGGATTTAATCCAAACTGCGCTGGCTGAAATTTTGCAAAGAGAAGCTGGCGATTTGCGTGTCGGTATGGTGACTGTTACCAGCGTTGATGTGGCTCATGATCTTTCATTCGCAAAAATTTTTGTTAGTGTATTGGAAGATGAAAAAGCCGTTGAAACGATTAAAGCATTGAATAGCGCCGCGAAGTATTTGCGTTATTCTTTGGCGAATGCCGTTGAGTTACGTATTACACCAGAACTTAGATTTGTCTATGATGATTCTGCAGTGCGCGGTAGTCGGATTTCTTCGTTAATTAATAATGCATTAAAAAATAATAAATAATCCTCATGAGCTTCTGACATGACAAAAACGGTATTAAAAAATATAGACGGTATTTTTTTACTGAATAAACCTTTGGATATGACCTCAAATTTCGCGTTGCAACGTGTAAAACGCCTATTTGGTGCAAAAAAAGCAGGTCACACGGGTAGTCTAGATCCACTTGCCACAGGTATGTTACCTATTTGTTTTGGCGAAGCGACGAAGTTTTCACAGTTTTTACTCGAATCAGATAAGTGTTATCAAGTCACGGCTAAATTAGGTGAAAAAACGGCAACAGGAGATGCTGAGGGTGAAGTGATATTAACTAGACCTGTTCCTTCTTTATCACGTGATCAGTTAGAAAAAATCCTTAGTTCATTTTTGGGGGTGCAACAACAAATTCCTCCTATGTATTCTGCGATTAAATTTCAAGGTAAACCGCTTTATGAATTGGCGCGGCAAGGTATAGAAATAGACCGCCAGTCTCGCACTATTCATATTTATCAATTAGATTTAATTGACTTCACCCAAGATAGTTTGAGCTTGATGATTCATTGTAGCAAAGGTACTTATGTGCGCACGTTGGTTGAAGATATAGGTGAAGCGTTAGGGTGTGGTGCCCACGTTAGTATGTTGCATCGATCAGTCGTATTTCCTTATAATCAAGCGAATATGGTGACCTTATCTCTTTTGGAAGAAACACATAAACAGCAAGGTGCGGATGCATTGAAGCAATTTTTATTACCTGTTGAAACGTCAGTTGAGTCTTTTCCAGCCATTAAACTTTCCACTTCTGCTCTTTTTTATATTAAAACAGGTCAGCCTGTGATGGTCCCGCATTTACCTACTCAAGGATTAGTGAGGTTATTTTCAAATGACGCCCGTTTTTTGGGGGTGGGTGAAATATTAGAAGATGGTCGTGTAGCCCCGCGTCGACTCATAAGTCAGTCACATGCGCAAACTGTTAAGTCGGCCATTCTCGAGAACATTTCTACATAAAAAGGTCTATATATGACCCCCTATCTTATTGATTTAATGAGGGGATCGCTTAACCGGCTACATAGGTATGATACGTGCTATAATAACGCAATATAAGCCCAATTTAGGAGGTTTATGTTATGGCAGGCTCACATAAAGAAGATGAAAATAAAGTACCACGACCTAAAGACAGTGATACGCCACATCATTCCTCTACGGCTGACATAATGCAGCAGACTAGTGCTCCTACTCTAACAGTTACTATGATTTCATGGAATATGGAAAACCTGTATGGTGGTGATATAAATAGGCTTATCGATAACATTAGAATTAAATATGTGAAGACCCATGATGTGCATTTTGAAAAAAAAGATCCTTGGCCCGATATTATTGTCATTGCAGGACAAGAAGAAGGACGCGACCAAGAGAAGTCCTTAGGGACGCAATTAACAACGGAATTTGAACGTTATCATCAAAGGCATTATAATCAAGCGTTCGCGTCATTTGATACGCAGACTAAACCGGGAAAATTAGGAAGGGTTTCATTAACGGTATTAAGTTGCACTAAACCACCACCAGAGATTAGTTTTGTAACTTACCAAGGTGAGAATTCAAATAAAGGTGGTGTGGGTTGTCATATGAAGGTAGGTGATAAGACACTGACTTTTTCTGGCATGCATCTTGATTCTAAGCACGATTATCGTAAAATTCAAGAAGCGAATGGCATGGTAAAAAAGCTCGAGGGATTTACAGGTAAGGCAAAATACTTGGGCTATGAGATAATGAAAGCTAATAGTACGGACATTGATGTCATGATGGGAGACTTCAATTATCGTCATGTTAAATTGTTAGAAGAAAAAAAAGCACAAGACAAAGATCATTATGATCCGGCGGATTGCGAAAATTTTAATAGCTCATCTGCGCGAGGTCTCACGGGGTTCGGTTTTGCGCCATTGCCTCCTAATGAAAGAGATGAAGATGGATTCACTAAAAAGACTTATAACAAATCAACAAAAGACGGAGACAGTCAAATTGCTAAGAAGCGATGCGATGGCAGAACAAAGGAACCTTGTTTTGCAGAAGGGGCTCTCGATGTGATTAGCGCGACGGCTACAGAGCAAGCAACTATAACTCCTGTTATTGTGGTCGATACGGATAAAAATGATAAAGGTAAAGATATAAGTGATCATAAGCCTGTTATATCCGTGATGGAGCTAAAAAGCAACAATCAATCAGATTTTAAGAGAACACAAGCATGGGTCAGCAGAAAAATTAAACCTTATGCGAGTGGAGATGTCATAAAAACCCTCATGGCGCTTGAGGATAATCCTGTTGGGCAGAGGCGTTTGGAAGCAGTATATAATTACTATATGAATATCAGAAATTTAGTGATTCAAACGGAGATCATTGAATTACATGCTAAAAGAAGTACGGATGAAGATAAAGTTTGTGAGGCTTTAATGGGTAAGAAGCCTCTTGATACGAGGGAATCATTTCAAGCATTTATTGATGGCGACAGCAGCACTCCAGGCATAGTACAACAGATGATAGAGGAAGGGGATAATGCATTTGGGAATATGGCTTCCTTAATGAAGAAGGAAACTCTTCCGAACTTAAAAAAATTTGTTATGGAGACGACAGAAAAGGTTTGTCAGGATAAAGGTATAAGTATACCCATTGCTGAAGTACGATCTTCTATGGAGACAATGGTAGCCCGTCAAATACATCCTGCAACCCCAACAATAGTCCCATCACCAGCTCAACCCAAAGCAGAAGAATCAGCGACGACGCAGAAGCCCCCAAAGCCGGGGGGAGTATAGCAATGAAAACGAGTAGCGCGCTTTCATGGAAATGACGTAAGTTAGCTAAAATCCATCATTTTTTATGCACAATGCCACGTTTCGCATTCATTGTAGACGGTTTATTTTGTATCGTTAATAAAGAGTTAAGTTTTTTTCAATATATTAATAGATGTATCTCATGCTCCCGGAAGATTTTTCCCTCAAACCAAGGAAGGGCGAGTCTATGAAATATAATCAATCTATTATTATCACTAAAATTAATGCTTATCTTAGATTAAAAAAAAGATCTCTCATATTAGACCAAGGGTATTGTCATGGGTTGACATTACTTTGGCTTTATAAAATGTCTGAGCAAAAAATAAAATGGTATTACGATTTAGTAAAACGCATGGTTGACACGCCCAATGATAAACTCGAAGAAATAGAAATAGATATAGAAAAGTTTATCGCACATATTGAATGGTTACAAAAACCCGAAAAATACGTTCCTTCTATCCGGCAAATGGATATCGACAAAACAGCAGAAGTTCCTAAAGAAATTCCAGTATCATCGGTGTTTGAGTCCGAGCAACTGGATGCGTTATTAGAGCTTGTCATTCAGCCTGAAAAAATGGTTTGTATTTCTGGGCCTGATCATTCCATAGGTGTATATCGTTCTGGGTCAAATTATCATATTTATAATCCTAATTATGATTCAGGTATTGCAAAAATTGTCTCTTCTATAGAAGCATTACGACAAGAATTAATAAAATGTTTGTTCACTGATTTTAAATATTCAGGTATTAAATTACCCGTGACTATTAATGTATTAGGGGATGAAGACATAACGGATGAAAATTTAGAAGAAAAACAAAATAAAATTTACAAATGGATTATACAATCGACAGGCGTAATGATTTTTTGTGATTATGGAATAGGTCCGCTGTATCTTGCCTGTGAAAACCATAACGAACAACTTGCTGAAATGTTGTTAGAGAAAGGTGCGGTTCCAAATAAACCTACCAACAATGGTAAATATCCACTGATTCTTGCGAGTTATTCAGGTTACACAAATTTGGTAGCTTTATTATTAAAATACGGCGCTGATCCGAATTTAGAAGCTAGAGAAGGATTATCATTATACCTTGCGAGTAAGCATGGACACGAAGATGTTATTAAACTTTTATTAGAAAATGGAGCTATCGTGAATAAGCCTGACCAGGATGGCGAAACCGCAATTTTTGCGTCGGTATATGCTGGTCATAGAAAATTTACCAAACTACTTTTGGAACATAAAGCAGATCCCCTGCATGCAAGAAAAGATGGTGATACGGCAATGGATATTGCCATTCGAATGAAAGATTGGGCGACTGTTGTAATGATGTTGATGTATGTCGAAAAACCTCATGCAAGAAATTTTGGCATATTGAAACGTAACAAATCGCGTTTGATAGAGGCTGCAAATGAAATGAAAGAGCAGAAGGTAATAGCGCCAGCCGAAAATAAAAAAATCGTCAGTTTAATTGAAGAAATTTCTACTAAAAAAAGAAGCATACCTAAAACCATTAAAAATCCTGAGCATAGTAAAAAAGACAATGCATCTTGTCAGCTAGGGTATCATGATAGGAATCGTTTCTTTATGCATCCATTAGATGCGTGCTGTGAAGAGCGTTTGATCGAGACGAATGTTGAGCCTAGTCTATAAAAATAAGATTAATGCGCTTCGTGCTTGTGTAAAAAAGCTAAATCATTATACTAGACACGCTTTAGGATCCCCAACTGTAATAAATAGAGAAATTTATGACATTATTATATCGAATAGCTTTGCTAGGATTATTGACCAGTTTGATCACAGCTTGTGACATCTTATACATGGATCAGCCTCAACAGCAGCCGGCTCCAGCTCAGGTCTATGTTCCTGTTATGAACCCGCAGCCTCAGCCACAGCCCGTGCCATCTGGGGTTTATCCGGATCAGCCTGCCCAAGTTCCTGCGGCACCGTCTAAACCCGTTCCGCCCCCTCATGCGCCTGCTGGAGCTCAGTCAGTGCCTGTTAAAGATGAGGGTTTGCCAAATAGCAATGTTATTCCTGTGCGTGCCCCAGGCTCTATCTCGGACTTGCCGGATCCTTCATGAGAGAATTTGATAAAATATTAGACAGCTTGGCTTTTTTAGGTATTAATACTTGTCCATACCGCATTGACCCGCTACAATAGCGAGTCTAAATTTATAGACTACCGTTTTAGGAGTTAGATTGCATGTCGTTATCAACTGCTGCGAAAGAGCAGATTATAAAAACCCATCAAAGGGCTAAGAATGATACTGGTTCATCTGAAGTGCAAATTGCGCTTTTGTCTGCAAGAATTGAGTATCTCACTGAACATCTTAAGAAGCACGTGCATGACGTGCATACACGTTTTGGATTAACAAAATTAGTTAGCCAAAGACGTAGGTTAATGAATTATCTGAAAAAATCTGACATAGCTGCTTATCGTGCTTTAATAACTAAGCTTGATATTCGTGGGTAACGCTCAGTAAGAGCGGATATTTTTCCCCTAGAATCCCCCCTATTCTCCCTTGGTATCCATAAAAGGCGGGAAGGGGGGATTTTTCAAGGTAACGAATAAACTTATTTTTATATAGGAATACATCTTGTGACAGCAGTTAAAAAAACATTCCGTTATGGCGACCATACAGTGACGTTAGAGACTGGCGTTATCGCTAGACAAGCAACAGCTGCTGTAATGGTGAGCATGGATGAAACCGTCGTCTTAGTTACGGCGGTAGCCCAACATAGTAACAGTGAAGACAGAGATTTTTTCCCCCTGACGGTGAATTACCAAGAGCGCTCTTATGCTGCTGGCAGAATCCCGGGTGGTTATTTTAAACGCGAAGGCAAGCCAAGCGAAAAAGAAACCTTAACTTCTCGCTTAATTGATAGACCTATACGTCCTCTATTTCCCAAAGGATTTACGAACGAAGTTCAAGTTATTGCTACCGTATTATCCATGAATCCGGAAGTGGATCCTGATATTGCAGCTATGATAGGTGCTTCAGCCGCGCTTTCGCTTTCTGGGATGCCATTTATGGGACCTCTTGCTGCTGCGCGCGTGGGTTATAAAAATGATGCCTATTTATTGAATCCTACTAATTCACAGTTAACATCATCACAATTAGATATGGTTGTGGCGGGAACTGAGCATGCTGTATTAATGGTAGAGTCTGAAGCAAAAGAACTTTCTGAAGAAATCATGTTGGGCGCAGTGATGTTCGCTCATAGAGAGATGCAAGTGGTGGTTCAAGCGATTAAAGAACTTGTTCGCTCCGCGGGTAAACCTACTTGGGATTGGGTTCTACCTGAATTGAATGCAGAAGTGCAAAAACGTGTTATTGCATTGGCAGAAGCAGAATTAACCGCAGCATATCAAATCAGTGATAAAAAACGACGACAAGATACAGTCAGCGATTTAAAAGATCATGTTATTGATACTATGCTTGCTGAAAGTGAAGGCAAAGTTGAAGATGAAGATGCTCTTATTAATGATATTAAATATGTCTATAGTCATTTAGAAAGCAATATTGTACGTAGTCGAATCTTAAAAGGCATGCCGCGTATTGACGGACGCGACACCAAAACCGTTCGTCCTATCAATGTTAAGACTGGCGTTTTACCTCGCACCCATGGTTCCGCTTTGTTTACACGCGGCGAAACACAAGCTTTAGTTGTTGCTACCTTAGGAACTGAGCGTGATGCGCAAGTTATTGATGCTTTAGAAGGTGAATATAAAGAAAACTTCATGCTGCATTATAATTTCCCTCCTTTTTCAGTAGGCGAAGTGGGGTTTGTCGGCAGCCCTAAACGACGTGAAATTGGTCACGGTAATTTAGCGAAGCGCAGTGTAGTTGCCATTTTACCTTCCCAGAAAGAATTTTCTTATGTATTACGCGTAGTATCAGAGATCACTGAATCTAATGGTTCAAGCTCCATGGCGACAGTGTGTGGAACCAGTCTTGCTTTGATGGATGCGGGTGTTCCAACACGAGCTCATGTTGCAGGTATTGCTATGGGTTTAGTGAAAGAAGGTGACGAGTATGCTGTGTTGACTGATATCTTAGGTGATGAAGATCATTTAGGCGATATGGATTTCAAAGTGGCGGGTACTGCAAATGGTATTACTGCATTGCAAATGGATATCAAAATTGATGGTATCACTGAAAATATTATGAAAG
>CAZHMQ010000021.1:0-26132 GCA_964533645.1 uncultured Coxiellaceae bacterium
TATGTATGATGAACCTCTTGCAGGCCAAGATCCTATTACTAAAGGTATTTTATTGAATTTAATCAGAACGTTAAATGACGCATTGGGTTTGACAACAATTATTGTTTCGCATGATGTCCAAGAAACGTTGAGTATTTCAGATTATGCTTATGTCATCTCAGATGGTGAAATTATAGGCAAAGGCACAACAGCATCCATTCATGAAAATAATTCGGAACAATTAGGTCAATTCATTCATGGTTTACCTGATGGTCCAGTACCTTTTCATTATCCTGTCAAAGCCTTGCTGCATGATCTGATAGGGGAGAACAATGCTTAATACCCTTACAAAAATGGGTCAAAACGGGCTTCTAGTGTTATCACAGTGTGGTAAGGCGGGGTTGTTATTATCTAGAGTTGTCCTTCATAAGCCACAGTTTCGCAAAGGCTTTCCTTTGGTGTTACAACAAATTTATGCAGAAGGTGTGCTTTCTCTATTGATTATTATGGTATCTGGATTATTTATAGGCATGGTCGTCGCATTGCAGGGCTATCATACGCTGGTTAAATTTGGCGCGTCTCAACAGCTAGGTCCTTTAGTTGCTTTGAGTGTATTGCGCGAGCTTGGTCCTGTGGTGACAGCATTGTTATTTGCAGGACGGGCATGCTCTGCCTTAACAGCAGAAATAGGTTTGATGCGTGCTACGGAACAATTATCGAGTATGGAAATGATGGCGATTGATCCCATACAGCGAGTGATCGCTCCACGTCTTTGGGGTGGTTTTATTTCTATGCCATTGCTTACGATCATTTTTAACGCAGTTGCTATTTATGGCGCTTTTTTAGTAGGTGTCAAATGGTTAGGCTTGGATGCCGGAGCATTTTGGTCGAATATGCAATCTTCAGTCGATTTCAATGAAGACGTATTAAAAGGTATTTATAAAAGTGTTGTGTTTGGACTAGTGATGACGTGGATAGCGTTATATCAAGGTTTTTATGCAGTACCAACATCAGCCGGCATTTCGAATGCTACGACACGCACAGTGGTGTATGCATCGCTTGCGGTTTTGGGTTTGGATTTTATATTAACCACCATGATGATAGGGGGATGGTGATGTTATCTCAACGTACAATAGAAACAACCGTAGGTTTATTCATGCTAGCTGCGATTGCAGCTCTTCTGATGTTAGCTTTTAAAGTCAGTGGCTTAACGAGTTTTTTTCAACGAGAAGGTTATGATATTACTGCTGAATTTGATGATATTGGCCAGCTTAAAGTGAGAGGAGCCGTTAAAATTGGTGGTGTAACTATAGGTGAGGTAACAAAAATTTATTTAGATCCTACAAGCTATAGAGCCATTGTCACTCTACATATTGATTCGCGAGTTAAAGATATTCCAAAAGATTCTTCAGCAAGTATTTTAACAGCAGGATTGTTGGGGGATAACTATATTGCTATAACACCTATGTATTCTGAAGATTTTTTGGTGGCAGGTAATAAAATAGAAAGCACGCATTCGGCAATGATTTTAGAAAAAATGATAGGTCAATTTATATTTAATGCCGGTAATTCAGCTAAAGATAAATCTAAAAACGCTACAAACGGAGAGAAAACATGAAAAAACTACTAACGTTATTTTTAATCATGGCAAGTTTTATGCTTGTCAATACAGCCATGGCCAATGACGGTCGTGATCCAGTGGAAATGCTGCAATCACTGGCTAACCGCATGATTGAGAGTTTAAAAGTTAATAAAACTACTTTAAAATCTAACCCACAAAAATCTTATGCGTTGGCTTATAAAATTGTGGTGCCTCATGCAGATATAGCAGAAATGTCAAAGCGAGTTTTGCCGCCGCAAGCTTGGAACAGTGCTACATCTCAACAACGTGCAAAATTTGAAAGTGAATTTACACAATTACTCATTCGTACTTATGCTTCTGCTTTATCAGATTATGAAAACCAAACGATTCAATTTTTTCCTGTACGTGGTGGTTATCAAGGCAAATCTTCAGTCGTTGTTTCCAGTCAAATTACTCGCTCGGATGGTTCACCTCTTGGTGTGACTTATAGTTTAATTTCTTCCTCTTCAGGTTGGAAGTTATATGACATGACGGTTGAAGGCATAAGTTTATTAGAAAGCTTCCGTTCCCAATTTGCGGATAAATTATCGCAAGGTAATATGGATAATTTAATCAGTGAAATTGCAAAACATAACGCGGCTCATTCAGGATCTTAATCATGAAAGCGCATGCTTATTGTGAAGGCAATCAATGTGTTATCACCGGAGATCTTAATTTTTCTACGGTAGAAGTGTTATGGAAAGAGTCTTTACCTTTGCTTGCTACATTGCAGGAATTAAAATTTGATCTTTCCAAAGTGACCTCTGCTAATAGCGCAGGGGTCACTTTGTTGATTGAATGGCTGAAATACGCAAAACGTGAGAAAAAAGCTATTTCGTTTTCTAATATACCCGTGTCGATTATGTCGCTTGCTACTATAGCCGGAGTTGATAATTTTTTTACATTCGGTCAACTTCAGTCATAGTGTGTTATTACTACTGTTCTTGGCTAATCACCAAATACAAAGCTCCATTGCCACGCAATACATTGAGTAAAAGAGATTTTTTTGCAGTCGAGGCAATTTTATTAAGACTATCGACATTCGTCACTTTTTGTTGATTGGCAGAAACAATAATATCGCCTGGTAGTAAATCTGCATTCCAAGCATGACTTCCTTCCTCAACAGCGAGAACTACGACGCCATCAATTTGACCTTGTAATGGACTAAATATACTTAAATCTTTTAAACCTACTCCATATAAAAATGGATTGCTTTGTTCGCTTAGTTCTTTACGTTTTTTAGGATCAGTGATAGAAACACTCATGGTCATAGGCTTATTATTGCGTAAAATAGTAATGTTTGCTTTAGAATCTACGCGTAAAAATGCAATAGAACTTACGACATCATTGGCTTTTTTAATAGGATTACCATTGACAGAAGTAATGATATCACCGGGTTGTAAGCCTGCAGATTGTGCAGGTGAATTAGGTATAACTAAAGTTACTACTGCGCCTTTTTGTGCAGTTAGATTAAAGGCAGTTGCAAGATCAGGAGAAATATCTTGAGCGCTTATTCCTAACATGCCACGTTTTACATCTCCATACTGTATAAGTTGTTTCATGACAGTGATGGCAATATTAGATGGAATGGCGAAACCAATACCTACGTTTCCTTGGCTAGGTGCAAGAATTGCGGTATTGATACCCACGAGTTGGCCTTGTGTATTGATAAGTGCACCGCCAGAATTTCCTGAATTGATGGAAGCATCCGTTTGAATAAAATTTTCATAAGATTCTATACCTAAAGCGGTGCGACCTAATGCGCTGACAATACCTGAAGTCACAGTTTGGTTTAATCCAAAGGGATTTCCAATGGCTGCGACAATATCGCCCACTTTCAAATGATCAGAATTAGCAAGAGGGATGGCGATTAAGTTTTTCGCTTTTATTTGAAGGAGACCAATATCGGAAGTTTTATCAAATCCGATGATTTTTGCATTGTAGTGACGCCCATCGTCTAGTGTTACAACGACTGATTGAGCCTCATCGACAACATGCGCATTTGTCAAAATATAGCCATTTTGTGCATCTAGAATAACACCTGAAGCAATAGATGTAATTTTATCAGGAATAGGATCATTTTTACCTCTCGCCCGATTTTCTTTTTGTAATTTTATAATCGTTTCTAAATCAGAAATTTTGATTTGTGATTTCACATTCACTACGGACGGCGAAGCCTTTTCTAGCATAGGGGCTAAGCTGTTATTAGTGAAGGCTATGGCATAACTATTGATATGAAAAACTAAGCCAATGATCGCCATGAGTGAAGCTATGGTATATTTCATGTGGTTCATGAGGGTTGTTTCCTCTAAATGTATCTATGTTACCTCAGAAATGCAGGGTGGGCAAAGCCCCGGCTTAAAGCATGCCGGGGTAAACTCCGCAAGCGTGCCCACCATAAAAATCATCGAGAAGAACCATTAATCCAAATCAAACTAGCCATACGACCCGTTTCAGCGCCATCCCGTCGATATGAGTAAAATTTACTCGGATCTGAATAAGTGCAATAATCGCCTCCATATATATGGGTAATATGAAGCTTCTTTAATTGCAATCGAGCAATAGCATATATATCACATAGCCAACGATTATTTTTAGAGAGAGTAAACGCGTTTATTAGATCTCTATCCATTGTTATGAATAAGTCTCTGACTTCATCTCCAACTTCAAAATATTTTGGTCCAATCGCAGGGCCTAACCAGACCATTAAATCGTTAGGATCGTAAGGTAACGTATGTAGAGTGCTCTCGATAATTTGCTTTTGTAATCCACGCCAACCGGCATGAATCGCTGCCACATAGGTGCCTTGACGGTTGCATAATAAGATAGGTAAACAATCCGCCGTTAACACGACGCATATGGTATTATTTTGGCCAGTATAACTCGCGTCAGCTTCTTGATATCTCGCGTGTTCTGAAGCGGGGATTGCAATATTACTATGAATTTGATTTAGCCATATAGGTTCAGAAGGGAGATTAAGATTTTTACCTAAAATATCGCGGTTTTCTTGTATATTATTCGCCCTATCTTTGGCATTTATTCCTAGATTTAAGCTATCATAAGGCGCCGGGCTGACTCCACCTTGTCTTGATGTCGAAAAAGCACTGATATTATTTGGCGCGGGCCATTGGGGCCGAATAAAAGTAGATTCTATCATAGCGCCCGAAAGTAACTGAATAATAAAGAAATATCAATAAATTTGTATATAATCATAAAATTGCAGTCAAAATAATGCACGTATTTTAATAAATTGATTAAATATTTAGTGATCTTTTAAGCTATAAAGTGCACAATAAAATCTAAATTAACTATCTGTTTAATATAAAACTAGACAATGCAAATAATAATCATTATCATTTAAGTGATGTTAAAACAAATACTTTTAAAAAGCTAAACGAGGAGTAAAAGCAATGGCTAAGTCTATCAAGATCCCTAAAAAACGAAAACGTTCGATACTATATATAGCATTCGATATGTTTTGTGCGATAGGAGATTTGCTTGATGATATTTTAAATCCTGTTTTTCGAAGTGTTGCTACTTTGCCTAAAGAAACAAAAGAAGTTATAGGACCTCTTATCGTATCCATAGTATCTATCTTAAATAACTGTAAAGGACTGTATGAGAATATCAGTAAGGCTATAAAATATTCTAAAATTAAACCTGAAGAGCAGAAACAGCGAGAGGTCAAGCTTAACACTGCTAGGGTTATGAGTGCCTTATCGTTTACTGGAATAGCAGCCGGTTCTCTCTATTTAAGTAGTGTGGTTACACCAGGATTATCAGCGACCTTACCTTTCTTAGAGTCTATATTACCTATCTTGCCTGGTATTCTTCCAGGAATTGGTTTTGCGATAAGCGCGTGTTATTTGATACGAAAAGCTTATGTATACCATCAAAGTAAAAAACATGGCTTAAGTCCAGAAGAACTAAAAAAATCACGAAATAAAATGTTGTTAGCCGTCACGGGGGCTGTCGGACAAATGATATTGTTTGCCAGTATGATGACTATGGTGGCGTTAACAGGTGGTGTGCCCGTGGTAGCAGGAGCCATGTTGGGTGCGGGTATTGTTATCTTGCAAAAAGTCGTTAAATGGTGCGTGTTAAAGAGAGCTAAAGCTTGTAATAGTCAGGCAGTAGCATCATTGACTCTACATGATATTCCACTGCCTGAACGAAAGAGTTTTTCAGTAGAAGCCCCTAAGTTGACGTCAGTGGTAACTCCTATACCATTATTATCGGTAAATAATGATGCATTGGATCTTCCTGGTAATGCTGTGCCAGCAGCTTCTTCAGTCAGCTCTAATGCATCAATGACTATGGCTATGGCTCCAGCTGAGAAGGTGCTTGTGGATGATCCTGCTGAGCCAGCAGTTCCATTATCGCCACGTGAAATGAATCATTCTCCGCGAATGTTCGGAAATAATAGAATAAGGGAGGAAAAGGAAGAGCCTGTTTATAATAACTATCCTAGTAAAGGTTGTCGATATCCATTATCTGCATAAATTGAAAAATATATGAGCCTGTTCAAGATCTTTTTATGTGCTTTAAAAAGTGGGGAATCGAGATAAAATCTTCGTAAGTTTGAGGCGAATAGCAAGCTATTTAACGAAAACTTGCGGAGATTTTAGCCGATTCTACCGCTTTTTAAAGCACATAAAAAGATCTTGAACAGGCTCTAAGGTGGGCAGTCATCTGCCCATCATTCTTATCGATTCACACCAAACATAATCCGGTAAAGTATTCCGCCTATGTTAAGAAACATAGGAACGATCCACATTGATGAAAGTACTAATAAACTTACTAATATTCCCCATACTATCCAAAAAGATTGCGATGCGCCTAAGATCATAAAAGCAGGTGTAAACAATAATATATTGGCAATGATAAAGTAAGGTATCACCACAAACATAATAATCAGAATAATTTTAAGCCAGTGTTGTTTAAACTTTGAAAGAGAAGTTTTGAGTGCAGTGAATATTTTTAAATGTTTTTCTATAACAAGTAAAGCTGCAAAGGTTAACCAAACAGAAAAAAAGATGGTTGAAAATATATCAAAAAGAGTAAATAGCGGAATATAATCTGGTAAGTGATCATAACTTAATTGTAATATGGTTTTTGATAATGAAATTAACCCAAAAAGTAATAGACCTATGACAAGCAAAGGGAGATAGAGCTTGTAGGGACCAAATACTTGTTTGATATGTATAGGTAAATCTACGGATTTTTTAACTGCCAGTAATAAAATACCTGTATGCATAGGAAACAACAGTAACCATCTTATCCATTCAAGACCCGATTTATAGCTTTCAGTTTCCGGTGAGTATTTCATGATTTCGGGAGTAAAATCGCCAGTGAACCAGAAGGATAAGCTTACATAGCCAATCATTAAGATTAAAATGGATGCAACAAGATAAGTCACAATGCTTGACCACATTATCGCTTTGACGCCATGGGTGCGTTGCCAGGCTTCTTTTAGCATGCCCCACACAGTAAAATTATAGGGTTTGCTGATAATGGAATTATCAATAGAACTATCAGAAGACATCATAAATTATTTCCATTGGTAGATAAGTCAGATTTTAGCGTGTTAATAAGCTCTATCATATCAGTTGGAAGAGGTGCATGGAAGCGGAGCTCTTGTCCTGTTATGGGGTGAATTAATCCGAGTTCACTCGCATGCAGTGCTTGGCGTTTAAAGGTACGTAAGACTTGAATTAATTCGGGCGATGCACCTTTAGGTAACTGGAGTCGACCACCATAAGTCTGGTCACCCAATAAAGCATGTTGCTTATAAGAAAAGTGTACGCGAATTTGATGTGTTCTACCTGTTTCAAGTTGAACTTTTACACGGGTATAAGCTCGATATTTTTCGGTAATACGATAATGCGTGACGGCATGTTTCCCTGTTTCAATAACAGCCATGCGTTTACGTTGAATAGGATGTCGTCCTATGGGTTCATCTATGGTGCCACCACCTGTTAGAACCCCTGAGACGATGGCTTGATAAATGCGTGATATGGTGTGTTTTTTGAGCTGGTCGCTTAATTTTTTTAGTGCTATATCGGTTTTAGCTATGACCAACAAACCCGACGTATTTTTATCGATGCGATGAACAATTCCTGCTCGAGGTAGTGCTTGAAGTGAGGGAACATGATGAAGCAAAGCATTCAATAAAGTCTGACTTGTATTGCCTGCGCCAGGGTGTACTACCATGCCTGCAGGTTTATTAATCACAAGCAGTGAATCATCTTCATAAACAATGTCTAAGGTGATAGCTTCAGCTTTCCATTCTGGATATGTCTTCATAGTGGCGAGAATGTCTATTTTTTCACCGCCTAAAACGATATCACGGGCTTTTGCAACTTTATCATTAACCGTAATTTCATTTTTTTTGATCCAGTCCTGAATTTGTGTTCTCGAATATTCTGTTAAAAACTTGCTAAGTGCTTGATCCAAACGCAGGCCGCCCAAATGATCAGGCAGAATAAATGATTGTTGAATTTTTTTTGACATATGTTTGTTTCCAATTTTATAGCGTGAATGATGACAAAAATTCGTTTACAATGCACGCCATTCGTAGCGTTCTGAAGGAATAAGAAATGAGCATCATAAAATATGTCTGCTTAAGTGTCATAGCTTTACTTTTTACTATGGTTGTAGGTTGTGCTAGCACCTCCGATCCTGCTGATGCTTATAAAGGCGAAACGGGCGAACAAATTTTTGCAAAAGGTGAAAAAGCGATGCGAGATCATAGCTATCGCGAAGCTATCAAGCGCTTTGAAGCTTTAGATGTTCAATATCCCTTAGGACGTAATACTGAAATTGCTCAGTTACAAATTATTTACGCTTATTATATGACGGACGATTATGCGCTTGCAGAAGCGTCGGCTGATCGGTTTATCCATGCCCATCCAAGTAATCCTCATGTAGATTATGCTTATTATATGCGTGGTTTATCAAATTACTTCCAAAATTTGGGTGTATTTGAGCGCATATTTGCCGTTGATCTTGCAACCCGTGATTTAAATCAAATTAAAAAATCATACGACGATTTTGCAGAATTAGTTGAACGATTCCCAGAGAGTCAATATGCACCTGCTGCTCGTCAATACATGATTTACTTGCGAAATACATTAGCAAACCATGAGTTACAAGTGGCAGAATATTATTTCGATAGGGAAGCTTATGTTGCAGCAGCTAATCGCGCTAATATAGTCGTAAGACATTATCAAGGTGCGCCAGCGGTCGCAGATGCCTTGGTCATCATGGCTAAGTCTTATAGAGCGCTACAATTAAAGGCTAATGAACAGGAAACGATGGCAGTGTTGCAATATAATTTTCCTGATTCAAACTATGTTGAAGAGGTTAGCAAGCCTTAGTTTTACCTCAGGGAGAGTTGTGTGAGCTGTTGCTTACTTTTGTTTGGGTTTGGGTCGCTGGCGTCACTATGCGCTCTACTACGTTTGCTTGAGATGATCTGGTTCTTGATGTTAGTGTATTGAGTGTGCTACTCTCTGGGAAAGCAGCTTCTTTGTTTTGACTGAAGAGCACTTCAGTCGCTTTGTCACCAAATAAACCTGTATATATGATATGTTTGATCCCAAAAGCATACTTTGTAGTTTCATTTTTCTTTAACTCAGTCAAAACATCGCGATTTCTATAACGATCTATCATACAACCTATTCCTGTGCCTATACATCGCCCTAGTATTGCACTCAGATATCCAACAGTTGAAGCAAGTAAATAGACACCGCCAACAGAGGTAAGATATGCTGCTGCAGAGCCGGGAATAGGAATCAACAATGCTACGGTAAAACCTATTGCAAGACCAGTTAGCGCGCCACTGCGGCTACCTAAAGGTATGCCACGTAAAGCTTTATTTTGGGCAATAGGATTGTTGAACCTTCTTATAATACTTCTCACGCTTACAAATACTGCATCAATCGGGGCTAATAATAAACCAACTGTCATTCTGAAACCTGGCCACATGCGGCCGGGGTCGAATGCTAAAGTCTCTTGGGTCGGCATTAATAATACCTACAATAATATATGCGTTGTTTATACGTTAAATCGAGCAATGTGTGCCCACCATTTTAAAAATGGCTAGTATGTATTATATCGATTTAATATTAACTAATTATTAAGTTAGATCAAAAAATGATCAAATTTATAGATGATGTATAACCCATTGATTATAATTGTGATTTATCCTTTAAACCCCGAAACCACTGGATAACGTCTGTCGCGCCCAAAGGCTTTATGCTCAATGCGCGCTCCTAACGGCGCTTGACGACGTTTGTACTCATTTATACGAATCATTCGAACGACTTTTTCAACGATGTCACGTGGAAAATCACGTGCGACAATATCATCTATACTTACTTCTTGATTAATATATAGATCAAGAATACTGTCTAATATGGGGTAAGAGGGTAGAGTATCTTCATCCTTTTGATCCGGCGCAAGCTCAGCTGTGGGTGGACGATCGATAATGCGTTGGGGTATCACAGGGTTGACCATATTTCTATAATCAGCTAGTTGATAAACTAATTGCTTTAAAACATCTTTTAAAATGCAAAATCCACCCGCCATATCACCATAAAGCGTTGAATAACCCACCGCAAACTCACTTCGATTCCCCGTCGTTAATACCATACGACTTGTTTTATTGGATAAGGCCATGAGTATCATACCGCGACATCGTGATTGAAGGTTTTCTTCGGTGATATCTGTCTTCTTTCCCGCAAAGACAGGAGCTAAGGTTTGTAAAAAACTTTCAAATACAGGTTCTATCGAAATAATTTCATAGTGTACGCCTAAATTATTTGCGAGAGTGATGGCATCTTCGTTGCTTATATCAGCTGTATAACGTGAGGGCATCAATACAGCGGTCACATGATCTGCGCCTAGTGCATCGACCGCAATCGCAAGTGATAATGCGGAATCAATACCCCCTGAAAGACCGATGAGGACACCTTTAAAATGATTTTTGTAAACGTAGTCACGCACACCTAAGACAAGCGCTTGATAGACACGTTCTTCTTTGGTTGGAATGACAATAGTTTGTGACTTCATGACGGTTTCGGTTGCGGTAAATTCAACATCAACGGGTAATAAATTTTCAGTAAAAAAACCGGCATGTTGACAAATGTGTCCATCCTGGTTGACGAGCATAGAGCCGCCATCAAATATTAAATCATCCTGACCACCTACATTATTGACATAAACAATAGGTAGTCCTGCGGTTTTAGCTCGTTTCGCTAACGTGATTTGTCTATGTTCATGTTTGTCAATTTCGAAAGGTGACGCATTAGGTGATAAAATAATTCGCGCACCATCTTTAGCGGCTTGTTGGATAGGCGCGTCATACCATAGGTCTTCGCAAATAGTGATTCCGACAGGGATTCCTTTGATAGGGATGATGCAGCTTTTATTTCCTGGAGTGAAGTAGCGACATTCATCAAAGACACCATAATTAGGTAAGTGTTGTTTAGTATATGTTCCAAGTATTTCGCCATCATAAATCACTGAACAAGCATTAAATAAACCTTCAGATGATTTATAGGGGTGTCCAACAACGCAATAAATTCCTTCGATAGTATTTTTAAATTCATATAAAGCTTCTGTTGCTTCATCTAAAAATGCTTTTCGAAATAAAAGATCTTCAGGAGGGTATCCAGTCATGCTTAATTCGGGAAATACAATGACATCGGCGCTTAAAGAATCGCGAGATAACTTTGCAGCATCCATGAGCTTGATTAAATTATTTTGAATATCCCCAACAAATAGATTCAATTGGGCAAGTATAATGCGTAACTTAGTAGACATGATTCACCTCAATGCGTTGAGTGCGCGCTTCATCCAGAAAAAGTGGTTGACTAGTGTCACGAGTCAGAATAAGCAAAGTGTTACCGACATAATCCACAACTTTTCCGGCAATGCCTTTTTCATCAAAAATATCATTTCCTCGCGTAGGAGCTTGTGCTTCGCAGGTTGCTAACTGTAACTGATTTTTTAATTTACCTCGATATTGCATGCGCGCAATAATTTCTTGACCGGTGTAACAACCTTTATTAAAACTCACGCCATTCAATTGAGGTAAGTTAATTTCATGAGGTAAGAATACTCCAGAGGTTTCCGGATAAATCATGGCAACACCATTATCTAAAAAGGTGGGTAGGTGAGAGCCTAAACTATCTACGATGCTTACATCATCGCTTGCATCGGTAAGTTCAACTTTAAAAAATATCGCATATTTTTTTAAAGCCTTTGAAGCAATATCAATCATATTGCGTGGCATTTTTAAATAATAATCACCTTGATAATTAAATAAATAAAATAAGCTAATGATTCTGCCTTGTGGGTTGCAGTGGGCGCCTAATCTTGGTTCGGTAGGACTTACTTCGTTTACATCGCATGTCAATTGACCTTGTAATAGTTTATGTGCATCTTTGCCCGAGACTTTTAATAATCCTGAGTGCATAGTTCGTTAAACTCGTTCTATTTTGTATTTATTAAATAAGTAATCGACCCATAGATTGCTCACGTGTTCTTGTAAACGATTTTGAGCGCGACGTTCATCTAAATTATCAAAATCAATTAACTCTAAGGGTTGGTCTGGCCATGAGCATGCAAATACAGCTTTTGTACGTTTACCTGTTTCGGGATCCATTTGCCATTGCAAGCATTGCGCACAAACGCCTTTCAACATGCATTGCATGGTGCTATAAACAGACCCATGAATACTAGGATTTTTGACTAAATAAGGTTTGAGTTCATTGTGACGTGCTTGTTGAAAGCGACGTAATAAATCAGTGTTGCCAATGACATAAATACGATCGACGTCTGTCAGAGGAATGTTTGCCGGCTTGTGAGGATCTAATTTTCCTTCGGCATAAGTTAGTAATATATCAAGCGCATCACCTTGCACAGAAAAATCTTCCGGGCGTCGTGCATCAATGCTATCACCATTTTTTGTTGACCAAATGATTAAATCCGCTGCTCTTTCAATAGCATCTTGATGATAGACTTCAGATTTTGATGTAAAGTGTCCTAAATAAACTACTCTATTACCTGATTCACGTAAAGCCGCTCCATAACTTAGTAGCATAGGAATACTTATCTGTGTCCCAATCATTAATACGGTTTCATGTTCATGAGAAATCTTTCCGCGCACACCTGTAGGACCCATTAAAGAAACAGGATCATTTATTTTAAATGTCGCACAAAGTTTTGAGCTCGCCCCATTTTCAATGATCATGAATTTTAATAAGCCATGTTGTTTATCTGCATGTGTAGCAATAAGTGCAATGGGTTCAATTTGTAATGAAGTGTGATCTATGCGAGGTGCAAATGTTTCATAATTTTGTAGTCGATAAAATTGTCCTGCTTGAAAATGCTTGGCGGCAAGCGGTGCTCTGACAGTTAATTCGATCACATTTTCAGAACGGCGATCAATAGACGAAATCGTTGTTTTAAAGAGTTCATTAATATTTTTTGCAAAAGTTTGATACGCTTGATCATAGCCGCGATTATTAATTTTTGTTTTAAGCACTTCTATAATTTTGGGATAAGTTCGCATGCCTGATGCAATGGCTTTTACGACATTGCCGTGAAACACAGGATGAGTATCGCCAATCAAGCTGACTCTGTGATCATCTTTATGATAAGAAGTAAAAGGACCAAATAAAGGTTGTTTTACATTCATAATGCCAGGGGGGATAGTGAGTTCGCCATTGACGTCTTCATAATGTTGATATTGCAAACCTTGACGATTAAAAGTCCCTCTATGTTCAAATTCGTAAGCGGTATTGGGTTGCGTACCTGTTGCTACAAAAATCGATCGAGCGGGAATGCGAGTATCGATGTTAGAGGTTTCCCATTCTGTTTCGTTTTTCATTATGCGTCTACGACACACTAAAGTTTCAACATGTCCAAATTGATTGAGATCCACACTGAAAGGTTCGAGTTCTTCGAGATAAAAGACGCCTTCTTGTAACGCTTTAGTGAGTTCTTCATGATTGTTAATATAAGCTGGAGATTCTTGCACTTTGCGACGGTATACGATAGTTACACCACCCCACTGATGTATAAGCTTAACAAAATTAGGCATTTCATTGCTAAGCTTTGCGCGCTCACGTTCTTTGCGAACCGCTTTGCCATGAGCTAAAAACTCTTCAAGAATTTCTAACGATGCCGGATCTAATTGTTGACGTACAAAATCTTCGCCGTGGATCTCAGCTAATTTTTCATGCCTATATAACGTTTTTTCAACTTGGGTAATGTAATATGCTTGTACTTCAGTCGCAGTGTCAACACCGGTTAAACCGCCGCCAATGATGGCTGCAGGTAAGCGCACTTGGATATTGGTAAGGCTTTCTTTTTTAGCAGCATTACCAAGTTGTAAGGCCATTAAAAAATCATTGGCTTGACGCATGCCAGGGGCTAAACTGCCAGGAATAGAGAGTGCTTTAGGTAATCCTGCACCTACGGCCACGACAAAATGATCGAACCCCATTTCCCATGCATCATGTACAGTGATTGTGCCGCCAAAACGTGTGCTGCCAAAAACTTGAAAATAAGGTCTACGCATTAAGCTTATATAAATAAGTTTTAAGAAATTCTTATCCCATCTCACGGTAATCCCATATTCTGCAACACCGCCAAAACCCGCCATTAAACGTTCATCCAGTGATTCTTTAAGATGTTCATAGCTATGAATGGGTTCTTTGATTAAGTGTTCTGCAAGAGGTTCGATTTTTAAACCGTCAAATCCAACCACCGCAAACCCTTCGAGTAATAAATGATGGGCTAAGGTAAAACCTGCGGGTCCCATGCCAGCAATAAGTACTTTTAATCCGTTGTAGGGTTTCATAACAAATTGCTTTTGACGCAAGGGATTCCAACGAGTTAATAAATCATAAATTTCGACTCCCCATGGCAGATGTAACACATCAATTAAAATTCGTGTTTCAGCTTGAGGAATATTAACGGGTTCTTGTTTTTGATAGATGCATGATTTCATGCAATCATTACAAATACGGTGTCCTGTGGCAGGGCACATGGGATTGTCTACCATGACCATAGCCAAGGATGCGATAGTATGACCATCGCGCTTTAATAGGTGCATTTCAGAGATTTTTTCTTCTAATGGACAGCCCGTAAGCGTCACATCTAAAGGATTTTTTTTAAAACCAAGCGTGGGTTCGCCTTTTTTGACCGGAAAACCTTTTGAACAAAAGTCTCCATCATGATCATGGCAGTAAATGCAATAGTTGATTTCATCTTGCGCTTCTCGCGCTGTCATACGGGGATCGGTGAGTTTAAAGCCGTCGCGCAAACGTATGGTATCGGTAGTAGCTAAGCGGTTAAGTTTGTCTTGTTCTATGGGCGAACAAGGCACTAAATGCTCATAATCAAGTCTTTCTGGAAGTCGAAAACTGGTCCAATGTCTGACATAGGCTTTGGCGACAGAAGTTACTAGGCCGTGCACGCACCATTGGGTCAGTTTATCTATACTATCTGCGTGAACTTCAGGTTGTTCTATGTATTGGACTGCAAGCAGGCTTATGGCGAGTTCTTTATCGTTGCTTTGCAAGGGGGCTTTAGCTAATTGTTCGTCTAACCAATGAGTTAGCAGTGTATAATCAAGTAAATTCTCTGTATTGAGCATTTGTTTTTTAGCACGTCTAAGTACAAAGAATTTTTTAAATGCAGAAACCGGGTTGTTTGAAAGTGTACGTGCTTCCGCGAGCGTGGCTTCTTCTTCAATATTAAATAAATGAATCAGAAAATCTTCTAACACAGGGGCTACAGCAAGTAATAATTCGCTTACGGCAAGAGTTGAGAAGGTTTTAGATTCTTGTCGGTAAGCCTGTAAATCAGCAGCCAAATCAGTATTAGTTTGTTTAAGTTTAGTCATGAATTGTTGGTCAAGCTTTTGTAAACCTTCCGCATGGAATAATTCCGCGAAGGTGAAACCGGCTAACTGAAGAGATGGTGTCGTCATAGAATAGATCAATAAGTGTTATTTTGATGATAATTATAGAATATTTGGATGCAGGTGTCATATATATTATAAATATTGCCCTAGAGGTCTGGATTTTTCGTGTCCGGACTCAAAAAAATCAGCGCATTACGCAACAACGCCGAATATATTTAGTAACCCCATGATTAGATTAAAGATAGTCATAATCCTAAAAAAAGTATTATAATAGAACAAATGGCATAGGAAACTTAATATGCATGAATATAAAGGCGCTAGTCATCAAGTTGTTTTTCCAGCGTCATATTATTTACTAGTCACTTATTGGAATCAAAAATTTCCTCAGCTGCCCGTCCGTGAGGTTGCTCCTGTTTATGACAAAGCTAGATTGAAACGTCTTCGTACAGAACTACAGTTGCTTGAGCCATATCGTCGTGAGCTTGCTGAAGCACTTCTTCGAGGGGATAGTTATGCTTTAGAAATAGAAGGAGAAGACCTCGCACCGGAAGAAGCTAAGATTATGGAATATAATATAACAGGAATCCATGGCGATCTAGGGCGACAATATTTCATTTGTAACGAGCAAGAACTTGATGGCAATAAACTCGTCAAAATCGCAATACAAGAAGAAAAATCAGAAGAAAAATCAGAAGAAAAATCAGAAGAAAAATCAGAAGAAAAATCAGAAGAAAAATCGACTCTTACTTCTGACGATGCATTAGCGATATTGTTGGCAGAAAACTACTTAGGTGAAAAATTTGAGCAGCAAGGTGCGCTTGCTACATCCTTTTCGGTAGTACAGAAAATTCTCATGGACCCTTTCTGCTTGGTGCCGTCACCGGAGCCTGGAAAGAAGTCTTATTTGATAACGAATTATAGCTCTGTTGTCAAGCGAGATACCGTTCCCAAGTTAAATAATATAGAGTCTAATGAGATTGTGATGGTGGAAGACAATGAAAGATTGACCGCATATTGGAGGGAAGATAACGAACTAAAAAATGAATCTTTTCCACTCAGTGAAGTTAAAGAGATAAGTCGTAAATTGAAAGGTACATTCCTGACTGATGATCCGGATTTGATTCAAGCCGTTGCTTTGAAATACAAATGTTTTTTAACATTAAATTTTGAACGAGAATTTAACCTAGTGATGACGAATCTTCCAGAAGGTGTAGTAGTAGTAGATCCAATAGTCGGAACGTTTCATCTTAAACAAAAATTTAAATTTCACCGCTTCCAAGATGGAAGTTATCAGCTTACTTTAGATCCTAAGCATTCTAGCCTGACTTTTTCAGCATCTGCTTGGAATGCAATGCTGATAAGAGCTAAGGACTATTTAGATGGGTTACCCGATAACATAGAAGATTTTACAACATATATTGTGTTAGTCCCTTTTTTAAAAGATGCTGCATTTAGACAACAATTCATTACTAAGTTATTGCGCTTGCAATTGGCAGAAGTAGGTCGAATTACAGATTTTATTCAAGTAGCTTATCCCGAAATTTACTCTACAATATCTGCCGAATTAACAGCATATTCCGTCTCGGTGGATAGTTCTGGAGAAGATATGGTAAGCGATCCTACCAAGTGGACCATTGAGCATGCTGATCAAATTCCTCGATCTTTAACTTTAGAACTAGAATCAAAAGGTTCTTCAGTGACGTTTATTATGGATGAAAAAGCTTTCGCTGCTATGAAAGCTACTTTAGAGAGCCCGGGATATACTGACTTTTCTCGGGTATGTAATGAAGCTGTGATTGAGTTTTCGGATGCTATTTTAACTAAATATATTAATGGGATGCGATCATTTATATCTAAATGCACGATAGGCTATGTATCAGGAAATGATCCTGATAATGATGAATTTAATGAACAATATGCGAAGTTCTTTCATGATCGTCCTCTTCCCATCTTTAATGCATCTGGGCAGTTTAACAAGCATGCAAAAACTATTCTATTTGAAAATGTTGCGCCTGATGCTATTACTACTATGTTAGATTATCTGCGACTAGGAACGTATATAGCACGTGAATTTAGTGTATTTATAATGCAAAATCCACACTTTTTACATGCTAACGGCAGAAATTACTTTCAGGAATTATCTAATAAATTTAATGGCGACATACAGAAAATTCAGCAATGTTTGCAGGCGGGTTTTTTTCTATCAATTCAATATGGTATTGATGAGTTAAATAAGAAGAAATTTAGCCATCGGTCTAACGAAGCAAATTGTTTTAATCTTTTTTTAGGTAAATTAATTACATCTCAAACGAATACTTATAGATCTCTTCGAAAATCACTTGATTTTTTGAAAGCAAATGCTCAAGGTGACGATTTATTTAACTCTATAATAACAATGGGTGAAGAGGTCTATAATAAACAATTCGAAAATATTTGTATAGATGCTAACTCCGCTCTAAGCCTTGTCAGCATTACAACCGGAGTAGTTCAAGCAAGAAAGGAAGACAAGAAGGATTTTGAGACAATTGGATTAGACTTTTTGCAACGAAGTCTTCTTATTTATCGAAATAACAACGGTAAACTTTCTGAGGAGATACAAGAAAGATTTATGTGGCAGCAATTTGTCTACGATGCTTTAGTCAAATATCAAAAACCGGACGAGTTAAAATACGATAAATGGAATAATCTTGTTGATAAAATGGATTCTTTAATAGAAATCTTGTCAAAATATGTATTAAGTGATCAAGCAACTATTGAGGATATAAAATTATTTCATGGTTACTTAGATGTTTTGTCAAAATCAAGTAATGAGATGAGTCGTACTCAGACAACAATTCCATTCTTAAGGGAACATAAAAATCAATTAAATTCATTACTATTACCTGCCCATCACTTTAATTTTAATCCATTTGATTATGTTTTTAATCGTCGTGATGAGAAAGAAGGTAAGTTAAGGACTTGGTGGCATTGGATGCTTTTTTTGCCAAAAGAATATCCTTCTGGCGGTATTGGAATTTTAGATGCATTAACGGTAACAACTTCGTTATTTATCGCACCTATTAAATGGATTGGTAAATTATTCTTAGAGTGGCCTTCTAAAATCATCGAATCAGCTTTATGTAAGCCTGATAGCGGTATAGTTAGTCAGTTCTTTGGGAATCTCTCAGGTGTATTTTCTTCATTGGTTCGTTATAGTATTTCATTTAACCCTGTGGATTCAGCGAGAGAAGCTTCAGATCCAGCTGCAAGGCCTGCGCGTTGGTTTGGAGAAAGGGTAGGAGATTGGGTGGGTCAAGCAGCTGGAGTTTTTGCTGCTTTATTAAGTCTGGGGGGTATGGTCGGACTGGCTTTTGCAGGACCTACTGTAGTGGCCGGTATAGCACAAGGAATAAATAACATTAGTGCGGGGGCAGGTAGCCTCACCTTCGTAAGTAGTACTGGGTTTTTTGGTCAAGTGGGAAGTTTTTTAGGAACCACGGCAGTGAATGTCTTTTCTGGATTGATTACGGGCGGATACGGTGCAATCTTAACATTATGTAATATGGGCGCTTCTATGAGTTCGAAAGAAAGTCAAGGAGTTGCAGGGTCAGTACTAGCAGCGCAATCGGAGACAGAGAAGAAGGAAGAGAAGAAGGCAGAGGAGAATAAACAAGAGGTGGAGAAAGAGAAAAAGGAAGGGCAAGAGATGGAGAAAGAGAAAAAGGAAGGGCAAGAGGTGGAGAAAGAGAAAAAGGAAGGGCAAGAGGTGGATAAGGAGAAAAGGGAAGGGCAGGAGAAAATAGTACGAACAACTTACGGTCGATTATTGAGAAGGGAGCGCTCCGAGGGAGATCTACAGAAGGAAGGAAAAGAGAACACGCTAGATTCAGATAAATCTTCATTACCAAGAAGCCAGTCTGAAGGACATCTACTACGAAAAAAAGACAAGGGCAGGTAACCCCTCATTACTTTTTTCTACCTCTTATGATTATTGTGATCCTATGCTACGATACTCTGGCTCGATATGGTTCAATTCAATAAACGGAGTTTATCTTATGAAGTTAAAACAAGTCGTATTAGGCATCGCATTACATTTAACACTCATTTCAACCGCAGCCCACGCCGATATTATTTTTCAATCCCAAAAAGCCGGTGAAAACATTTGCGATAATCTTTCAGGCAGCAGATGGTCAGGGAAAGATGCGGTTGTATCTGCTAAAATTCTAGGTGTAAAAATCACCTGCACTTATCAAGGTACGGCGTATATTACAGCTAAAGGCGCTCCTTATGCATTTCAAGTCGATGTGGATTTGAAAAAAACCTCGGGTATTTGTCCAAGTAGCGAATCCGTTTCTATTCCAGGAACATGTGATCCTGTAGCGGGGGTTATTGTGTTGAGTTCGGCTGATGCTCAGTTATTGGGTAATCTGTCTTCAGATGCTAAATCAGCGGATTTAACCGGTAAAGTATATATGACAGTGATGGGTAGGTCTGTTACTGCGGATGTAGAAAAAATGCATTTGGATAGACAATAATACATGCGCTTTTCGCCCCCTTTGAAAAGGGGGGCGATCTTTATTTCAACCAATTTTCAACCGATAACCCAGGTATTCTAAGAAATTCTCGTTCGTTGGCAGTAATAAGGATCGCATGCAATGTTAACGCATGAGCAGCAATTAACATATCATTTGCGCCAATGGTCTGTCCTTGTTTTTCTAAAAAAGTTCGTAATTCTGCATAATGCCTATCTATTTCATCGGTTAGAGGTGCGATGATGATATTGGCTAACAATAATTCCACTTTTGTTGTTAAATTAGCTGAGTTTTTTTTCAAAGCGCCATAACGTAATTCGCAAGCAACAATAATGCTTGTGCAAAAAGAAGTTTGATCTAATTTTGTGATCTTTTGAGCTAAAAGACCTGCAGGATGTTTAATAAGTTCAGATAAGATATTCGTATCAAATAAATAAGTTGCTGTTTTCATTGATCAAAGCTCTATATCATCTGGCGGTAAATCGGATATGTCTGGAAAATCTTCTTTAAGATCAGACCAAGTGGCTAATAAAGTTGCTAAAGTATTTTGTTTCTCGATAGGCTCAATAATCAGGCAGGAACCTTCTTTATGGATAATCACTTCTTTTCCTGGTAATTCAAACTCCCTGGGAATGCGTATCGCTTGATTGCGGCCATTACGAAACAAATGGGCGTGGCGAATATGTGAGGTAGGCATAAGGTTTATCCTCGTTTTTAATAGGCATATGTTAAGCATATGCCAAAATAGATAAAATGTCAATAACTTAATATATCCCCTTGAATATTAAGCTCTCGCCCATATAACTAGGCTATTACCATTATTTAAGCGGAGCACTGTAGTATGAGCGCGACAGCACAACAAGAAACCCTTAGTTTCCAAGCAGAAGTAAAACAATTACTCCATCTCGTTACACATTTTTTATACAGCAATAAAGAAATATTTTTACGTGAATTGATTTCGAACGCATCTGATGCAGCTGATAAACTTCGTTTCGAAGCATTATCCGATACGGCGCTTTATGAAAATGATCCTGAATTAAAAATCCAGGTGAGTTTTGATGAAAAAGCTCGCACGATTACGATACGCGATAATGGTATTGGTATGAGTCGTGATGAAGTGATCGCTAATTTAGGTACTATTGCAAAATCCGGTACACGTGATTTTTTAGCCCAATTAACAGGCGATCAAAAGAAAGATGCTCATCTGATAGGGCAATTTGGCGTAGGATTTTATTCGGCATTTATTGTGGCAGATAAAGTCACTGTCGTGACTCGTCGCGCAGGACTCACTAAAGAGCATGGGGTACGTTGGGAATCGAGTGGTGAAGGTGCTTATACTATCGAAAATGTTGAAAAAGCGGATAGAGGTACTGAAATTATTTTGCATATTAAAGAAGCGGAAGGTGACTTCTTGAATGCATGGCGTTTACGTACGATTATTACAAAATATTCCGATCATGTGAGTTTGCCCATTATGATGCAGAAAATGGAAAGCGTAGATGAGAAAGATCCAAAACCTGCTGAGTGGGAAGCCGTCAATAAAGCCACTGCATTATGGGTTTTACCAAAAAATTCTATTACTGATGAGCAGTACAAAGAACATTACAAACACATTGCGCATGATTTTCAAGATCCTTTAGTTTGGGCGCATAATCAAGTGGAAGGCGGTAATGTAGATTATATTAGTTTGTTATATATTCCTCTGCATGCACCTATGAATATGTTTCAACAAGATCACCAAAAAGGCTTAAAACTTTATGTTCAACGTGTCTTTATCATGGATAAAGTGGATCAATTCATGCCGAATTACTTGCGTTTTGTGCGCGGTATTGTAGACACGAATGCATTACCTTTAAATATTTCACGAGAAATATTACAAGACAACGCCACTATGACAAAATTGCGAAATGCATTGGTGAAGCGTGTATTAGATACGTTGGATAAATTAGCTAAGGATGACAAAGATAAATACGCTATTTTCTGGAAAGAATTTGGTAATGTGTTAAAAGAAGGGCCTGCTGAAGATTTTGTGAATCGTGAGCGTGTCGCTAAGTTAATACGTTTTTCATCCACGCACACCGATTCACCCATTCAAACGGTATCGTTTGAAGAATATGCAAGTCGTATGAAGCCAGACCAAAAGAAAATTTATTTCATCACGGCGGATTCATTTAATGCGGCGAAGGCAAGTCCACATTTAGAAATTTTCCGTAAAAATAATATCGAAGTTTTATTATTATCCGATAGAGTCGATGAATGGTTAGTGGCTCATCTTAATGAGTTTGATGGTAAGCCATTGCATTCAGTTGCAAAAGGTGATGTCAGTTTTGATGAAATCGCAGGATCAGACGCTCAAAAAGATGAAATGAAAAAGAAAGAGGAAACCTTAAAACAAGAATTTGATGGCGTTATCACTCAAATTAAAACCGTCTTAGGCGATAAAGTGAAAGAAGTTCGTATTTCTCATCGTCTCACGAGTTCGCCTTCTTGTTTAGTCGCTGATGAAAATGATATGGGAATACAGCTGCAACGATTATTAAAAGCCGCTGGACAAGATGTTCACGAAGTTAAGCCTATTTTTGAATTAAATCCAGATCATGCGTTGGTAAAACTCTTGGCTCATGAAAGCAATACAGAGCGTTTTAATGAATGGACGCATATTTTATTTGATCAAGCAGTGCTCGCAGAAGGTGGTCAGTTGAAAGAACCCGCGCTTTTTGTGTCACGCATGAATAAATTACTGCTTGAGCTTTCAAAATAGGTTTGTTATGTAATATGCTCCTTCTTATATGATATAGGGGAGCATATTTTGCGCACATCATCTAAATTCTATCAAAAAATAGTCTATTGTTTTTCAAGAATGTCTACCATTTCCTAAGAATCATCTTATAATACCAATCCACTATTATCCATGTGGAGTTTTCTATGTTAATCGGTGTTCCAAAAGAAATTAAAAATAATGAATTTCGTCTCGGTCTTATTCCTAGCAGTGTGCGTGAACTGATCGCAAATGGTCATCAAGTCATTGTTCAGCATGATGCAGGTATTGGTATAGGCATAGATGATGCTGCATTTGAACAAGTAGGTGCGCGCATAGTCCAAACCGCCGAAGAAGTTTTTGCTAAAGCGGATATGATTATTAAGGTCAAAGAACCGCAATTACAAGAATGCCGCATGCTTAAATCAGGCCAAATATTATTCACATACTTACATTTGGCACCCGATCCAGAACAAGCACGTTTACTCGAGGAATCCGGTTGTATTGCTATTGCTTACGAAACAGTCACCAATAAATTCGGTGGTTTACCACTTTTAGCACCTATGAGTGAAGTGGCGGGTCGTATGGCAATTCAAGCGGGAGCCACAAGTTTAGAAATAACGAATCAAGGCAGCGGCATTCTATTAGGCGGTGTTCCAGGTGTAGCCCCAGCCAAAGTTGTTGTATTAGGTGGTGGTGTTGTGGGAACGAATTCCGTGCGTGTTGCAATGGGCATGGGAGCTCGAGTTGTCGTTATCGATAAATCACTCGAACGCTTGAATCATTTAGATTTACAGTTCGGCTCAAGAATCATGACAGTTTACTCAACTACCGATGCTATTGAACGACATATTGCAACAGCTGATTTAGTGGTAGGTGCGGTGTTAATCCCTGGTGGATCAGCTCCACGTTTAGTCACTCGTGATATGTTAAAAAATATGCGTCACGGTTCAGTGATGGTTGACGTTTCAATTGATCAAGGCGGTTGTTTTGAGACAAGTAAGCCTACCACGCATCAAAATCCAACGTATATTGTGGATGGAATTGTCCATTATTGTGTATCGAATATGCCTGGTGCGGTGCCAAGAACATCAACATTTGCCTTGAATAATGCGACCTTGCCATTTGTTTTAGCTTTAGCAAACAAAGGTTATAAAGATGCATTGATGCATGATCCGCATTTATTAAACGGTTTGAACGTTTATAAAGGCAAGTATACGCATAAAGCAGTAGCAGAAGCGCTTAATGTTGAATACACACCTGCAGGAAGTTTATTACAATAAATCATAAGGATGTTTACATGTTATCTTGTTTCCAAAAAACCATAAGTAAAAATGCCATACCAATTGTTATCATACCTCAAATGGAAATGAAAACGTGGCAAGCGAAACAAGATAAATATGTTAAAAATTGGTTGCAAACTACCCAATTTAACGCCGAGGCAGGTAGTTTTTCTCTTGTTCCCGACGAGTCAGGTAAGCTTATCAAAGTTTTATGTTGTGTTTCAGATATAAATAATTTTTGGTCTGCAGGTGCATTACCTTTTGCTTTGCCTGAAGGCGAATATTATTTTGAGTTGGATAAGGAAGCATATGAATCATTTGCTATGGCATGGGGTTTAGGTGCTTATCAATTTGATCGTTATAAAAAACCTAAACGAAAACCTGCAACATGTGTTTTAATAAAAAATATAGATGTAAGTCATGTTGAAAATACGGTTGCAGCTATTTATTCTGTGCGTGACTTAATTAATACTCCTACCGATGATATGGGTCCATCAGAGTTAGCAGAAGCGACGAATATATTAGCTAAACGATACCTAGCTAAAACCAAACATATCGTAGGTGAAAAATTATTAAAAAATAATTATCCATGTATTTATACCGTAGGACGTGCAAGCGATGATGCACCACGTTTGATTGACATGCGTTGGGGTCAAAAGAAACATCCTTTAGTGGTATTAGTGGGAAAAGGTGTTTGTTTTGATACGGGCGGTTTGGATCTTAAGCCCTCATCAGCCATGTTATTGATGAAAAAAGATATGGGTGGTGCGGCGCATGTATTAGGCTTAGCACAAATGATTATGAGAGCGAAGCTTAATATTCAGTTACGAGTGCTTATTCCAGCAGTAGAAAACTCAGTGTCGGGTAATGCTTATCGGCCAGGCGATATCATTAAAAGCCGTAAAGGTATAACCATAGAAATTGGTAATACCGATGCTGAAGGCAGAGTCGTTCTAGCCGACGCTCTTACTGAAGCGGTGAGTGAATCACCTGATTTACTTATCGATATCGCAACATTAACAGGTGCAGCACGCATCGCATTAGGAACTGAATTACCGGCAGTATTTTCAAACAACGATAAAATTTGTGAAGAAGTCATTAAACATTCCTATCAAGTACAAGATCCAGTATGGCGGTTACCTTTGTTTAATTTATATCGGGATTCATTGAAAAGTTCCATTGCCGATATCAATAATTGCGGTAGTGATTCGTATGGTGGCGCGATTACAGCCGCATTATTTTTGAAAGAATTTGTACCAGATGATATTCCGTGGTTGCACTATGATTTAATGGCATGGAATATAAAGACAAGACCGGGCAGACCGCAAGGCGGGGAGGCCATGGGTCTGCGTGGGTTATGTAGTTATTTGAAGGCTAAGTATTCTTAAAAGTATTTTTTATCTACCTCTACGCTATCATCGTTACTAAATCTGTAAGTTAGGAAAAAGGTGGACACTTCCCAAGACGTTCTGTAGCGCGAAGCTTCTTAGTCGCCTCACTTACTTCTTTTTCCGCCTCTTTGGTAACTGTCTTATCACCTGGACGAAAGAAAAGATGGTTTGTGTCGTAAAAATTTTTACTTTGAACCGTTGCAAGACATTCCTTATATGTTTTTAATTCTCTCTCAATTTTATCGACCGTTTTAGCAACTGTTAGAGCGGATTTTCTTATTTCTTCATCCGCGGTTTTTAGATCAGCACTAAATTTGCTGTTTAGCCGTAGGATTTCCTGAATTTCAGAATCCTTCTGTGTAAACTCTTTTTGGTATTGATCTATTGGAATTTGATGGACACCAGGTTCTAATTCATTTAATTTATCTGAAATCTTTCGTAGTTGATCTAATATATCATCTCCCTTCTCTAGCACTTTGAGGATTGCTTCGGTACATGTTTCTATGTGTTGTTGCCATTGTTTCTGGGGAGTGATTGGTTTTGGGCTGGTGATTCTTATTGGTACTCTTGTAGATTCCCCTGGTACACTTGAAGATTCCCCTGGTACACTTGAAGATTCCCCTGGTACACTTGAAGATTCCCCTGGT
>CAZHMQ010000021.1:26232-26613 GCA_964533645.1 uncultured Coxiellaceae bacterium
ACACTTGAAGATTTCCTTGGTACTCTTGAAGATTTCCTTGGTACTTTTGAAGATATTTTTTTCCGTGCTTTTTTTTCTTTTATTATTTCTTCTGCTAGTTGTTCCGGATCTGCTTTTACTAGTTTAGCATCTAACTCTCTGAGTTGATCTCCTAGTAGTGATAGTTCTCCCTTATCTGTGCTTTTTCCATATAATTCTATTAATTCCTGTCGTGTTAGTGCCATGTTAAATAACCTCTTAAATTTTGTTGGAGCGTGACACAGAAGTATATCGTATAAATATTAAGCAATTATTAAGAAAACGAATAAAATTAAATTATTCGTATCTTGTTGATTTATAGGCTTTTTTCCAGATGATCAATATGATAATAATGAGTAAGAC
>CAZHMQ010000022.1:0-26003 GCA_964533645.1 uncultured Coxiellaceae bacterium
CTAAAACCGCAAGATGGTTTTGAAAAGGATTATTTTAAAATCAAGAACGAAGGGAGCATGATGACCCCAAGGCCGGGGCCTATTATGCAGGATTTCTTCGCCACATTTGGCACCACAGAGTTTTTAGTTCGACAAAGCATCGTACCTGTGATTGCCTGGAGCGTTGGTGATGAAGAGGCGCAATGTATTGGTACCGGCTTTTTCATCAGTGCTTCTGGCATATTAATGACAGCCGCTCATGTTCTTCGCGATCCAGTTGATGGAAAATATGCTACGGTTACCCAAGTCGGTGAGAGAATATTTAAGTTCGACAAATCGTTACGTTTTGGTGTTTTGATTCCTGCAAACCCAGCCATGAAGAATGCTCCACCCCCCTTTCAGATTAATCCAGTAATACGTTCTGCACAATGGTTCATGTATCCCTTTGAATGGGCTCTGCATTGGGGAAGAGATATCGAGAGTCCGCTTTTACATGAAAAACCAAAGTTTGAGCTCGATTTCGATATTGCGATTTGCAAGGTAAAAGAAAACATTAGCGGCTCATTTCAACCGTTGAATATAGGTTTGCATAACCTCAACCTTGGTGATCGTGCCGTTGCAATCGGTTATGCCGAAATGAGAAATATTCGATTTAAAGGCGGTGATGATTACCAGCCAGAATTGATTGTTTCTGTTGGGTCTGTGACAAACATACATTCCGACAACATAACCGAAAAGAAAAATTCAACGCCAGGACCCAATTTTGAATTTGATGCAAAAATTCCAGGCAAAATGAGCGGTAGCCCAATTTTAGTTGGCGGAGGCATTCTTACGAAGGGTGTGGTTAGCCGCAGTTGGCAGGGTGATAATTACGCTAGTGGATGCTTGGTCGCACCGATGATGAATTTGCCATTAGCCAATAAGAAAAGCTTGCACGATATGATGAGAGCCGGAGAAGAAGGAATTGCTCAAATCAATGGGCCCGACCTTTAACGAGTGGCCTGTATATTCTTCGTGTTGTATCCAGTCGCTCCCTATCACACAAATAAACTTAAAGCCGTATGAATGAATACGGCTGGTTTCTATACTTTAAGAAGGCATAACTTGTTTGAAGGTTTCTGCCTTTCCATGCTTTGCTTGAAAATTTTCCAATGGTTTTGGATTAAATAAATATGATAAGACAATCGAATTTAATGATGCTGGAAGTTTGCATTCTTCATTTATAATTCTTTCTCTTTCCTGCCCTTTTGTACGAATTGGTGCAATGCTTTGACAAACTGCAAAATTAGGTTTATCAGCTTTGGCGATAGTGGTAGCCATCATATTTATTTCTTCATCTGAGCATATAGTAAATTGTTCATCTGCTTTCAACAAACGAGAAATCGTTGCTGTATCCCCTCTTGCTAATTCAAACGCAGACCCCACACCTGAAGACTGTACAAAAATATCTAAATCACAAACTGTAAGTAATAAAGAGAAAATACCCGTTCGATTAAGTTGCAAAGCGATCAATAATGCGGCGCTATTCATAGAGCACTCGTCATACATGTTTGGGTGTGCTCCTATTTTTAATAGCGCTTCTGCCATTTTTTTATCTCCGATGGCGGTCGCATAACAGAGGGCTGTATGATAGTAGAATCCATAGTTTAAGACAGATTCATTAATTGGATCACCTCCCTTAATTGGTTCGTCAGGATATGCTGGCATAAACAAACCACTAAGAAATTGAGTAAGGTGTGCATCAGTAATGCCTTGCTTTAAAAGATCATCATAAATAGGTTCTCTAGATTGCATTTTTTGCCTCGTTAATACCGTTCTGTTCAATAATGACGCATTATACCCTAGGCAATTTTAATAAACAATCATCTACAAATGTTACTATTTTATTAACTAACTTATTGAATTATTTGAGAAAATTTATCATCATTCCTATTATTATTTAAATCAAAATATATTAGGTACACTTTTTACTACTTGCCCGCGCCTTATAAAGAAATAATAAAGAAATGATATTGAGTTAAATCGAACATTCGCGTATATTTCTAACAAAATGAAATTTATACATCTAGGTATACTTTTGGGTACCCCATGATTGCGTCTCATATCAATTGTTTTGATGGAAATGAGCTCTATGATAGTTTTTGTAAGGGCTTGGAAGGATATTTGGACGATAGAAAAAAAAGTAGTAGATTTTTTAGCTTTCTTTCTGAAGAACAATTCACAATAAAAGATACAGGTATTAAATATCGAGTAATTAATCATTGGTCTCAACAGGGGTTACTAAGAGATTCGCGTGATGATAAGGGAACGGGTTGGCGGAAATTTAGCTTTATAGATGTGACATGGTTAAAGATTTTATCAGAGCTTAGAGCATTTGGTTTGTCGTTAGATAAAATCAAGGTGGCGTTTAAAACAATCAGTAACGATTGCTTTGTATTGCTTGAATATGGTGTGTCACTAGCGATGCTAGGTAAAGATATCTGTGTCGTTGTATTTTCTAAAGGAAAGGCTGATGTGATTCCGCGGGCAGCGATAGATAAATTGAATGACAGGTCTTACATCGCCATTAGTCTAAATGCATGTTTAAACGCGATATTGAAAGATGAAAGCTGTACTCCCCTACCAGAAGAATTCAAGCTCAGCCGAATAGAAAGAGGTGTGCTATCTCAAATAAGGCTAGGTGTCTTTAATGAGGTAACGATCAAATTTAAAGATGGAAAAGTTGAGTTTATTGATACTAAAACTAGACATATGGGCGAGATAGGAAAATTATCAGCTATTTTGAATAAAGTTCTTTATGGTGAGTTTGAAATTAAAAAGGTAGATGGAAAAATTACTATCGTTGAAGTGGTAAAAAGAATTAAGGTTTAAAGGATGCTATGAGAAAAACTCAAGCCGTATCAAATCTCAATGACTACTGTAGACGACAGAGTCATTTGCACAGAGGACTTGTGCAATGTCTATCGAAGTCTACAGAACCTATCTTGATGGGTTGGATTTGAATGAAGCACAGAAAGACCAGCTTATAGAGTCACTATTTGCTATTTGTGAAAATATTATTGAGGATTCCTTCAAGCATAGTGGGAATGAGGCAAGCTCAAGCTGCATAAGATAAATAATTTGGAAAAATATTATGAATAAAGCAGTCATCTATTGTCGCGTTTCATCGGATAAGCAGGTTCGTGAGGGTAACGGACTGGCAGGCCAGGAAAAGCGTTGCCGTGATTATGCTTTTTATCATAATTATGAGGTGGAAAAGGTTTTTCGTGATGAAGGCATCTCAGGCGGCATTATTGAGCGAGAAGGTATGCAGGCTTTGCTCGAGTATATATCTCGTAAAGGTGGTAGTTACACAGTAATTATTGATGACATAAATCGTTTTGCCCGGGATGTAGTTGCACACTTTACACTAAGAAGAGCTATTAAAGACGCAAACTGTAATCTTCAGTGTGTATCAATGAAGTTAGAAGATACACCTGAAGGTCAATTCATTGAAACAATTATGGCTGCAAGCGGAGAACTTGAGCGTAATCGTAATAAGCAGCAAGTATGTAACAGAATGAAAGCACGTCTTGAAATGGGCTATTGGGTGTTTGATGCTCCACCTGGGTTCAAATATATAAAAGGTGACTCAGGGAAGGTTCTTATTATTGATGAGCCAAGGGCAAGCGTCATACGTGAAGCAATGGAAGGGTTTGCATCTGGTAAATTTCAGACCCAAGAAGATGTACGCCAATTTCTGGCTGAGAAGAAATTTTGTCATCGTGGAAAATTCAAGAAAGTTCATCCTGAACAAGTTAAGCGGATTTTAACTCGACCACTTTATGCCGGACTAATTCACTTTCCCGATTGGGATGTGGGTATAAGGCAAGGAAAGCACCCTGAAATAGTTTCAGTAGACACTTATAACAAAATTCAAGAACGTCTAGGATTAAGAGCTAACAAACAATTTACTCGTAAATGCGATAATGATGATTTTCCTGTCAGAGGCTTCGCGCTCTGTTCATATTGTGAAAAACCATTTACGGCTAGCTGGTCAAAAGGTCGCAATAGTCGTTACCCATACTATCGCTGTAATAACCGTGGCTGTCGCCAAACTCAAAAGAGTATACGCAAAGAAGTGGTGGAAGATCATTTTGCCCAAGCGCTTCGCTCTGCATCGCCCTCAAGCCAAGCTCTTGAGCTTGCTAAGGCGATCACGCTAGATGTCTATAATTGCAAGATAGCTGAGAGAAAAGAGGCTGGGGGTATTCTGAAACTCAAACAAAAAGAAATCGAACAGCAGCTAGCACAGGCGACAGATAAGTTGATTGCAACCAGCAGCCCAACCGTGCAGGCAGCATTGGAAACCAAAATAGAAAATCTTGAAGTTGAAAAGCGCAAGCTGGCTGCCGATATCAAACACAAAGAAGAACATCAAATTGATTTTGGAACCGCACTGGCAAAAGTGATGCGGTTCATGTCAAACCCGCATGCTGTATGGGCTAACGGAAATTTAGAGCAGAAAAAACTGGTTCAACGTTTAGTATTTGCACGACCAGTTGTGATTGACCCTGAAGAAGGTGTTGGAACCGCTGAATTATCTTTGCCTTTCAAGATGTTAAAGGATATTTCAAACAGAAAAAACGAAATGGTGGAGGCGGCGGGAATTGAACCCGCGTCCGCAAGCTCTCTACCTTTGGATCTACATGTGTAGCCGTATCATTTAAGTTTAGCCACTTACTCCACCGATCGGCAGGTTGATTAAGCAGCGATCCCCTTTAATTTAACAGCGCGTCTAGGGCAAACTTTGCTGCGAGCTTATAAAATATGACCCCTCAGCTTACTTTCGTAAACCCAACCGTATAAGCACAGTTGGTGAGAGGCGCTATGCCGGTTTTTAAGCGGCTACTGCTGCTTCCATTAAGAAAGCATCATTAGCGGGTTGACGTTGTTTGCCAACTAAATGTTTAGTAACAATTTTTTACGAGATAGCTACTATACTCGACATGCCCCTCCGGTTTTGCAACCCACGTCGAAACCAGGTCGCCCCCATTGGTAATTATACACTATTTTCGGTTAAATTTTAAACAAATAACTATTTAACCTTCAAAATCCGTTGCTTATCACGCTGCCAATCCCTTTCTTTTTCGGTAGCGCGCTTATCATGAAGCTTTTTACCTTTCGCTAGGCCTATTTCAAGCTTAACTTTATTACCCTTCCAATATAGCTTAAGCGGTATCAAAGTATAGCCTTTACGCTCGACATTTCCTATGAGTTTATTGATTTCACGTTGATTCAATAACAATTTTCGAGTACGCGTAGGATCGGGATTTACATGGGTTGATGCGGTCAATAAAGGTGTGATTTGCGAACCCAAAAGCCATACCTCGCTATTTTTTACAATCACATAACTCTGATCAAGCTGAATACGACCCGCACGTAAACTTTTAACCTCCCATCCTTCTAAAACAATACCTGCCTCAAAACGCTCCTCAATAGAATATTCATGGTGCGCTTTTCGATTAAGAGCAATAGTTGTATCAAAATCAGCTTTCTTGTTCATGGTGCGGAGTATAGTATTTTCTTTCACAAAATAATAGCAATAAAGGAAATTTTCCTACAAAAAACTATCTATAAGTTATCCCGCTTGGAGTACGTTGTTCATGCATGTTAACTAAGTAATTTATCGATAAACAGCTTGCTTCTTACCTAAATCATCGATCGCAACATAAACAAACGTACCTTCTGCTACTTTTTGTTGCTGCTCTTGATTGATAGATAGTGTCCAAACCTCCATTTTATAATGCATGGAGGTATGACCCACTTTCAGCAATGCTGCGTAACAAGATACAAGATCACCCACATTCACGGGCTTAATAAATCGCATGGCATCGATGGCCACGGTCACAACACGCGAACCCGAATGCCTACGGGCCTCTATGCCACCCCCCATATCCATATTAGACACTAACCAGCCACCAAAAATATCGCCATTCGCATTGGTATCTTTTGGCATAGCTAAAATTTGCACCGTTAACTCGCCACTCGGTAATTGTGTAGTGTCCATATGCATCTCCACTTATTTTCCTAAAAATACGGGTCTAGTTTTCTTCATAAAATTTGTGACACCCGACCTAAAATCGGCTGATGTAGTACAGGCTTTAAAAGCCAACCCTTCTATTTCTAACTGTTTTTCTAAAGCATGCTGCCATGTATGATTCACTAATTTTTTGGTATTGGCGTACGATTTTGTAGGACCATTCGCCAAACGTTGCATCAAATGAGATGTTTGCTCTTTTAATTGATCCGGAGGAACTACCCAATTTATTAAACCATATGATTTAGCTTCATTTGCATTAAAAATATCTGAAAGCAATAACCATTCCATGGCTTTTTTAGCACCTACCATACGAGGCAAATTATACGATGCACCCCCGTCAGGACTAATTCCCAATCCACTATATGCCATGGTAAATTTAGTATTTTCAGCAGCCATCACAAGATCACATGCCATCATCAAACTGACTCCCACACCTGCAACTGAGCCATGTACACTCGCAAGCACTGGTTTAGGCATACTCATTAACTGAGTAATAGAAAAATTAAGTGCATTAATGATTTCCATGACACCTGTTGGCATCTTATCTAAATGATCATGAAAAAATTGTATATCGCCTCCCGCCATAAACAAATGTCCAGCGCCATTCAACAAAACCGCTCTAATTGAATCATCATTTGTGACCTCTTTTAAAACGAAAGCTAACTCATCTGCCATGCGAGCATCGAATGTATTCATCACAGATGGACGATTAAATGTGATCGTTGCTATGTTTTCTTGTTTAGAAAACAACAATGTTTCTGTCATGCCAAAGATCCTTTAGTAATGTATTCCAAAAAAACAGTGGGCTTAAAGATAAGCCCACTTAATACGACTTTCAATAATATTAATACGGTTTAACCACAACCTTTGTACCAACATTTGCAAAATTGTAACGTATCCACTCTGCATCAGCTACATGCATACGCACACAACCATGACTTACATTACCTTCGACCACATTACCTGGATAAGATCCATGCAGCCCTTGGCCACCGTTAAAATACATGCAATATGGCATAGGTGCACCACCTCTTGGTAATGGATAAATGTGTGACTTACAATCTGCACTACCTAACGATTGAATATGAAAAGTTCCTGAACGAGTGCGACATGGTCGTCCAATATCAGCGCAGTAACTGGAACCAGCAGTCGCTAAACCTGCTTTAACCAACTTCCCATCTTGATATGCACCCCATGCATGCACATTAGGATCAACTACAATAGTCTTACTTGTGGATGCTATATTTTGTGGCAAACGTTCATCATAATCTTTGGGATTATATGTTTCATAGCTTGACATAGCATTACGTGACATATCACCGTTTGGCATAGTACTTGAACAAGAACTGAGTGAAGTAGACAAAAGAGCGTAAGCGATTAAAGCAACACCGGTCTTGAGGTTACTACTCATAGCAATACTCCTTCTTTTTAGTTGTTATACGTTTATTCTAAGCCCAAAAGTCTGGTAATAAACCAAAATATTCTTGACATGGTGTATCTTTTGCTCATAAAATTTGACAATGATTTAATTATACTAATCCCGCCTAAAAAAAGTTTCAAAATTTACACAACATTCTATTGATCTTCACCGTATAACCTCTTCTCGAGTTTAAAAAAGAAGCTTATGTCAGCTTACAAGACATCTATTTTATTTGTTAAACTAATACAACTCACTCATGACTGAGTATATTTTATTAAGGAAAATAACATATGACTAATTCTAGACCATTCATAATACTAGCCTTGGAAGAAGCATTTAAAGACCCCAAAAAAGCAAAAGAAATACGTGAAACAACCCTCAAAACAATCACCGAAAGACCTGGTAGTGTTTCGCGCATTTTTGATAAATTTCCCTCTCTACTTCCTATAGAAACCATGCAAGACATTTCAAAAAAATGTCTAAACATACTTTCTAACATGGAAGTCGATTCAATTACATTTGATGCCAATGGAATACACGTTCACAATAAAATAGATCAAGAAAATATTTCATCATTTATAAAAGAAATTATTTCCATAGGTATGAAAGAATTACTCGACAATAAAGGTCATATTACAATGGAATTGATTAAACTGCTTGAATTAGAAAGTCTTAACAATCAACTAAAACAATTTGAATTAATTGTATCTATACTTTGTGGTTATGTTGGAGCTATTAATCAAGAAATTATAGTACATTTATCCAAAGAAATTGTGACACTTAACCCAGCGTATACAGGTTTTAGCGGATATCTTAATAAAAAAAGTCAACCTTCTAATAACTTCGAAACAAATGTTCGTCGCTGGGTGATAGACAAATACAATGAAACAAGCTATGCACAGGACACTCCTATACAAAATAAAGATCATAAAACTGACACAAATAATTTGTTACGTCGACCCAGAGAAATCCCGCCAATGGGTTCATTAATAGTATTATCTGCAATTAATGAAGCATCTGATGTCATGTTTTTCAATAAAAAAACGTCTAGTCATCTATACCTAAAAACGAATGATATGAAACGAAATAATTTGACGTAATTAAATACGTCTCATATTGATATAACTTCTGGACTGTTGACGCATCACTTCATTAACATGTGAATAATACAAAGCAAATCCATGAAATAATGCAAGCGTAAGATACAAGGTGAGAACATCGGTTTTGGCAACAACCGTTGCGGTTCTAAGACCTGATAATGAATAAAATCCTGATTCATTTAATCCAATGGCATCATGATGATCGGCAGTTAGCATAGCTACTGTTTTTACTTCTGGAGTTTTATCTTGATAAGCAATAACTTTCACTTCCGCTTCACCTGAGACAAGAAGATAAAAGCTATCCACAGGATCACCTTCATTCACTATCGTTTCACCCGCCTTGAATTCTTTAGGAACCAAAAGCGTTGCCAACATTTCAATTTCTTGGTCTTTTAGAGGTGCAAAACAGGGCTGTTTTTTTATGACTGACTGTCTTAGTTCTAGCGGTACTTTATCATTCATAGCAGTATCATCCTGAATATTGCCTATAGGTATATTATACCCAAAAAATTGCACAATTGCCTAACTTGTAACTATTTAACCACTTACTGTCGTTAGCTAATACATTGTTTGTAATAATAATTTTAGTCAATAATAGAGGAAAAAATTATAATATGTTATAACGATATAGTTCGGATCTATTAACGGAAGGAGATGTTTTAATGCGAATATTTAAAAAACTTATTTTAGTTAGTTTACTTTCAGCTATGCATTGTGCCACTTATGCAGAACCCCTCTCAACGCAACACACTGTAGTCACGCCTAAATGTTTACTAAAAAATGTCAATGCCACTTATACTACCTTAGCATCATCTAAAAATTTAACTTTACTTGAAACAAATGATGCAGGAATTGATTCCTTAATTGAAGCAAAACAACATCGAACTGCGTCTTGTGGCGGCTTTATGGATGTTACACACGCATGGAAAAATTACAGCAAAAAACTGAATGCTGGTCATAATGCAAAAACATTTTTATCCGATTATGAAACTGCTCCCAAAACTTCATTAGCTCCTTCCTATAGCATTAAATATCCTGCCGAAGTTGTAGCTTTAATAAAACAAAGCAACCCACACAATATGTGGACAAGATTACAAGCCTTAACTAGCACTTATAAAGATAGGTATTCTCGCTCTGATAATGGTCTAAAAGTTGCTTATGAAATTAAAGCCGAAGTCGAAGCAATGGCTAAAAATAATGGCCGCACTGATGTAAGCGCATATGTTATTGGAACAGATGGTTACAAACAACCCTCTGTTGTGGTGAAAATTGGTACTTCCACTCAACCCGGTGTTGTCATAGGCGCACACATGGATACTTTATCAAGCATGTTTGAAAACAAACCAGGCGCGGATGACGATGGCACCGGTACAGTCACTGTTCTTGAAGTTGCACGCACTATTCTTTCTAGCGGCATGCATTTCAACAAACCTGTTTATCTTATTTGGTATGCTGCTGAAGAAATGGGTTTAGTCGGTTCACAATATGTCGTCGATGATTTTAAAAAGAAAAACATACCTGTTGCTGCTGTGATGCAACTTGATATGACCGGTTATGCCTATAAAAATGATTTAACCATGTGGTTGTATGATGATTACACCAATAAAGAATTAACCGCTTATGTTGAAACATTGATTAATACTTATGTCAAAGCACCCGTTAAACATGATAAATGCGGCTATGCTTGTAGTGACCATGCTTCATGGACTCAAAAAGGCTATAGTGCTGTCATGCCATTTGAAGCATCTTTCAAAACAGATAATCCCGACATTCATACGTCAAGAGATACCATGGAAAAACTCTCACTCGCTCATATGACTGACTATTCAAAATTAGCGTTAGCTTTTGCAGTTGAATTAGCAGAGCCGATAGCTTAACCATCTATTTTGTGTGTTCGGGACTAACGAGGAGACCCAAACACAATACCAAACACGATAGGCTTAGGCTCTTTCACGTAAGGGCCTATGTTTCTTACTGGAGAAATATGACTTGCTGCAAAAAGAGCCGCTTCATCAAGCACGTCAGCACGACTGGACTTTAATAATCGAACATCTGTTACCTGACCATCAGGATGCAACACAAAACCTATCACACTCACACCACCTATACTCAAATCAATTGCGGATTTAGGATATAAAAGTTTTGCCGTAAGTGCTTTACCTAAAATAATAATTAACGGTTGCGGAGTTTTACTGGTATCACCAATAAGATGCACAGGTTCAGAACTTTTTTTAGGGGAAATGTCCATCACTTGATTGAAACGAACGTCACGATCAAACACAGGCTTTTCAATGCCGTTTTTCGACGTCGGAACATCTTTATGTGGCGTTTCTTTTGCGGGTTGATTTTTAGGAATATTTTGTTCAGCTGATTTTTGTGCAGATTCATGATAGGCATAAGAAGGTATATAAGTATCTGCATGATCTAGCGGTTTGCTTTGATGAATCCATACATAGGAAAAAAATAAAAAAATCAGCACATGCAATAGAGCCGCAAACCAAAAACTCCATTTTTGTAAGGATCTAACTTGCTCCATGCGCATGTTTGAGTAACCTGTTACTTCGGGCTGTTTACCATTCGCTAGTACTTATGATATAAGACATTTCCTACCCTTTTCCACTTCTACTAAGGTTTCTTCAGCTTTTTGGACACGTTTGTTGGCCCTTTGCAATGTTCTTGCAACATCCTTAATAACAGGTTGCTGCTCCTCAGCAAGCATCGCGAAATCTTGATACATTTCCTTAATATGTTGCGCATCTTCAGCAATTTGTTGTATTTCAGTATCTCTATACTCACACATTTTTGCGTGACTATTCAAAGTTTCTTCATCTGTTTCAGCTGTCATTACAGGCAATGACTGTTGTTGCAGTTGATCTTGTATCAACCAGGTATCTGAATGATGTTTATGATCATTTTTTGTATGTATCCTTGCTTTGCTCATAACTCAACCAATCCTCGAAAAAAGTAATATTTAAACAGCAATTAATAATTCTATCATACCATGCATATTTTGAAGTTTAATTTTATCGGCTTCTATACTAACAACTTTCATTCCATCAATACTATCACCTATATTAAAAAAACGATTATTCACCATTGCGATTTTTTCTTCTTCCGACACAAAAACTCCATTTAAAGTATGATTTAGTTTATAAGCGGCTTCATCAAATGGTACGGTTGTCATTTTCAGTGGCGTTGCGGGCTTTATTGTTTCATCAGGAGTTTCTAACATGGGAGCAGCGGCCGAATTTTTTTTAGTTATTGCAATACTTCTAGACTTGTTATTAAATTGCGGGTAATGTGCAACAATAATGATTGCCAATAAAAAAGCAATCACAAGCGAAATTCCTACGTCAATCCAATCATCTCGTGTCATCTCATATTGCGATGACAGCGTGTTTTGTGTCTCGTCTTCTACCTGTGTTTTTTGCAATGCTTCATATATGATGCTCACAATAGAGACCTCCGTTCGACAATTTTGTATAATCATGATACTAAATTAGCAAGGCTTTAACAAATGGAACAAAATATAAAACAAAAACTCACTCAAGTTTTACACACCACATTTGGTTTTAGTGACTTCCGCCCAGGACAATTTGAGGCATTAAATGAACTTATGAGCCAAGGAAGGTTATTATGCATACAGCCCACGGGCCATGGTAAATCGTTACTTTATCAGCTTCCCGCTGTTGTATTAGAAGGTATCACGCTGGTCATTTCACCTTTACTCGCACTTATGCGAGATCAATTAAAACAATTAAAAGAACGATTTGGCATCACAGCCGCAAGTTTCAACACAGATCAAACCATGGAAGAAAATAATGCAGCACGAAATGCAGTGTTCGCCGGAAAAATTCGCATCTTATTCATTGCACCGGAACAATTGGAACATATAGAACGTGTTAACTTTTTACTTGGATTACCTATACAATTACTGGTTGTTGATGAAGCCCATTGCATTTCTACTTGGGGCCACGATTTTCGACCAAGTTATAGACAAATATTACATCTTACTCATGCATTAATTAAAAAAAACCCTGCGATAAAATTACTTGCTCTCACCGCAACGGCTAATAAAAAAACCGAAGCCGATATTAAACAACAACTCATTGTCGACAATAAATCCATTGTTGTTTACAGAGAAAGCATGGATAGACCTAATATTCGTTTGTCAGTCATTCCTGTCAGTGGAACAGCTGCCAAACTTGCCATGCTTACTCAATTATTAGCAAATTTACAAGGCTGCGGCCTTATCTATTGTGCCACACGAGAAAATACTGAAATGGTTGCAGACTTTTTAATGAGTCAAAGCATTAAAGCTGCCGCCTATCATGCAGGCTTAGAAGCCTCACTAAAACAATCCATACAATATAGTTTTATTCACGATGCATACAACGTAATTTCTGCTACCAATGCACTTGGCATGGGTATTGATAAACCCAATTTACGTTTTATTATACATTTTGATCATCCTAGTTCTATTACCGCATATTATCAGGAAGTAGGCCGCTCGGGACGTGATGGACTTCCCGCCGAGGGTATATTGCTTTATGATCCTGCCGACAGTAGAGTTCAGCGATATTTTATTGATTCAGCACAACCAAAAGCAGAAGACTTTGCAATGGTTCTCGATAGTTATTTTGACCATGCAAATCCGCCTGATCTAAGTACACTAAAACGTAAAACTGGTCTCCACCCCACCAAATTACTTGTTATTATTGCTGAACTTGTTGAACAAGGTTTTTTAAAAAAAGAAAGTCGATACAGAAAGCAAGTTTATGTAAGAACAGAAAAGCGCGCTTCACCTGACCTAAATCGATATATTATTCAACGTAAAATCAAAAATAGTGAACTCAAAGCCATACAACTTTATGCAGAACAACATAAAACTTGTTTGATGACTATCTTACGTCATAGTTTAGGTGACAATGCCATAACCGATTGTGGACGATGTAGTATATGTATGCCCACAGACTTTAAAGAAACAAAGAATAAAGATTTTATATTAGCCACATTATCATGGCTTGAGCGTCGCACTATTCCCATCGTATTAAACAAAAAAATCGTCAATACAACCGTGGGTATAGCTGTATTAGATGGCAAATCACGTTCCGAGGATTTTGTACATTTCATGCGAGAACGCGCCCAAGCGCCCATATCACATTTAGGTCTGTCAGATACTTTGTTCGAATTAATAAAAGAATGTTTATATGATTTAGTCAAACATCATCCAATAAGTTGCATTGTGCCTCTTCCTTCAAGAACATGGTATTCTCGTGATGATATAGTCAAAAGATTGGCAAGCTATGTAAAAATACCTGCTTTATTTGACTTACTCTATTGGACAAATTTACCTGCCGCACGTCAAGGTGAATTATTAAACAATGATCAACGACGACATAATGTGATCAATCAAATGATGGCCGAAACTCATATCTCAATCCCTAAAGGCACTATTCTATTATTCGACGATTACGTGGGTTCGGGTGCAACCTTGAATGAAGCTGCTCGTGCCTTACAAGAACATTGCAAAATTAAAAACACACTGCTGCCATTTACGGTAGCTGCAGTAAAATGGCGTTTAGGAAAAAGAGGGATGATTTAATGAACACAACAGGCATACATTATCTTATTAATGGTTTTATACTTCTCACAAAACCTGGCATCAAACGCTATGCTGTGATTCCTCTTCTCATCAACATAGCTCTATTTATTGGGATGTTTTTTATTGCAAAACACTATTTTCTTGAACTCAATCAATGGATACTGCATTTATTGCCCACATGGCTACAATGGCTAAGTTATATGTTGTGGATAGTTTTTTTTATTGGATTTTTTCTTGTCATTATTTACACTTTCGTCACCCTTGCGAATATTATTGCATCACCGTTTAATAGCCTACTTTCCGAAAAAATAGAATATTATTTAACTGGCAAGAGTCTACCTTCTCAAACCATATGGGGAAGTATCAAAGACATCACTCGGGTCATGGCTCGTCAGCTAGCAATTATTGGATATTCTCTGCCTCGCGCTATCGTTTTATTAATATTATTTGTTATTCCCATTCTCCAATTAGCTGCGCCTTTGCTTTGGTTTATATTTAGCGCTTGGCTTATGGCCTTGCAATATATCGATTACCCTACGGATAACCATAAAATTCCATTTGAAGATGTGAGAAACCAATTATTTCAAAAAAAATGGTTATCATTAAGCTTTGGTCTAAGCGTATTGATTTTTTCTATGATACCTATCTTAAATTGTATCGTCATACCTGCAGCTGTTGCGGGTGCTACAAAGTTGTGGGTAGAGAAATTTAATAAAAGGTAACTCAACTTAACTGTTTTGCTCGAACTTTTTAATAGGTGTTGCATTTAGTTTGTAACATCTCCCCAGAAGAAGCAATTTTTTTATATTCCACCTCTCTAAAAAAAGTAAATGCTTTTTTACTAGGATCAATCGCATGCTGCATAGTACGACAATCATCAAATAGCATAGCACTCGACAACACTTTTTTAGGTTGATTAGTTTTATCATCGAAGTAAGGTTCACCAGTTTTAGTGACATTGTCAGCATGACGAGCCCAAACATTCAATAAAGATCGCAAACCTGTTTTATGTACTCTATTTTGCTCAGGATGATTTTTTTCTAAAACTTGCAAAATACACTTATCACGCCATAAAGTATGATCTAAAGAAGGAGACTGTTCTAGCTGTTGACTTAACAAAGAACGTACTTGGTGAACATCTTGCAACACATTCAACCATTTTGCTATCGCTTTTGAATCAATCAATGGATTTTTAATAGCAGAAGCACTGAAGATATCGACTCGATCTAACCGAGAATTGACTACCGCATTTATTGTTATATCCATAAAATTCTGCAATAAAGTTTTTGCCTGTTGAAAATCCTCCATTTCGTTTGTTGAGACTTGCTGCGCCGTTAAATCACATAACATGCTAGTCGCTTTCTCATAAAATAAATCGAGCGGAGCATTTGGCACATCCATCAAATCATGCAAATAATACTTATAAATATTTTTAAATCCATGAAGTTTTAATATTAATTCCGGGTATTTTTCTAATATCGTAAATAAACTTGAAAAAATATCATCCACATCATTTTTTCGTAATAATTCATGTTTTAATTCTCTTTGAACAAAGGCGGCCCATTTGCTATGCGCTTTATCTTTTTTGGATAGAACATGCTTCTGAAGCATGTTGCCCATTTTACAACGCGCTAGCAGTTCACATTGTTGGTTTATTTCCATTTGATTGAACGCTGCAGCAAATGATTTAAGAAAATTAAGCACATGAGTAGGTAATTGATAATCATCTAATATAGATAAATCATGATTTGTTAATGCTTCACGAAAAATATCTTTCATATAAGGCATTTGATTTATGATTGAAGCCATGGAGTAAATGGAATTATTCCAATTTTGAATTTTTTGAATAATATCATCCCTAGCATTTAACGTTTGTTGTAACTTGCCGTTAAATTCAAATAAATGTAGAAATGCTTGTTTTGATTTTTCATCCTGAATACGATGATAATGGGTTACAAATTCAAATAATGCATTTTTTTGATTTGGACTTAATGCATAAAATTTATAATATTTTTTTACTATCTCATCACTATGCCTGGCACATCTATTATCCGTAAGACAAGCAAAAACGGCTTGTAGAAATAAAGTATTGATAGAAGATTTATGTTTCATCAAATTTTTATGATTTGCTATCTCAGCAAATGGTTTTAACAATTTATTCCAATCAAAAACAGGAAATGTTTCACTAATAACAGCGAAAGCAACCCTCCTAGCTTCATTATTCATATTTGGATAGAGAAGCGATAATAATCTTGTTAAATATGCAATCAATACTTCTTTTTCGTTGTCTTTGTTTATGAAGTTATGATTTAATAATCCTAATAAATAATCACGTACTTGTATGTTTAATTTCACTTTCAAACCTGGTTCATTACCAGGGGCCGCAGAAATCATGAGTGAATTTTTAATTTTAATGTTTGTCAGTTTTTTTGTAACATTTTTATAAATCCATTTCCCAGATATAAAAAATCCATAAGGTAAGGAGATAATAATTTCTCCAATGCCTTTAAAAAATCCACCGACTCCACCTAATATACCCCAAGCATATTTGTACTGCGTATGTTTTGCATACGCTTGTTTAGCACCAAGTACGGGCTCTGAAATAAGTTTGGATGTACCTAAGAGTACATCGTGCTTTTTCATCACTTGCAACACTGCGCCAGTTGTCTTCACTGCTTTATCCATACGTTTTTCATGGTCTTGTATGGATGTAAGCTGATTACCTTCAGGATCTCTATAACCTGATGGCATATTTTTTTCATGCATGACTTTTTGGTGGTGCCATATATCTTTAATTTTACCGTCATGTAAAGCAGAATAAAGACTGCTAGGTGTGCTTTTACGAGATAAATTCGCTTGTGGTATTTTTTTTAAGTCTTCAAAATAATGTTGAATACCTGGGGAAGATAACAAAGGTTTCACATAAGCATTAGCCGCGCGAGCAATTTTTTCTGCCATGGCTTGAGAAGGTTTAGGATAAAAATACTGAATGAGGTTTTCTAAATAATCTATAGTAGCATTATAATTTTGTAATGCTTGAGATGATGCGGAAACCGGTTTGTTGACAATAAGTTCACGCATGACTCGTTCTAAGTTTGCTCGACTTATATGGAATATATCAAAAGAAGTTATAAATTGGATAAAGTGTGCTTTAACATTCTCATCATTAGCATTATTTACCGATTCATAAAGATTATTTATTAAATTTTTAAATAATGAACCAAAAACTTTTTCACATTCACGATAATTGCGTTCGGGGTTAGCTAACACAGTATTTAATTTTTTATGGAGATTTTTGATATGCTCGCTCAATACTATAGTAGGTAAAGGAGGAACATTTGCATTCAATTCTGGTAAAAAATGTATTTTGATATGCTCATAAGTTTCATGAAAAACTGGACAATACACCATAAAACGTGAGGAAGCCCCCATACGAAGCACGAACGACGCACACAACTCTGAAGGTTGTTTGAAAGTTCTATCATAATTTTTAGGTACTACGCCTATAAAAGGTAAATAGTCACCATTTTCACTACGAAGGACTTGTCCGTAATATGCATCAGGTAGAAATTGATCGGCACTTATAGGATCATAAACGATATGACCTCGAGTGCATTTATACATGGATTGTCCATATTGTATTTGGAAAGGCACTAATGGATTATCAGCATAACTTTCTCTATATCCTTCACTCGAAGCAGACCTTCTAGGAAAAGCTTGCACATCCAAAGTACCTGCTCTTCTATACATAGGCGTTTGTTTTTTATTGCCATCTTTACCAAAATAAGTACCTTTTTTATGTGGCAGATAAAAACTTTCTATATGCATTTTGCCATGCATATCTCTTTGAACCACATGTTGTTTTTGATATTTTTCATATGCCTGATTTTCATGGTATGCAGGTTCAGGAAATAAATCGGTGACTAAATTATCTATAATGGCATTTTTAATCACTTCAGCATATTCAGATGGTTGTAACTGACTCATGTATTCAAAGCTGCTTACCATAGTGCCTAATTCAAATGTCAACCCATTTGTCATGACATCCATTAATGCTTCAGAAGGTCCTTGCCTATGCAAACTGACCTCTTTAAATCGTTTACCCCATTCTGATTCTGATTCATTAAATTTAAATGCATAAGCGCCAGATTCATTTGATAGACTGATGGTTCCGTCCCAATTAGCACCAATTCCTAAAGCTTGTCCTGGATTAAATTGAAAACTCTGCAATAAATCAAATAAATATTGTGAAATAATATCTATATCACATGAACTTAAATTAAATTCATTTGGCTCGGGTAAATTTTTTAAAAGAGTCTGTTTTATCTTATCGGGATTTAAAAAAGAAATCGGCTCTTCTAAAAAAGGATTTACCAATTTACCGGAAGAAGGATTTTTCTTATGTTGAAGTATTTGTTTCATCCCTAAAGACATTAAAGTATCTTCAATCCAATAATCAAACTCTATCGATGGTGGAATAGTAATACAATGCGACAGCTGACGATGAATGATAGCATGTAATTGTTTAGTGGGAATGAATCGTGGAATTTCTTTAACTTGCGCATCGAAGTGGCCACCTAATTTCATTCCAAATGCATTGAGCAAAAGCACATAGGTTTCATCAGCTAATCGTCCCGCACGATTAAAATTGTAATTATAATTTTGAACAAATGGATTACCTGACGAAGCATGTATTTTACGTTCAGACTCAATCACGGTAGGTATGATTTTTTCTTTTTGAACAGGTTGTTCGCTTTTATTTTCTTTAGCATCTTGGCCTTGATAACAAGGATAAAGAAGATGAGGGTACTCATGAAACCATTTATCAGGTGAATACGCTGACCAACCAGACATCATACTGAGCAATTGCCATAAAGAATTGCTATCACACGATGGTCCGTGAACCTTGATGGCGGCTAAAATATTTTTAAAAGCTTCTTCTATTTCTTGATCAAGATGATCTACATTTTGTTGATGATAATTTTCAACAATATGATTAAATTTTTGAATTGCTTTATTAATAACACGGGTATGAATAGGAAATTCACCCATGATAACTGGAAGACGATATTTAAATGGTGTATTAGGTTCCAAACATTGACCAAGCATTAACAAACTATCTGTGAGTTCAATCGCTTTTGCGAGAGATTGAGACTCACCTGATAGCAATACTGGAGGTTTTACCTCCAATGCCATACGCGTTTTATCAAGAAGATTTTGGTCACTACATATAAGTGATAGCAATGGATACGCACGTGCTACACTTTCTGTTTCATTATGAAAATCCCTTTGAAAGAAAATAGGCAAATATTTCTTTAATTCCTCAAAATGTTTTTCTTCTAATACACCTGACATGCACAGTTATCCTATATGCGGAGAAGAAAGTTTGTTATCTCGTTTTTCATCCAAAGCACATTTAGCACGAAAAGCTTTTTGATTAAATCTTTTTTCAGAATAATAAGCTCCAGGCAAAAAAAGTCTATCGCTTCTCGATTGTGTGCTTAAATGTTCACATATTTTATCTACAATATATTTCCAACGACCCTCTACTTTAGCACTGTAGTTTTTCCCTTGGTTTTGCAATGCTTCTTTTAATGCCATCAACAAAGCTTCATCCTTACTCGCCTTTCGTATAAATGTTTCAAGCAACACTTGCGCATCGTTACAGCCCAAGAAGGTCTCATCAGAGATAAGAGAATTATTTTTATCTGTTTTAGAGTGAAAACTTGCTAGTGCTAAGCTACCTCTATTTAACATGGCAACGATGGATTGAGCATTACGGGGAGTGATGTCATCATCTTTGAATGCTTTCGAATGTTTAGCATGATTAGCAAGGACTATAATCAACAGTTCAAAAAACTTTTTTAATCCCAGTTTTTCTTGTTGATTTTCTTCACTATCTTCAAGAAAGCCACAAGCATCAATCAATTTATCAATAACCTGTTGCTGAGACGAATCACGTGTCGATTTAAAGCTATCACTGTCGCTAGTATTCATAACGTCTAATATGGATATGCTTCCTCCACTCAATCCAACCATTGTGCCCGTTAATTGACTACCTGAAAGTTTACTTAGACCTAACAAACCACCTTGCGGTTGTAAAAGTTCTGCGACAAGTAAGGATAAAGCCACATCGGGACGTGGATGTAAACTTAGTATTTCAAATAATTTACAAACTAATAAGCTTGCTTCAGAGCCTATGACTAAGCCTTTCAGCAAAGATTTGATAAACAATAATATCGTTGCTGTCGTAGAATCGGTAGTTAGACCAAATGAAACACTTGATTCAGAACCTTCACTGTTTCTTGTCGATTCAGCGCTATTGCTATGATTAGATATCGCACAATCTATACTTCGCACTATATGTCGCATAGCATCAAGACTGCCTAGCGAACCTAGTGGCAACATCGTCAAAATGCTTGCTGTCTTACTCATATTTAAGCTACATTGCGTTAGTGCACTCATCATAGATTCCAATATGGATCGTTGACTTGAATGCATATTCATATCATCTTTTAGTAAATCAATATCTTTAAGTTGCTTTTCTAACTCACTCGCCATACCTGCTAACGATTCCCCTATATGAGTTAGCGTAAGTCGCAAAGCTGAAATCATCAAAGTAACACTATTCAATTCACCCAGATTGCTATCTTGAGCTGTTTCCTTTGAAGATTCTTTTGCTTCACCCGCAGAAACATCACCCGATTGCTTAGCCGTTTTTCGCATCTTTTCAGCATCTAAAAATCCTAGTATGGATCGGCTTACTATACTTTCCACTAAGTCATCGCATAATAAAGACATATAACAACCAGCTACCATGGTAGTCGCCACGGATGCATTTAATTTTATATGCGTTTGCATGGAACTATTATATGCATCATCTTTCTGTTGCTCATCCGATATTTGATCTGCATTTAGTTGCAACTCCGCAATACAATTCTTAGTAAAAGCTCGAATGGTATTCGATGCAGTCGTTAATTCTCTCATTATAGAGCTTTCAGATAATGCTTCTTTTTTTTGCTCTGCATGAATATTTTTAGTAGCATCTTTTGCGACAAGATAAGATTGTAAAAAGGGTGCTATTAAAACACTATGTGAACTTAACGCAGCATTAATACTTGTCTGGCTCGCTGATGCTAATTGATTTTCCATATCGTGATTGAGTCCAGGAATATCATTTCCGACTCTATCGAGCACTTCTCTTATTTTTTTAGCTAATTGATCGCTCTTAATTCTGCCTAAAATAACACTCGTGTTAGAAAAATATTTTGGACGTTCCTCACCTTCACGTACATCTGCCTCTGCACTAAGCTCTTTCAATGCCTGCGTTAAAGCACCCGATTGACAAATCGCCACCACCAAAGAACGCGAAGAAATGCTTTCAGCTACATGATAGGTGGCACTTAACACCGTTTGTGTTGCCGATGAGCCAGGATCTTTAGACTGATCCGCAGTTAAGCGAGTTGCATTACTAGGAATACTCAAATTAAATTGAGAAGTACCACCTATTTTTATCTCATCTGGACCTTTGCTTAGCACATGACTTTTTTCTATAGCTAAGCTAAGAGCTCGCCAAAAAGCTTCTGTACTAATACCGGTTTCTAACGCTATGCAAGCTAACACTCCTAAAGCACCCGATAAAAACCCCGATGTATTCATTTGGGTTGTATTAATCAAGGAATGGCCCGATTTATTGATATTTTCTGCACCTGGCTGAGCAAAATCAAAACTAACACGATGTGTCAATACGATTTTTTCCATGACACTTTGCAAATGATCATGTAATGAAATGTGTTGTGAAACCGATTGTGTTTTTAAAGATGCTGCGCTACTTTGATTAGAGTTTATAATATCATCTTTAGACTTCTTTGCGTCTTGTATTTCATCTTCATTGAGTTTCAGTGCAGGGCTAGCCTCCGGATGAGTCACCGTGCGGAATTCGCGAAGCGCAAAAATCATACCTGCCAGTGTATTCAATGAAGCAATTAAGCTTCCACAACTCACCACATGACTTGTGCCTAAAATAAATGGCGCAGATATACCTAATCGTTGACATTTTGCTACTCGTTCTTTCATTTCGCATACAGCAGACATCAGATCATCCAAATCCTTACCCGTATGATCTTTATCACTTTTTAAAACCCTTGTGAGCACCTGATGAGTGGCTTTATCATTAGTTATAAAATCCGCAGTACCACTTGCCTCACGGGATAACATACCTGTCGCTGCTATAATAAAATTCGGAATAGCGTTTAATGCTGAAAGCGTACGTATCATGCATACGCCAGTACTTTTAGCAGAAACCTTATGCCGCCCTTCTGCCATTTCTTTTAATTCATCATTAATATGCTTTGCTACCACAGCAAAATGAGCAATCGAATGACTGAGATTTTGCGAGTGAGTTTGTTTTGCTTGGCCTTCCATTTCTTTTTTAAGCGTACTGGCATCACTGATTGATGCTTTTGTTTCGCCAGTTAAAAGCGCTTTTTCCTTTGTCAATGCATGACTGCTTGCTTCCGCTCCTGCAAATGAAGCAATAGAACTTTGTAATGCGCTAACCGCAGGATACATTGAACCAAATGAAATCGTCTGACTCGTACCAAGCACAAAAGGCGCACTAACACCTAGCTCTTCGCATCTTTTGATTCTATGATTCATGTTAGATACTTCTGACATCAGTTCATCAATATCATTCGCTGAATGATTCATATCAGTTTTCGATACTTTTTTTAGCTGATCTGCGGTACCTGAACCTTCTTGCACAAAATAAAATGTACCGCTTGATTCACGTGATAGAGCTCCCACTAAATCTGTCATCAAGATCGGGAGAGCAATAAGGGCTGAAATAGTATGTAGACTTGTTTGACCATAACTTATTGCAGAACTTTTGTGTCGTTCTCCTTCCATCTGTTGTAATCCAACATCAATTTGTTTTCCTACCACAGCGAACTTCTCTGTCAATCTGCTAAGATTCTGAGAATGTGTGTGTTTTTCTTGGCCCTCAGCTTGTTGCTTAAGTGTGCTAGCATCACTTGCTGATTTTTTACAATCTCCATCTGTTAACTGATCTTTATTTAGAAATAATGCAAAGCTACTTGCCTGTACGCCTGCAATGGATACAACAGAACTTTGTAAAGCACTAAACGCAGGAAACATCGTTCCAAAAGATGCCATCTCAGCGATACCAAGCACAAAAGGTGCGCTGACGCCTAACTCTTTGCATCTATCAACTCTTTGTTGCAGTTCTGACACCTTGCTCATTAACTTATCTAAGTTGTTAGCTGAACGATTCAATTCACTTTTTGAAACATCTCTTAATTGATCACCCGTACCAGAACCATGACTAACATCATGCACCGTACCACTTACTTCACGTGTTAACGATCCAACTAAAGCCAGCATCAAACTTGGCACTGCAGAAAGTGCTGAAAGTGTGCGAACACTTAATGTTGCACTATTTTCTACTACACTTTTTTGCGTGTTGTCTGCTATTTGATCGTCAAGATCTTTAATTACCCTTTCAAATCTGTCTGTCAAGATAGTTATATTTTGTGAATGCGTGTCACCACCTTCTGATTGACCTTTTATACTGCTAGCCTTAAATATAGATTGTTGAGCGCTTTCAGATAAAGCTTGCTTTTGTTTAGTCAAAGCTTCGCTGCTTAAACGTACCGCTTCACCCGACGAAATAACAGATTCTAAAGCACACACAAAAGGTGTTGAACTGAAACCTCGCAAAATAGCCGAAGTTGCTGGACTCGATACGCTGTGTTTGTCGCTCATATGTGAAGCATGTTCTACATTCCAAATAGCATCCCTCAAGTTTTTTAACGCTTGCAGAGAAGCTTGGAAGTTTTTGGAATCACTAAAAGCATCAGAACATGCGCTCAACGCCTTATAAATATTTTTTTCTTCTTTACTTGCAGATTCATCCACAATAAATATTTTTACTGCTGAACATTCACGAAATACTGTACCTATGGCATCCAATCCTGAAGAGACTAACGCAGCAGGAGAAAGCACTGTCATAACTGATGTGGCACCCGTACTTTTTGCAATACTTCCATGTGAACCGCCTAACTCTTTTGCGTCAACTTGTTTAGACATTTCATCAAAAATAGGACCGAATTCTTTAGATAAATTCTTACAATGTGCAGAAAAACCACTGGCATTTAGCTCTAATTCTTTTTGAACATGTAAAGTTGAAGCTTGTAATTGGATAAATTTTTTCGCGTCATCCGTAGATTGCGATACAGCAGAAACTGCGGAGGCAGAATCCACAAATAATTGCAATCCTTCTGATAGTGTTACGCTAGGCGCAATGGCAGAACTTGCTACACCTGTTCTAATAACTCTTGCTGTTCCACCTAATGAATCTTTCAATTCACCGAAAATTTTTAATGCTTCAATATTGTCGGGAGCTTCTTTTCTTTTGATCAATGCATCAAGTGCAGCTAGTAATTGATCTCTATGAAAAGTACGCTCGCTCGAAACACCAACAGCATCACACATTGCTTTAGAGGCATCGCCCGTACCTAGAGCTATTCCAGCTCCAGTAGCAGAAGTTAGTCCAGTGGGAGCAGTAATGGTATCAGTGAGGGGTTGGAAGTCGTTATGACGATTGCTGAACATAGTAGAACTCTCCAGAGTGTTATGTATGGAATATAGGGCAACCATATATCATACGTCATACAACTAAGACAGTGATTTTTCATCAGAAAATGTATTTATTTAGCGCTTACCTTTAGTGTAATCATAAAGTTAACCTAAACATTTAATAAAAAATTAAGCCAGCTCACACTTTTCAAGAGGTGGTATAATGGAGGTGAATAAATAATAATCAATAAAATGAGGAGTAAGTTATGAAAAACAAATTATTGGTTGCATTCGGAGTTGTGTCTATTTTTCTATTAACAAGCTGTACTTCCTTGGGTGATTGCGGGTCGTGTTGTACGTCAAGTTGCTATACCTCTGTCTGTAGAACCTGCGCTACATATACCTACGTCACACCTACTTGCAGCACTTGTTGGTAATCACTTTCCTAGGGTCTATCTAACCTAGATAGACCCTAACGTTATGGTTAAGATTTATATCTACGTCGTATCCTGCGTATTTGCCACAATGTAATCGCTGGCGCTGAGAAAGCATACACAAAAAACACCGTAAAAAGCATTTGCGGTGGATCAATCGCAATAGCTGCAAGTATAACCACCGGAATCAAAACTACGACAAAAGGTACCTTACCCTTTAAATCGACCTGTTTAAAACTATAATAGCGAATCGTACTTACCATTAACGCTGCCACCGAAAGGGTCATAATAGCTGCAGGAATATCGATTAATAAACCCTCTAGTTCATAAGTGTTACCCAACCACACCAAGCCTGCGATCACTCCAGCTGCGGCGGGAGATGGCAAACCTTGAAAATATCGCTTATCTGCATCATGCGATTGCGTATTAAATCTCGCTAATCGTAAGGCCGTCCCTGCTGTGTACATGAACGCAATAAGCCAACCCAATTTTCCAAGACTATATAATGACCAACTATATATAGTGAGTGCCGGAGCCACACCAAAAGCTACCATATCAGACAAACTATCGTATTCCGCACCAAATGCCGTTTGTGTATTTGTCATTCGCGCCACGCGACCATCTAAACTATCCAAAATCATAGCCACAAAAATGGCGATCGCTGCAGAATCAAAGTATCCTTTCATAGCTGCCATGACGGCATAAAACCCAGCAAACAAGGCTGCGGTGGTGAATAAATTAGGTAATAAATAAATACCCCTGGATTGAGTTTTGCCTAGCAAGTTAT
>CAZHMQ010000023.1:0-25468 GCA_964533645.1 uncultured Coxiellaceae bacterium
ATCTTTGGCAAAGCACGGGCAGCAACCAATGGCAAATCGTTCATGTGACTAAAAATGCCTGTGATAGTGATTGTGAAGATGTTGCCCATACGCTACATCAGATAAAAAAGGCTCTTGGTAAAAACAGTGAGCGAGTGAGTTTCAAAACCATATCATCAGAACAACAAGCTATTGGAAAACAAGGTTTTTCTGTGGAAAATAAAATTTATTTAGTCGATCCCTCTGGAAATTTGTTTATGTATTATGCCGACACCGCGAATCCTATGAATATTTTGAAAGATTTAAATCATGTTTTAGAGATTTCGCATCGTGCATAAGCAACAATATCTTGCAATAGCAGCTATTGCAGCATGCTTTTGTGCGTTAGCAGTGATTGGTTTAGGGGCATTTACACGTTTAATGGACGCGGGCTTGGGTTGTCCTGATTGGCCTGGTTGTTATGGCCATTTAACGGTGCCCATGACAGCTTTAGCAAAGGAGCAAGCGTCATCCCTTTATCCAACCGGAACACTGGATGTATTTAAAGCTTGGGCGGAAATGATTCACCGCTATGTTGCGGGTAGTTTAGGTTTGATGATAGTTGTAATTGTTTATTTAATTTTCAATAAAGAGTTACGTAGTCGTGCCAATATTATTTTAGGCTGTAGTCTTTTAGGTCTTTTAATGTATCAAATATTATTGGGTCAATGGACTGTCACATTTAAGTTATTACCCATAGTCGTCACCCAGCATTTGTTAGGTGGTTTTTTAATCTTAACGATACTTTGGTTAATTTATTTAAATAATAGCGCTACATTATCCGGTAAGGTGCACTCTAAAGGTATTAAAATCGGTGCTGTCATAGGCTTAATGCTTCTTTTATTACAAATTTTTCTAGGCGCCTGGACTAGTACAAATTATGCTTCATTTAGTTGTCCAGATTTTCCATTCTGCATGAATACGCATCCTTTGATGACTATGCATTTTAGCGAAGCATTTACTTTTTTGACACCCGTAGGAATTAACTATGAAGGCGGTGTTTTGTCAGAGGAAGCAAGGCAAACTATACAAATGATGCATCGTTTAGGGGCTCTCGTTGTTACGCTCTATCTTATTGTATTTACAACTTTTTTTATAAAAAGCTTGAGAGCTGATCATAGGCTTCTTAAATCTATTTATCTTATTTGGTGTCTGTTATTCGTACAGCTTTGTCTTGGTATGATAAATGTTATTTATCAACTTCCTTTAGTCACCGCAATTGGCCATAATTTGGTAGCTGTAGTATTATTGCTTTCTATAGTGACATTCGTGTTTAAGCTTTTTGTAAAAGGTAAGTGATTCATGAGTCAAGCGTCTATTCGTGATTATATAGAGTTATGTAAACCTAGAGTTGTTTTACTTATGATTCTCACTGCTATGGTGGGTATGTGTCTTGCTCCATCCGTATCATTTCCTGTCATGCCCTTGATGCTAGGGAGTTGCGGCATCGCTTTAGTGGCCGCCAGTGCAGCTGCCTTAAATCATATTGCAGATCAACATATCGATAAATTGATGCGACGTACTGAACATCGTCCCATTGCAAAAGGTAAAATATCAACCTTGCATAGTTTGTATTTTGCCGGATCGCTTTGTTTGGTGGGTATGTTGATTTTATTTATTTATATTAATACGATGACTGCTATTCTTACGTTTTTTTCACTGATTGCTTATGCAGTTTGTTATACTTTATATTTGAAGCATGCGACTCCGCAAAATATCGTGATTGGTGGTATCGCGGGTGCAGCACCTCCTTTGCTAGGCTGGACATCTGTTACAGGTACCGTGAATGCTGAAGCTTTGATTCTTGTACTCATTATTTTTGTCTGGACTCCACCACATTTTTGGGCGCTCGCTATCCATCGATTTGATGATTATGCTAAAGCAAAAGTCCCAATGTTGCCGAATACTCATGGCATTGCATTTACTAAGCTTAATATTTTACTTTACACCATTTTACTTATAGGTTTTTCTGTGCTGCCTTATGTTATTCATATGTCTGGGATGATTTATTTAGTAGGTGTCATCATTGCAAATGCAGTGTTCTTATATCATGTTATACGTCTATATTATTCTGATGACAGTAAACATGCATTGAATACGTTTAAGTATTCAATTCATTATTTAGGCTTACTTTTTCTTCTATTGTTAGTAGACCATTATGTGTGAGTGAGGTGTATCATGAAAAGCCACAAAAAAATTATTTTTTATCTAGTGCTATTGGTGGCAGTATTAGGTGTATTGGTTGTATATATTAGTATGTTTGAAAAAAAACCTGTTACTTATGTTCCAAAAGAGGTCAAGATTAATGGTGTATTCTTGGCTGAATCGAAAGCTATAGAAGATTTTCAATTAACGGATCATAAAGGCCGACAGTTTTCTAAAGATAATTTAATGGGTCATTGGACTTTGATGTTTTTTGGATTTACCAATTGCGGCTATGTTTGTCCAACAACGATGGCTGAGCTTAATAAAATGTATAAACATTTGAAGCAGGAATTACCTGATAATAAGCTGCCTCAAATTGTATTAGTTACAGTAGATCCAGAACGGGATTCTATGCGCAAAATGAATGATTATATCAATGCATTTAACGCAGATTTTATTGGTGCAAGAGCTGAACTTAAAGAAACCGAAGCATTGGAGAATCAACTGCATATTACCGCTGTTAAAATACAAGCAGAGGATCAACCAAAAGATCAGTATATGGTAAATCATTCGGCTGAAATACTTTTATTTAACCCAAAGAGCCAAGTGCAAGCTTATTTATCTTTTCCACCCAAGTCAGATCAATTAATAAAAGATTATAAAACAATTTTAGCAAGCGAGACTTTGTAAATATTTTAGGAGGCAGGGATGTCTTACAGTAAAAATATAATGTGTATGGTAGTGGCTATAATATTCTCGTTTTATAGCCATACGATTTTTGCATTTCATGATTCCACGGGGCGTTTTTTATCTTCCTCAGCATTTAAAAACAAATGGATTATTGTAAATTACTGGGCTGATTGGTGTGATAGTTGCATTGAAGAAATTCCAGAGCTCAATAGTTTTTATAAAAATAACCAAGATAGCAATGTTCTCATCATAGGCGTGAATTACGATGGATTACCTAATAATGTATTGCGAGAGGCAATAAAAAAAACCGGGATTTTATTTCCTGTTTTACAAGAAAATCCTGCTCAAATGTGGCGATTGGGCGAGATCACTGCTTTACCAACCACGTTTATTATTAATCCAGACGGTATAGTTGTTCGTAAAATCATAGGCCCTAATACGGAACAATCACTTTTGAAGATTATCCATAATCGTCTTTATGGAAAAAAAAATATTAAAGAAAAGAAAAATCAAGTAGCATAACTGTGAAGAAAAGCATTCAGTATATCTGTATCATACTATTGTTTATATTAAGCGGTGTGTGTGGTTTTTTGTTTTCTCTTTATAACCATCCATCCTCTGATGCAAAGCTTTATCATTCGCCTATCAGTTTTGTTAAACACATTAAAGGTGATAAAGATGCTGGTCGTAAGATATTCAATGAATTTTGTGCGTCATGTCATGCAGTAAATCCTGTTATTTCAGTTAACGCACCACGCGTCAATGACAAAAAACGTTGGGATAAGTACCGTAAACTGGGTGTTCAGACATTGCTTATTATGACGCTACAAGGTCAAGGTGCAATGCCTGCAAGAGGCGGATGTTTTGAGTGCAGTGATGAACAGCTTAGGGAAACTATTCAGTACATGTTATCAAGATAAGTATATTCAGGGTAACGTTCACGATTGGAGAAATGACAATCGCTGAACAGTCGTTCTATCAAACTAATGACATATAGTACTTATGCAAAGCGTCAACCTGTCCTTGTAAGTCTTCTAAACTGCCCATGTTAGAGATGACATCATCAGCAGCTTTCAAGCGTTGGGCACGTGTTGCCTGTTTGCTCAAAATAGCGTAAATCTCACTTCCAGTTTGTTTATCTCGTGTAGCAGCGCGTTCAAGTTGTACTTCTTTTTTTGCATCGACGACAAGAATTCTGTTGATGAGAGGGTTGGGAGCAGTTTCAATAAGTAAAGGTATCATGACAATGCAATAGGGTGAATGAGCATTATTTATTTGTTGTCCAAGTTCTTCTCTAATGAGTGGATGCAATAATTGTTCTAACCAAATACGTTTATGATCGTCTTTAAAAATCAGTTTTCTTAGTTTAGATCTATCGAGGGTATGATTAGCTAGTAGCATATCAGTACCAAAATTTTCGACTATTTTTTTTAGTGCAGGTTTGCCAGGTAGTGTTAGATCACGTGCTAATTGATCCGCATCGATAACAGTGATGCCTTTTTTTTCGAATAATGTAGCAACAGTAGATTTACCGCTGCCTATTCCGCCAGTTAATCCAATAATAAGCATACATATATCATCGCAGGTAGTTTATGTAGATTTGTAAAATTTCATTTCCCCAGATTAAACTTATCCAACCTGCAATAGTAAGATAAGGCCCAAATGGCATGGGCACGCTCTTGTATTGACGTTTAAGCATCATTTGCGTGATGCCAAAAATCATACCGATTACAGAAGCTAGTAATATAATAATAGGTAGTTGTTGCCAGCCAAGAAAGGCACCTAGACCTGCTAAATATTTATAGTCACCTTGTCCGATGCCGATTTTTCCGGTGACAAGTTTAAATAAAGACTGAGTTATAAAGAAAATCAGATATCCTAAGATGGCTCCAATAATTGCATCATGACTTGTAGAAAAAATAGAAAAAATGCTAAAAAAAAGTCCTAACCATAATAATGCATAAGTTAAGTGGTCAGGTAATAAATGGTAGTCTAGATCGATGAAAGTGAGTGAAATGATTATCCATGTAAATAATAATCCGGCAAACGTTTGCCACGTAAAACCAAATCGCCAGGCAACATATACTGATGCAATACAGCATAATAGTTCTATGAAAGGGTAGCGCATCGATATTTTTATCTTGCAATAAGCGCATTTTCCGTGCAATACAAGATAACTGATGACGGGGATATTGTGCCAAGGTTTTAAATCTTTTTTACAGTGAGTGCAATGTGAAAAAGGAAGGTAAAGGTTGAGCTGTTCTACATCGGATGAGTGTGGCTTCAGACCCAAGTATGCCCTACATTCTTGGTTCCACTCATTTTGTATCATACGAGGCAGACGATATATCACAACATTTAAAAAACTGCCTACGAGCAAAGATATAGCTGCGACCAGCACTAAAAAAAGGTTTTGATTTGAACCAATAAAATTAATAATATCCATTATAATGCAGTTCCTAGCTTAAAGATTGGCAAATACATTGCAATAACTAATCCACCGATTAAAACACCAAGAATCAGCATAATCAAGGGTTCTAGCAAATCACTTAAATAACTTGTTAATTGATCGAGTTCATTTTCATAAAGTATAGATATTTTTTCAAGCATGTCATCTAATGTGCCCGATTCTTCACCAATTTTAATCATTTCTACCATGAGTGAAGGAAAGTTAGGATTTTTTCGCATGGCATTGTATATTTTATAACCTACTTCTATGTATTGTTTAACACTCATTAAATCATTCTCAAATGAGACATTACCGCTCGCTTTGGCAATTAATGGGAGAGATTCGCTAATCGTTAAGCCTGCTTTTAATGTGATAGATAGATAACGAGAAAAATGTATAATAAGTCCCATTTTTAAAATAGATCCTATGATGGGTATTTTATGTAGGATTATTGCAAATTGACGAGATAAGTAAGTTGAGCAAAGCTTTTCTTTGATAAACAAGATAACAATAAAGAATGAAATAAGAAATAAACAAGCATAATGTTGTAATATTTCAGAAAAATGAATGATAATCAAAGTAAATGTCGGTAACGAAACATTTGCTTCCTGGAAAAGCTGACTAAAACGAGGAACAATAAAAATTAGCATAATTAGACAAATCAACACTGCCATCATACTTATAATGGCAGGATAAAATAATGATTGTTTGATTTTATGATTGAAGCGATAAGATTTTTCCTTATGATTAGCAATATGTTGTAACATGATGTCAAATGTCCCCGATTTTTCGCCTATTGCTAATAAAAAACATGTTATTTCATCAAAGTGTTTTGAAAATTTACTAAGACTATTTGAAAAATGGTTGCCTCTTTCTATGCTGTATTTTAAATCTAAAAGAATCGATTTTAACAATATATTTTGTTGGGTTTGACGGAGCATTTCTATGCTTTGTGTAATTGGAATATTGGAAGAAATAAGAGTAGAAAATTGACGAAAAAAAACAACCATATCGAGCGGTTTTATTTTGTTTTTAAAAACATAGATTTTATTTTTGATCATTGAAATAATGTTATATAAAACTTGCATGAATAGTCTCAATATATAATAATTCGATTCGTTTCTTCTAAGCTAGTGATGCCCTCCAAGACTTTTTGATAGGCTGATTGATACAATAAAACATGGTTGTTTTCTTCCATGAATTTTTTGATCGAAAGATTATTGGTATCTAACAAGATATATTGGGCTATTTTTTCATCTATAGGTAATAACTCAAAAATGCCAGTTCTACCAAGGTAACCGTTAGAACAGTGTAGGCATCCTCTTGCAATGTAAGTATCTTTCTTCATACTTGGTTGTTTACAATAAGGGCATAATTTTCGGATTAAACGTTGTGCAATAATAAGAGCAACAGAGCTTGTGATATGTAGTGGCGGTATACCTAACGAGATAAGTCGTAAAATAGTTTCAGCTGCGCTATTGGTATGAAGCGACGTTAAAACTAAATGTCCAGTGGTTGCTGCCTGTATGGCAACGGCAGCGGTTTCCTTGTCACGAATTTCTCCAATCATAATGATGTCAGGGTCTTGGCGAAGAATGGCACGTAATAAGGTAGAAAAATCCAAATTAATTTTTGATTGTACGCTCATTTGATTGATGCCAGCAATTTGAATTTCAATGGGGTCTTCTATGGTAGTTATATTTTTATCTTCACTATTAAGATGGTTGAGTGCAGCATAAAGAGTTGAAGTTTTTCCGCTGCTCGTCGGTCCTGTTACAATAATCATCCCATGCGGTTTAGTGATGTTATGCATAAATAAATTTTTTTGATCTTCAGAGAATCCAAGTGATGAAATAGATAATGGAGCTTTATTATTTAATAATCGTAAAACAATTTTTTCACCAAAAAGTGTAGGGCAGGAGTTGATACGAATATCTGTCGAATGATAGTGAAATCGACTATCCTGAGGAAATCGCTGTTCGGTAATATCTAACTTGGCAAGAACTTTTAGCCTAGCAATAATACGCATCGCAAATTCGATAGTTAGCGACAATTTTTCATAGAGTATGCCATCGCAGCGATATCGAATTCGACATAGATTTGCATAGGGTTCTATGTGAATATCTGAAGCCGATTCTCTAATACCTGTTTCAAGTATTTGATTCACAAAGTCAATTAATGTTTCATCGTATGGGATATTGTCACTTTGTGATATGTTTGGTGTTGATGTATTTATATTATCGCAGTATTTATCAATTAAGTGGTTTAATTGATTTTCATCTGTAAGTATGGGATAAATTTTTAAACCTGTATGAAAAGCAATAGCACTTAAGATATAGGTATTACTAGGATCTAATGTTGCAATATGTAAAATTCCATTTTCAATTTTTATAGGAATAACTCGGTAGTGTTTGACAAGTTCTACATTTAAAACCTTATATTCTATGTTGTCAGAAATTGCAGAGGCCGGCATTGATGCAAGTTCCTGAAGCTGTCCAAACATTCCCTTCTTGGTCAGGGGTTAATATGAGTGTTGCATGACCAGCTGACTTTGTTGAGGTCGCAGTAATAATCCCATTCAATACTTTTATACTAGCTATATTTTTTGTAGGTGGTGGTTCGGGGGGTATGCCATATACATTATGCGTAAGTTCATGTAATTCCGCTCCCTGCTGTATCGCTAAAGAGATGGCTGTTTTAAATGGTTCGGTGACCATGATTACCTCGCTAAAACGTGCGCGTTCAGTGTATTTTTTATAAGATGGAATGGCGAAGGCTGTTAGTATGCCGATGATTGCAACTACAATCATGAGTTCGATTAATGAAAATCCAGTATAGCGTTTTTTTCGCATAGAAAATCCTTAGAAATGAAATAATGAAAATATGAATGTTGAATCGAGTGTAATGATGGAGTAGCGATTAGAGAGTGATGTTATAACATCGTATGAAGTTTGAAGCAAGAGATAAATGAATAAAATTTAAAAAAGCCGCGCGCGGGCACGCCGCACACGGACACGATGTACTAATGCAATCTACCTGCTTCAGCAGTTGTTTCATCTAAAAATACTTGTTGGTTTATATCAGGATTTGTCACAGATGAAGTATCAATTAAAGCTGATGTAGTTTCTTTTCGTTTTGTGAAATGATCTACCGTTGCTGCACATACTAAATCACCCCACACATTAGTCATTGTTCTGAAGCGATCGAGAATACGATCAAATGGTAAAAGTAAGGCAATGGCAGAGGTAGGTACATTAGCGCTACGCAATACCATAACCATAGTTACTAAACCACCTTCGGGAATACCTGTCGCACCCATGCCTGCCATAATAGATGTAACGAAAATGCCAATTTGAGAAAAAATAGAAAGATCCATACCTAAAATTTGACAGAAAAATAAAGTTGAAACGGCTTCATACATCGCAGTTCCAGCAAGATTTATGGTGGTTGCAAAAGGTAAAACAAAACGCGCTACATCGTCGCTTATATCTTGTTTTTTCGCAGCGATAAGAGCCACAGGTAATGTTGCAATAGAGCTTGATGTTACAAATGCCGTTAACATGGCATTGGATGTGTCGCGGGTAAATTCTTTAGCTTTTTTGTGCGTGACAAATTTTACGATAGCAAATTGCCACAATATTTGTAAGAATAATCCAAATAAAAATACAATGATGAAAATCATCATACCTCTTAGGCTTTCTACTAATCGTTCTTGTAGTGCAGCTTCTGCAATAGCGGTGCCTAATAATGAAAATAATCCAACGGGTGTGAGATACATTAACCAGATGATCATTTTTACAAAAATATTTCGTAGGCCTACAAAAAATTGAATGACGGGTTTTGCTGTTTCACCTACGGAAATACAAGCAATAGAAAAAGCTATGCTGAATAAAACAATAGCCATGATTTCAAATTTCGCAGCAGCGGCAATGATGTTTGGTGGGAAGATAGTAAGTAAAAATGAACCAAAATCTAAAGGTTTTAAATTTTCTGGTGCAGCATTAGCAAGAATTAACGCAGGTGGCATACCTACGCCTGGTTTTATAATATTTAATAATAATAAGCCTATGACCACCGCAAAAGAAACGCTCAATAAAACGTAACCTATCGTGTAAATGCCTATAGAACCCAAACGTTTGACGTTACCTATAGAAGTAATTGCACTTACGAGTGCTGAAAAGATAAGAGGGAGTGCAATGAGTTTGAGTAAGTTAATAAATAGTTTACCCATCCAACTTATGGAGAGCATCTGCTGAGGGAAATAATATCCTCCTAACGCTCCAAGGAGTATGCTTCCCATGATAAACCAAAACATTTTATTTTGCATAATATATCTAGCCTTCTATTTGTAGAGTACTTCATATTTTGACTAGCCTCTTCCTTATAAGCACAATCATCATTTCGGTTGTTTGTTTAGTAAGGTATATTTCACACCTTTGTAATATCAGCTATGATTGAGTCATCAAAAATAACTGACCGGTCAATGGCCGCATCTTAAACCAATCGAGCGTCTTTGACCACTACATAAACGTATTGTTATTGTACTATAAGGTAAGGCCAAAAGTGAACTAAATTTGATCACTTTTTGACATCAATTCGAATTTTATAAGGATATGGTAAAGTGTATGCTTCAAGCTAAAAGATCCCAACTTATTGAAAATAAAAAAATATTTATCTCATGTATCGTTCCAGTGTTTAATGAGCAATTAAATATAGGTAGGTTTTTGCTTGAATTGAATATGTGTCTTAACTCATTGACAAATAACTATGAAATTATCGTGATTGACGATGGTAGCAAAGATGCAACCATAGATCTGATTTGCAAGCTTCCCGAAGATTTTCACATTAAATTATTGGGATTTTCACGTAATTTTGGGAAGGAAATAGCTTTGACTGCAGGTTTAGAGCACTGTAAGGGCGATGTTGCTATTTTAATTGATGCAGATTTTCAACATCCTATAGAGCTTATTCCTATGTTTTTAGAAAAATGGGCTAGTGGCAGTGATATGGTTTACGGTTTGCGGAATAGTCGTAAAAATGAATCACGTGCTAAGCGCAGCTTTGCATTACTCTTTTATTGGTTGATGTCAAAAATGTCAAAAATTACTATTCCTAATCATGCAGGCGATTTTCGGTTACTTGATAGAAAAGTCATTAATGCATTGAATAACGTTAGCGAGCGCACAAGATTTATGAAAGGTTTGTATGCGTGGGTAGGTTTTAATACCTGTGCAGTACCCTACGATGTCAAAGAACGTGCGAGCGGTCAAAGTGGTTGGGGGTTTAGTAAATTAACTGAGCTTGCTATCACAGGTATTACTTCATTTTCAGATGTTCCTCTTAGGGTATGGAGTTTTACTGGATTTATTATTTCATTGGTTTCACTTGTTTATGCCATTTATATTGTAACTGTGACTATGTTATTTGGAGCAGATCTTCCAGGTTTTCCAACTTTAGTTGTAGCTATCATGTTTTTTGGAGGTGTGCAGCTACTTTCCATTGGTATTTTGGGTGAATATATTGCGCGAATTTTTACAGAAGTAAAGCAACGTCCAAACTACATTGTGAATGTAAGACGCGGATTTGATTAGTCAAAAAGGGCGCTTTCGGCGTATAAAACTACATTTCAAGTGAGTTATATAACGGGTAATTATTTACTCATAATGGTTAAGTAGACCCACCGAGGTGACTCGGTGGGTCTACTTAACCCTAATAATTACCCTATTGCGTTGTTTAAATAAAAATCATATAGTGCGCATTTAATACTCTTTCATGGAATCATATGACGCCACCAAGTATATTTATACGTAAGGCATGCCTAAGCTATGATGGTAACTTATTATTTAATAAATTAAATTTAACACTTAAAGCGGGGAAAACCACTTGTTTATTAGGCCCTAGTGGTATTGGTAAAACGACATTATTGCGCATCCTGGCAGGTCTTATCTCACCTAAAGACCATTTTTTTCAAGGTGAAATAAGCAGCGATCCTATCCTACCCCTTGATCAATACGTAGCTTATATGGCACAAGAAGACAATTTGTTGCCCTGGATGAATGCTTTAGATAATGCTTTATTAGGCTACCATTTAAGAGGAAATTTTACAAAAAATCTTTATGACAAAGCTAAGATCCTATTTTCACAAATGCATTTACAAAACGCACAAGCTAAATTCCCAAGGCAATTATCAGGTGGTATGCGTCAACGTGTGGCACTCATACGAACCCTCTTAGAAGATAGACCTATTATATTAATGGACGAACCTTTCGCATCCTTGGATGCGATCACTCGATTCGAATTACAAAACTTGTCATCAACCTTATTAAAAAATCGTACTGTTTTTTTAGTAACACATGATCCATTAGAAGCTTTACGTTTAGCTGATGAAATTTATATTTTAGCTGGACAACCTGCTCAATTAACTTTATTTGGAAAACTAACCACACCAACACCACGAGATTTAACTCATCCAGATATCCTATTCAATCAAGCAAAACTTTTTGAAGCTTTAAGTCGAGCTAAGGACATAAGCATATGAGTTTAGTGTATCGTGGCATTATTATGTTGATCGGCTTATTGTTACTTTGGCAAGCCATAGTTATATTTTTTGGATTACCACCTTATATATTACCAAGCCCATGGCGAGTATTAGTCACATTGTATACACATATCAATCTAATTTTTCATGAAGCGATACCTACAGTCATTGAAACTTTACTAGGTTTAATACTAGGAACCGTCTTAGCTTGTTTAGCTGCACTTATGATGTCTTATTTGAAACCACTTGGCCTTTGGTTTTTACCCTTAATGATTATAAGCCAAGCTATTCCGACATTCGCTATAGCACCTTTATTAGTGATTTGGTTTGGTTATGGAATGGCATCTAAAATCATTTGTACCATTCTTATGATTTTTTTCCCTATTACAAGTGCATTTTATGATGGGCTTAGACACACAGAAACTCATTGGTTAGATTTGGCAAAAACTATGAATGCAAAAAAAGTCCGCTTATTTTTCTACATACGCATACCTGCGGCCCTTCCTAGGTTTGGTTCAGGTTTGAGAATAGCTGCGGTATTTGCGCCCATGGGTGCAGTCATTGGTGAGTGGGTAGGTGCTAGCCGAGGGCTTGGATTTTTAATGTTAAATGCCAATGCGCGTATGCAGATTGATTTAATGTTTGCAGCTTTATGTGTTCTCGTTATACTTTCACTTCTGCTTTATTTTATTATTGATAGAATGTGTGCATTCTTCTTTTTTTAAAGTTGTTTGTTGCTCACGAGTAATATCGTATCCTGATTATTAAAACTGTAACTTCCTAATAGATATGATTTTGCAGCTATATCATATCCGCGTACTTGTTGCAGAAATATGGGATATAGATCAGTCGTAATTAATAAAAACAATCGTTTATCGCTCGTCCATCGGGTTAGTAATTGTGGATTTTCAATTAACCATTTAGAGCTATCAAGGTAATGCATATGATACCACAGCTCTCTTTGCCAATTGTCGTATCTGGCAATGTCATCATTATGCCAATCTGCAACCACTGTGATACGACGTTGGAGGTATATAGGTAAATCTTGATAGTATCGGTAATAAGTAATGACCTCGTCATCGGGTTTAATAGAGGCAGCAATAATATTGGCTAATGGTTTTGTGGTTTTATGATTAATGATAGAGGCAGAACTCATAATACAGAGTAAAAATAATGCTGAAGCAAAGGTTATACTACTAAAGAGTTGAGTAAATTTGTGTAGTCTAAAATATATATAAGTTGTCAGTGCTGCCAAAGATAAAATGATACCGCCCATCATGAGATAAGGTGTTAAGCGGAATTCCAAATGAAAGAAATGACTCGTAGGTTCCAAGAAAAATAAAACAGCAAGTGTGAAACTTAAAGCAATAAATAAAAATATACCGGCTTGGATACCAAAATTTTTAAACTGACCCCAATGCTGGCTTAAATACTTACCTAAAATTAAAGAAAGCGCAGGGAAAACGGGTAATATATATCCAATTGTTTTTGATTTAGGGATAGAGAAAAAAGCAAATATAATGACAAACCAAATAATGATAAATAATTCCGAAGCATGTTTTTGTTTGTCTTGCCATATGGATTTTATTTGTTGGAATAGTGCTTGGAAAAGAAAACAAGTCCAAGGCAAAAAGCCTATAAGTATGATAGGAATATAAAACCATGTTGTTGTTTGATTATTAAAGTCGGCTTTAGTAAGAAAACGAGAAAATTGTTGCAATACGAAAAAATAATTAAAAAATTGCGGATTGGCTTGTTGCACGAGGATATACCAAGGCGAAGCAATGAGGATGAATAAAGCTAATCCCATAACTAATCGTAGTTGAAGTAGCAAATTCCAGCGATTAAGTAGCGCTATCCAAGTGCCTATGATCATGATAGGGAATGCAACACCAATTAAGCCTTTGGTGAGTACCGCAAGAGCTGAAAAAATATAAGCTAAGATTAAAAACCAGGCGCGAGCTTGCTGTGATGGTGTATTCAGGGAACTAATAAAAAATAATAATGCATTACTTACCAAAACAGCTACTTCTAGATCCAGGTTTGCATAATGCGATGCACCGAAATAAAGTGGGCTAGTTGCCAAAATGATTGCAGATAAGATTCCTGCGCGTCGATTATAAAGTGTGCGTCCAGTTATATAAACTACTATACTGCCCAAAATACCCATGCATGCGGGCCAAAAACGTAAAGCCCATTCTTTTAGGCCAAAGAGGTGGATAGCGAATGCTTGTAGCCAATAATAAAGAATAGGTTTATCAAGAAAGGCAATACCATTAAGGCGCGGTGTTATATAATCACCCGTTACTATCATTTCGCGTGCTACTTCAGAATATCGACCTTCGTCTGGCGTGAAGAGAGGATAGGATCCTATCCATAAAGCATAGAAAAAAATTAAGCTAATTGTTATGAAAAATGGATCATAAAACCATCCGTTGTTTGTTTTGTTATTTTGTGTTGATAACACGCCGTAATTCCCGTAAATTAGCTTAAATGTCATAGATCCTGGTATAGCATGAAATACATCATACTTTGCGCTGACGATTATGGACAAACTCGCGCAATTTCTCAAGCGATAATCGATTTATTAAAGGCCAGACGTTTAACAGCGACCAGTTGCATGGTTACAAGTCCTGATTGGCCGCTTTGCGCGGAATGGCTTTTTTCTTATAAAAATCAAATAGATATTGGTCTCCATTTTAATTTAACTGAAGGAACAAAGTTTTCGTCTTTATCTGATGTTTTGTTGAAGTCTCACTTACGTAAGCTTAATAAACAAGTTATCCGTACGGAACTAAACGCTCAGTTGGATAGGTTTATTTCTGTTATGAATGGATTACCAGACTTTATTGATGGCCATCAGCATGTGCATCAATTTCCTATGATACGCGATGTACTACTAGAGGTTTATGAGGAACGTTTACGTGATCATGGGTGTTATATAAGATCTATAGATAATCCTCGTGCACTATGGAATATAAAAGCTGTCGCATATAGAAAAAAAATTATTTTGCAGTATTCTGGTGCACATGCGCTTAAGAGAAATTTAGTGGCGCGTAATATTCCACATAATGGATCGTTTTCAGGTGTATATTCATTTGATAGCCTTGTGCATTATGACTCTTTATTTAGATCATTTTTAAAAGATATAAAAATGGATGGTTTGATTATGTGCCATCCAGGTTTGGAAGATGAGGATAGTGAGGATCCCATTTATGCTTCAAGACCTAAAGAGTTTGCATTTATAAAAAGCGAGCAATTTTTAAAGCTTTTAGATGAAGAACAGATAAAGCTGGTGAGATTTAAGGAGTTGGGTTTTAATCTTAATCAAGATAGAGCACCTTAGCGATTATTTGCTCATTTGTGCGTATATTTATTTTTATTTGCTATCACCTATGAAGTATTTTTGATATCATTTAAAAGTACCCAAGGACTAGGTGACGTGAATTTTGTTTTTTAGGGATCTATTCTAGGTATACATGTTAAATTTAAGAAGGTGTGTAGTATGTCAGCACGTGAAAATGGAACCGTCAAATGGTTTAACAATAGCAAGGGTTATGGGTTTATACAAAGAGATCAAGGTGGTGATGTATTCGTACACTTCCGCGCTATTCGTGGTGAAGGATACCGTTCATTAGAGGAAGGTCAGCGCGTTGAGTTTTCTGTTGCGCAAGGTCAAAAAGGTTTGCAAGCAGAAGACGTCTCTGTGGTTGAATAATAGTTCTTCATTGTAGTGAACCTGATGTTCTATGTTGTCCTGAAGTGGTGTCACTTCAGAGGCAACGTTTTTCTATTTATTTTTTATTATAGTTTAAGCGTTTGTTAGTATGAAAGAATCCGCAATTGAAAAAAAATTATTACATTACACGGGGAAGGCCATAGCAGATTTTAATCTTATACAATCCGGTGATAGGCTTATGGTATGTCTATCGGGTGGTAAGGATTCATTCACCATGTTACGTATACTTAACTTACTTCGACAAAGAGCTAGAGCGAAGTTCGATATATTTGCTTTTACCTTGGATCAGGCTCAACCTGGGTGGAGTGATGCAGAATTACGTCAATGGTTGGAAGATGCGAAAATTCCTTATGAAATCTTAACAAAAGACACTTATTCCATTGTAAAAGAAAAAGTTCCTGAAGGTAATACTTATTGTTCATTATGTTCGAGATTACGGCGAGGAATTATATACACTTATGCGGAAGAGCATGGATATAATAAGATTGCGTTGGGTCATCATAGAGATGATTTAATTCGTACTCTATTAATGTCTATTTTTTATAGCGGTGAAATTCGCTCCATGCCGCCAAAACTCTTGAGTGATAATAAAAAACATGTAGTCATACGTCCTTTGGTGTATTGTCAAGAAAAGGATATTATTAGTTACGCAAAAGAACGCCGATTTCCTATTATTCCTTGTAATTTGTGTGGTTCACAAGAAAATCTTGTTAGGCAACGTGTGGCAGTATTAATCGATGAGCTTGCTAAAGAAAATCCAAAAGTTCCTAGTAATATGTTGCATGCCCTACAGAGTGTTAAGGTGAGTCAATTGATGGATAAAAAACTTTGGAATTTTAAAGACTTAGAGAAAGGTCGAGAAAATGAAGGATCTGTGATGGAAAATATAGAATTTCTATTAGATGATGCGATTATAACGGAAGAAACCTAACATGAGACCTCTTGCAAAATCATAACTTACATTTGGCGTGTTCAATAAATAAATGGGCTTCTGTTTCGAATGCTAAAAAAGTCAGTGCTGTATCTTCGTTATTTTTTACAGCATTATAGAATGTAGTGGTTGCAGCTTTTAGTCGTAGGGCACCGCTATAACTTAAACCGCCTAAAAGTTTGTGCAAAGCTTTTTTTAATAAGTCTATTTGATTGCGCGTAGTATGGTCACGTATTATTTTTAACTGTTCAGTTAAATCATTTACTAATAATTGAAGAAATTCACGCGCATGATGAATATTATTTCCGGCTAGTTGAATGCTCAGTTGCCAATCAATAATAGGGATATTCATTTTTATTTTCCTATTGATGATGTATTCTTTTTGCATCATTAATATGCGGTAATTTTTTGATATCAATAATGATTTGATTTAATTGCTCTTTATTTTTAATTTCAATGGTCATTGTAATTAATAAAGAAGTATTATGTTTGTAAATATTAGAGTTCATGGTAATGATGTTTATTTTTGCATTTGCCATAACTGTAGTAATTTCTTTTAGAGTTTGAGGTTGTCCATCTGCGCGTATTTGAATATCAACATAAAATGAGCTTAATTGTTTATTATCCCAGCTTACGGGAATAAGGCGATTGTTTTGATCCTCTGTAATTTCAGTGATATTGTGACAATCTGTGCGATGAATAGATACGCCTCTTCCTTGTGTGATATAACCTATGATGCTGTCTCCTGGAATAGGTTTGCAGCATTTGGCAATGCGAGTAAGTAAGTCGTTTATCCCAGAAACTTCAAAATGGGATTGTTTTTCTGGTGAAGTACGAGTGATTTTCGTGGGCACAAAGGACTTATTCGATGTGCCATTTCGATCAATGAGGGCGGCCTGTACAATTTGCGCAGGCCTAATGCTTCCGTGACCCAGCGTTGCATAAAGTGATTCAGTATTTTTAAAATTAAATCGAGAAGCTATTTTTTGCATATCAATTTGTTGTAATCCAGCACGTGCAAATTCACGTTCTAAAATGTTTTTTCCTGATTCTACATATTGAGTCACATCTTGTTGTTTAAACCATTGTAGTACTTTAGCTCTAGCTCTTGGTGTTTTAAGATAACCTGATTCTTTGTTTAACCAATCTCGACTAGGAGCGCCATTTTGTACGGAGATGATTTCTACTTTATCGCCTGTAGTTAATGTGTGAGTTAAGGGTACGATATGGCCGTTTATTTTTGCGCCACGACATCTATGTCCAAGATCGCTGTGAATATGGTAGGCAAAGTCCAGAGGTGTAGCGCCATTGATTAAGTCGATAATATCGCCTGAAGGAGTAAAAATATAAACTCTATCATCGAATATTTCATTTATGGCTTTTTCAGGTTGTTGGTTTTGGCCCGTGATATCTTTTTGCCATGATAATAGTTGACGTAAAAAAGTGATTTTAGCTTCATAACCCGTTTTTTTAATATAATCTTCTTTATATAACCAATGAGCAGCTACACCATGCTCAGCTTCGTTATGCATGTCATGGGTGCGAATTTGTATTTCTAAATTTTTATTGTCAGGACCTATCACTGCGGTATGTATCGATCGATAACCATTGGGTTTTGGATTTGCAATATAATCATCGAATTCTTCAACAATATGCTCCCAAATGTGATGTACTATACTCAAAGTATTATAACAATCAGCTATAGTTGGAGCTAAAATTCTTACCGCGCTCGTATCATAAATGTATTTATAATCTAAATGCTTTTTTTGCATTTTCAAATAAATACTATAAATGTGTTTAGCTCTACCAGAAATGCTGGCATTGATATTAGCTTCAGAAAGTGCTTGTTGAATGCAAGCTATGATTTTTTGAATGCGTTCTTGTCGATCTATTCGTTTTTCAGCTAAGTATGAGGCGATAGCTTTATATTTTTCGGGGTCGATATAGTGAAAAGAGATATCTTCTAGTTCCCACTTCAGTTGACCTATGCCAAGTCGGTTAGCAAGAGGCGCATAAATATCCAATATTTCTTGGGCAATGCGCTTACGTTCGACGGGATTTATATTTTTGATAGATCGAAGAATGCAAGTTTTTTCAGCTAGTTTGATAAGTACCACTCGAATATCAGAGACCATTGCGAGAATGGTTTTTCGAAGTCTATCGATTTGTGTTTCATTGCCATTTTTGTGTAGAGCATTAATGATGCTCATTTGATTGACACTATGAATTAATTTTAGAACATTGGGGTTGAGTTTTTCTGCAATGACTTCATCAGAAATTTTGGTGTGTTCAAGTGTGCTGATCATGATACTAGCCGTAATTGATTCTTGGTCAAGTTGTAGTTCCAAGAGAATTTCAGCCATCATTAAACCTTGCTCGATGCAGGGTAGTCCATAAAAAGTGGTTAAGCCCTTGCTGGAATGAAACGCTAATTCAGCTGATTTTTGTATGAGTTGCATGTCTTTAAGATGATATAGAGCTTGGCAGTTGTTAAGCCACATGGCTAAATCGACATTTCCATCGGTTAATCGAGGTAAATTTTGTTTAATAGCAACCATAGACTTCTTCTCTTTCAGATATATCTATTTTAGCATCTTATTTTATAAAAAGTGCCATTGCTTCAATATGGCTGGTATGTGGAAACATATTGATTATTCCCACTTTTTTAAGAACATAGCCTTGCTTATGGACTAGTTCTCCTGCATCACGAGCTAATGTTGCAGGATTACATGAAACATAGACAATTTTTTGTGGATTGAGTGCAGTAAAATACGGAATAATTTCTTTTGCGCCCGTGCGTGGTGGGTCGAGTAAAATTTTATGGTAGGGCTTTCTAAGCCAAGTATTATTTTCGCAGGGCTTCATTAAATTCGCAGCAAAGAAATCAGTATTGGCAATACCATTATGCAATGCATTTTGTTTCGCAATACTTACCATGGTATCGCTACCTTCTATTCCAGTCACATGTTTAGCATATCGTGCAATAGGTAGCGTAAAATTGCCTAGTCCGCAAAATAAATCAAGCACTTCGTCATGACTCTGTAAATCTAGCAGTTCAATGGCTTGTTTAATCATGAGAGGATTCATTTCGCTGTTTACTTGAGTAAACATGAGCGGATGAAAGTGCATTTCAATGTTAAATTCAGGTAGAGCATAGCTTAACTGTTCATTACCATCTTCTGGATAAAGTTTACTGGTATGCTCTGGCGGATTGGGTTGTAAATAAATGCTGAGATTATGAGTTTTTCCGAATTGACGTAATTTTTCACAATCATCATCGGGTAATGATGTTAAATGTCTGAATACTAAAGCCGTAGTTTTGCCACCTACTGCGATCTCAATTTGTGGAATATGTTCAAATTGCGATAAGCTACTAATTAACCGGCTTAACTCATTGATAAGAGTGCCGGTGCTTGTGTGTAAAACCGGACATTGATTGATATCAGCTAATAAATTGCTATGTTTTTCTCTAAAACCGACTAGTAATTTGCCTTTTTTAATAACATAACGTACGCCTAATCTGGCTTTGCCTCTATAACCAAAAGATTTGCCAGATAGAGGTGATAAGACTTCTTCAGGTATCACATTGCCAAAATGCAAGAGTTGTTCAAGTAAAACTTCTTGTTTGAAGGCTAATTGGCTTTCCATGGAAGCGTGTTGCATACTGCAGCCCCCACATACGCCAAAATGTTCACATGCGGGTTTTACACGATTTGTAGCAGGCGTAATGACTTCTAAAGTTTTGGCTTCATTATACCGTCTGTGTTGATAGGTGATTTTGCATAAGACTTTTTCCCCAGGCAAAGATCCATGGACAAAAGTGGTTTTACCATCGATGTTGGCAATGCCTCGGCCATCGTGGCTTAACTTATTGATATCCAGTACAATTTCTGGGTAGATTTTTTGTTTTGCTCGTTTCATAGGATTGCTATTATATAGATATTATTAAAAAATTACAGCCCGTATATCTATCGAGGTATTTCGATGACATTGCAAGAATTACGTTTCTTAGTAGCATTTTTGAAACAAAAATATAACTTTAATACAATCATGTAGATCACTGTTTTAATAAAATACTTTAGTTGCAAAATTCTCTGGATTATCTATACTGAAATTGGGTGTTTTCGAAAGGGTTTCATCGGAAACCGTTGAGTAAAGGTTGTAGGGAGGCTTGCTTGGGGCGTGGTGCGCATGTCCTTCGGTTTGCGAAAGGAAAGCCTAAAGCGCAACAGGAGTCACCCATTATATAAGCAAAGGGTTTTATCAGAAAACCCTTAGAAAATGCCCCTCATCATCCTCTTTTGATCTTCATTCATTTATGTTGCAAAATAGCATATAGTAAATCCCATTAATAGAAGCAAGCAAAAGGTTATACTTATGCATCCAATGATTGAGCTTGAAGAATGTTATGGTGCTAGAAATTATGCACCTCTACCCGTGATTTTGACCCGTGGAAAAGGAGTTTATGTTTGGGATATAGAGGGAAATCAGTATATCGACATGATGAGTGCGTATTCAGCAGTGAGTCACGGACACTGTCACCCTGGATTGCTACGGGCGCTAAATGAACAAGCGCATACCTTAACTATGGTTTCACGTGCTTTTCATACAGATAAATTAGGACCATTCCTAAAACGTGTTTGTGAAGTCACAGGCATGGAAAAAGTATTGCCGATGAATTCAGGTGCTGAAGCGGTCGAAACAGCATTAAAAGCAGCTCGTAAGTGGGCTTATAATGTAAAAAATGTCCCTCAAGATATGGCGGAAATTATTGTCTGCAAAGGGAACTTTCATGGACGTACGATTGCTATAGTAGGTATGTCAACGGAGCCGCAATATCGAGCAGGATTTGGTCCTTTTCCAGCTGGGTTTAAGCAAATACCTTATGGCGATACCGATGCATTAGAACAAGCTATTACTTCTCATACAGCTGCTTTCTTGGTTGAGCCTATACAGGGTGAAAACGGGATTATTGTCCCGCCAGAAGGGTATTTGAAAAAATGCGCAGAAATATGCAAAAAGCATAATGTTTTATTAATTTGTGATGAAATTCAAACTGGAATGGGGCGAACAGGAAAGTTTCTTGCATCTGATCATGACGGTATCAAGCCAGATGGCGTACTATTAGGAAAAGCGCTAGGCGGTGGTTTATTACCAGTATCTGTTTTCTTAACACGTAAAGACGTCATGGATGTGATCACGCCTGGCGATCATGGTAGTACATTCGGTGGTAATCCTCTTGCGGCAGCAGTAGGAATGGCAGCGATAGATGCTTTATTGGATGAAGATTTGATTCAAAATGCGGCTTTGCAAGGCGATTATCTCATCCAACAACTTAAAAAAATTAAATCCCCCTTAATTGAAGAAGTTCGAGGCAGAGGATTGCTGGTTGGCGTGAGCATTGATCCGCGTTATTATTCTGCAAGGGATATATGTTTGCGTTTGATGAAAAAAGGTGTGCTTAGTAAAGAGACACACAAAACTGTTATACGACTTGCGCCACCTCTTCTTATTACAAAAGAGCAATTGGATACTGTGATTAATGCGATTTCAGAAACATTAATGGAAGCAGAAGTAGGTTTAGAAACTTTAATAAGGAAATAGTGATGAAAAAATGGATTAAGCTTTCTTGCGTGACCGTTTTATTGGGTTTTGCTCACATGGCTCATGCCGATGATCAGTCAAATCCAGCGCTTCAGCATTTTCAAGCGAAGGCTGCAGTAAGTCAATTGCCAGAAGCCTATATAGCTTATAAGAAAAAGGATTATCAAAAAGCGCGAGATATTTATAAACATTTTGCAGATCAGGGAAATCCTCTTGCGCAGTTTATGCTTGGTTATTTTAGCCAAAATGGGTTGGGTGAACCGATCGATAATTTGCTTGCGGTCGCGTGGTATATGAAGGCAAATGCGCAAGGTTTGCCAGATGCACAGTATGCGCTTGGTTTGATGTATTACTATGGGATTGGAGTATCTCAGGGTATGACGCAAGCTTTACAATTATTCACTGAAGCTGCGCAGCGTGATTTTCCTCAGGCTCAATATATGATGGGTTATTTGAATGCCAATGGTTTTGGCACAGCAAAAAACCTGACTGCTGCCTTGGATTACTATACAAAAGCTGCAACTCAAGGTATTGCTCAAGCTCAATACAATCTGGGTTTGATGTATTATTTGGGGCAGGGTGTTACCAAGGATTATGGCCAAGCTTATAATTGGTTTAATTTGGCTGCACAACAAGGTTTTGCAAAAGCTCAGTTTATGTTAGGTGTTATACATAGTACGGGCAAAGGTGCTAGTACCGATAAAAACCAAACATTCTATTGGTTTACACAAGCGGCACAAAAAGAGCTAGATGTCGCACAATATAATTTAGGTATTGCTTACTATAATGGTATAGGAACACCTCCGAATTTACCTGCCGCAGTAAGTTGGATATCAAAATCTGCAAATCAAGGCTATCCGCGAGCGCAGTATTTTATGGGATATTTAACCTATAATGGAATTGGTGTTGCAAAAAATCTTCCTGTAAGTATTGAATGGTATACAAAAGCGGCTGAATTTAATCTTCCTGATGCTCAGTTTGCTTTAGGTTATTTATACCATAATGGCTTAGGTGTGCCTAAGGATGATAGGCAGGCATTGAGTTGGTATCTGCTTGCGGCAAAACAAAGTTTGCCTAATGCAGAATATATGGCAGGTTTGTTTTATCAAAAAGGCATGGGTGTTCCCGGTGATGCGCAGCAGGCTGCTTATTGGTATTTGAAAGCTTCTGAGCATGGCATGGAAAATGCTCAGCTTCTATTAGGCATTATGTATGCGCAAGGTCAGGGTATAGCTAAAGATAATAAGCTCGCTTATACTTGGTTAAATTTGGCTTCGACTTCCAGTAATACGCAAGTTCGTGATGCTGCAGCAAAGTTAAGAGATGATATAGCTAAATCTATGACTCCCGCTGATATTAATGCAGCTAAACAATTATCCCAAAATTATTATAGCAAGTATGCAACAAATAGTTTTTGATAGAGAACAATCTATACTATACCATTCTCGCCTTCGAGGGAATGGCATAGAATAGAGCTTTAAGGTGATCTTCTAGCTATAGCATGGAATAATCAATTTCAAGTTCAGATACTATTTTTTTTAAGAGAGCATTATCAGGGAACATACTTCCTTCCAATAGACTCCAAGCCTGTTGCTTTGTGATATCTAGCATTTTACTTAAGATACTGGCTCTTTCTCGGTTGTTTGTCGGTACGCCTAAATCATTTAGGGTTTTGTTGACCTGAACAGCAAGTTGTTTCGCGTTCTGTTGCACAGTTGACCTCCTTTCAACTTTATCCTAGATTCGGCAGTAGAAGCCGAAGCGAGACTGCTTAATATACTGAAGATAATCGTGATTTTTTAAAATTTTTTCGAAAGCAGTAGTCACCCCTACGGTGAGAAAAAGTTTTAAAAAATCACGATTATCTTCAGTATATTAAGCAGTCGCAGTAGGCTTGTACTGCCGAATCTAAGTTTATAGACTGAGTATACTCATCAGAGGGTTCAATGCGCAATAACTCTTTGTATAAAAAACGCGAATTCGCCAGTGCAATACTCTTATTGTGCTGTGCCAGAATTATATTGATTGATTGCAGCACTTAAAGTGTTTTTCAATAAGGTTGCGGTGGTCATTGGGCCAACTCCACCCGGGACAGGAGTGATCCACGCGGCTTTTTCCTTTGCAGCAGCAAATTCTACGTCACCTATAATGGAGCCGTCACTTAAACGATTGATACCTACATCAATCACTGTTGCGCCGGGCTTAATCCAGTCGCCTTTAATAAGTGAGGGAATTCCCACTGCAGTGATGAGGATATCGGCTTGTTTTACGAAATAATTAAGATCTTTTGTAAACCGATGGCATAAGGTAATGGTGCTTCCAGCCAATAATAATTCGAGTGCCATGGGGCGTCCCACGATATTTGATGCGCCTACGATAACGGCATGACGATTTTTATAGGGTTCTTTGATGTCATCCAGTAACATCATAATTCCATAAGGTGTGCATGGTCGTAGCGCGGGTCTGCGCTGTGCAAGTCGGCCTAAGTTGTAAGGATGAAAACCATCAACATCTTTGTTTGGATCAATTAATTCTAACAAAGCATCGCTGTTAATATGTTCAGGTAACGGTAGTTGTAAAAGTATGCCATGAATGGTCGGATCATTATTTAGTTGCTGAATTAATATTTTTAGGTCATTTTCATTAATAGTATTGGGTAGAGCATGATAAATTGATTTGATGCCAACTTCTTCGCAAGCTTGGCGTTTATTGCGTACATAAATATGGGATGCTGGATTATCGCCAACAAGAATAACTGCAAGACAAGGTTCTGGGAATCCTTGATTTTTTCTTCCAGAGATTTCAGCAGCTATGTTAGCTTTAATTTTTGTTGCAAATGCTTTTCCATCAATAAGTTTAGCGACCATATTTACCTCTTGTTTTGGGTGTAGATTATACAATATTTGATTTCAATATTGCATGATATAACGAATTAACTTTTTGAAATATTGAAATTATCCCGGAAAATTGCCTTTTATTTATCCGGGATCTATCTAACATTTAATCACGAGTTAAGAAGTATTGATAAAATGCATTTTTCGAATTGACTGTTGAGCTTGCGGCTAGTATTATCCCAGGCCGTTGCATAGTACTATTCGTGCGATGGGATTCGGGGTATAGCGCAGTCTGGTAGCGCGCCTGCTTTGGGAGCAGGATGTCGGGGGTTCAAATCCCTCTACCCCGACCATATTTTGCGCCTGTAGCTCATCTGGATAGAGCACCGGCCTTCTAAGCCGGGGGTAACAGGTTCGAGTCCTGTCAGGCGCGCCATTTACGTGATTGATCCTGATAGGTTTTAGTATGGTGGACGTAGCTCAGCTGGTAGAGCCCCGGATTGTGATTCCGGTTGTCGCG
>CAZHMQ010000024.1:0-25223 GCA_964533645.1 uncultured Coxiellaceae bacterium
AACGTTACTGAATTGCGTAACCATTTACATCAATATTTAGAGAGCATTCAAAAAGAAAAAGAAGTGCTAGTCACCTGGCATGGGAAAGTGATTGCGCGTATTTTGCCTCCTATCAACAAGAAGAATGAAGCGCTTGTTCAATTGGAAAAGCTACGCAAAAACAGCTCGATGACAGATGTTATATCAAGCGTTGATGAAGATTGGGAGGCGGATTGATAATACTAGACACATGCGCTCTTATATTCGACGCACTTTTTCCTGAAAAACTGACTGCAACAGCTAAAAAAGCTATTATCCAGGCAGAAAAAAAGAACATGTTATTTTGTAGTGATATTTCCTTATGGGAAATTGCCATGCTTATTCAGAAAAAACGCTTACATCCCGGTACAGATGCAGAAACATTTATGCGTTTAATGTTAGAAGCGAGGCAAATTCAAATTTATCCTATAAGTTTAGAAATTGCAGTTTTATCTACTACATTAGGAACGGATCATCTTGATCCTGCAGATCGAATTATTGCGGCCACTGCCATTCAATACAAATCTGATTTAGTCACCTGTGATAAAAAATTACATGGTATTTCTATTCTTTCAATTATTTGGTAAATTTATATGAAATGCTTAGCCATCGAAACCTCATCCATTGCTTGTTCTGTAGCGTTAGCTATCGATGATGAAATTTTTGCATTGCATCGCATTGCCCCACAACAACAATCACAAATGATATTGCCTTTAATAGATGAACTATTAAAATCTAAAAATATAGCTTTAAATCAATTAGATGCACTTGCATTTGGATGTGGTCCTGGAAGTTTTACAGGTGTGAGAATTGCGACTAGTATCACTCAAGGATTGGCTTATGCATTAAATCTTCCAGTTATTCCTATTTCATCTTTAGCTGCATTGGCTCAAACCACCTATCAAGAAAAAGGCTATAAAAAGCTACTCGTAGCAGTCGATGCACGTATTCAAGAAGTTTATTGGGCTACTTATGAAGTGAATGAGAATGCATTAGTCGTTTTACGTGGAAATGAACATGTCAGCCCTCCTGAAGATATCATAGTTTCAGATGACAACTGGCATGGGGCAGGAAATGCTTGGGAAGTCTATGCAAATAACATCGCTTATCAGCCTATAGCATGTCATCCACATTGTCTGCCAACTGCTGGTTCCATAGCAATATTAGCAAAAAAAAAATACGAACAACAATCTTGGGTGAGAGCAGCTGATGTATGTCCGACTTATTTACGTGACTCCGTAGCAAAAAAAATGGGAAAAGAATAAACGTAACTCATAATTTAAGTTTCTTTACTTCCTTCAGCGCCTCTTCGCTTGCCTTGTAGGTATCTCCTTTAGCAGATTTATACCATGGTTTGTCTTTATTAGCGTATTTGTCGAAACTTTTTTGTTCGGCGATAATTAATTGTTTTAGAGCATTTTTAAAATCATTAGAACTTTTATGTTCATCCTTTAGCAACTGTTCTCCTTTCTCAATAATAGTACGGAGTTTTTCAGCTCTGTCTTTAACACTAGAATCAGTTATCCGATTAATATGATTATTATATTCTGTAAATTTATCGTCGCTATAATTGAGAAACTTAGCGCTTAACTTATCACCGGGCTTAGCATATTTATTTATGATTCGAATGAGTTCAATTGATAATTTGTCTAAGACTCTGTCATGGACCTGTTTAATAACATCCTTAGGTGGTTTATACGGCTCCGTGGCAGCCTTATTTATTACTTCATTTGTCTTTTTGGCAGCCTCGTCGATGTGTTTGAATAATGTAGCATTAGAAGGATGACCTGTTTTTGCTGAAAAGGGTACAACAGTTTCGCCTGGCAGGCGTTCAGTTACCTGCTCTATTGTAAAATTGCACTTTTCGGAGCCTTCAAATAAATCCGCTTTTGTAACAACAAAAATAAACTGAGTTTCTTGTGGTGCAGCTTTCTTCATCTGCTCATAATATTCAATTTGTTGCACTAAATTTTGTGTGGGATCGAGGATCATTACAATGGGCCTAGCCCCATAAGCACGACTTAATTCAATTTCAACACTACCTTGAAACCTCTCAGCTCCGCTGAAATCCCACATCTGATATTTAATTGGCTTCTTATCGGAGCCAAGTGTCTCAACGATTGTAAAGTCAACCCCAAGAGTTGGTATATATTCTTCACTGAATTGATCACCTGAGCCTTCTTTTTTTACATCATTTAGTCGCTGACAAAGCTTGGTTTTTCCTGAGCCAGACATACCAATCACAGCAAAGGGTTGTAATGGAACTGCTGGTAGTGGTTGCCTTCTATCATTCATCATAATCAACCTCACTTGAACTGGACTTTGGCCATTTTTAAAATGGTGGACACACATTGCTCGATGTAGCGTAGGGTGGGCAAAGGTCGCTCTTTGACCGTGCCCACCAAAAGTGCAAATAATTAATAATCACGCAATGTTTTGTCCACCCTACCTGTAATTTTTAAAAATGGCCAAAATCCAGTTGAAAACATCATCTATAATAATAGTATAATACTAAATCACGTTAGTGTAATCCCCCCCTCAACAGCGCTAAAATTCAGCACATTAGATACACTATGCTCCTCGGAGGCTTTAGAGCCTGTTCAAGCAGATTTTTTGACACGCCCTCGTCCGTTTTGGCTGGGTTGGACAGGGTTGTGGTAGTGGGCATTCCAGTTCACCAGCCTCAATGATTTCATGATATTTTTTCGTAACTCCCCAGGTCCGTCATTGCGAAGGTATATTCGATAAACAAAGCAACTATTTTACTTTTGCAATCTTGCTAATTTTTTCCTTTACTTCTGCAGTGACATCGTAGGTCTTTCCATGTGCAGACCGTCGTAGCAGACTGGGAAAAAAAATAGGAAAAATAGGTCTGCTCTTATCATTGTATTTGTCAAGACTACTTAAATTGCTGTCTGTGATTAGTCCTTGCAAAGCACGATTAAAGTCTTGCTCGTTTTTATATCCTTTTTCTAATACAGTATATCCATTATTAACAAGCTGAAAAAGTTCTTCGGCTCTTTTTTTAGCATTTGGATTCTTTATATGATCTATATATGTATGATAGAGTACCGACTTCTTGCATTCAGGTTCGCCTTTTTTCCGATTAAAGTCCTTTTTATCGTTTTTCTCAAGATAATTATTTAGCAGTCGATCCAGTTCAGTCCTTAAAGGAAGTAAAATATCCTTTCGAATTTTTCTCTCAGTTTCTTTGGTTATTGTATAGGTTGTTATTAAGATCTCTATGGGTGTTCTGGGTTTATTATAGTGCTTTGTTGAGAGGATTTCCCTTAATAGTTCAGATTTTACCTCTTTAGTTTTAATGCCTTCATATAGAGGAGCAGCAAAAAAGTTTTGCTTAATCTGCTGGAATGCACGTTGGAAGCGTTTGTGTGCACCATCGAAATTTTCTCGATCTATTTTGTTATCTTTTATTAACACATCCGAAAGATTTAGAAATCCTTCTTCTGTTTCCTTCCATTTTGACCTAGGAATTTTGGGGTAGGTTTCGATCTCCTTAAGAAAGTCTTCTAAATCTTCAGACGTATACCTCTTGATCTCTGTTTCAGGTTTTGGCGCTTCTTTACTGAATCCTGTTATGGCGGAGAAAAATATGACTTCTCCAACTTGTTGGATTGCTTCTTCCGGTGTGAATAGACATTTGTTTTTAACAGGTCTCGTAAGTAAATCAGATTTTGTGATGACAAAAATAAATTGAGGCTTTTCTTTTCCTGCCACCTGTTCTTCCTGTGCTTCTTTTACCACCTCTTTAATTTCTTCATAGCGACCAATTTGTTCTTCCAACTCTTGCATGGGGTCTAAAGTCACTACGATAATATCTGCTGCCTTGTAATATTGGTGCATTCCAGCGCCCTTGACTCCAGGTTGAAAACGTAGCTGACCGGGGGAATCGCGTAACTCAAACGTACCAAGTGTTAAAAACTCTTTTGCATCTGAATTTTCGTTTACTATTGTTGGGTTGCTAGCCATCATTACGGTTGAATCATAGGGTTTCTTGTCATCAAACGCATATTGATCACCTTCTGACAATCGTCTAAAGAGCTGGGTGTTTCCTGTCTCTCCTACCCCAACAATCAACAGCTTCTTGCTCGAAGTTGTCATGGCGCAACCCCTATTTTATGTGCTTACAAACATTGTAACATGTTTGATCTAAGTTTGCACATAATCCATTAGATCAAGTAGTTAAAATACTCATTCAACATAATCTTCGCCCCCAATCAGCGATTTTGAAACATGGATCAGTTAATAATTGTAATCCCACCCACAACAGCGCTAAAATTCAGCACATTAGATACACTATGCTCCTCGGAGGCTTCAGTTTTATGGCTGTGCAAAATGGTAATGGTAGACAAAATATAATCAACAAACTTCGTACTTATTTAAAAGACAAAGTACCTCCGGCCAAAGCTGAGTTACTAGAGGCTTTTGCCGAACGTTATTATGCATCAGCCCCCCTCGAAGATCTTTATGCACGCAGTATAGAGGATTTATTTGGTGCGCTCATATCACACTGGAACTTTATTTATCAACGCAAACCAGGTGAATCCAAAGTTAAAGTATTTAATCCTACCCTTGAAGAAAATGGTTGGCAGTCTAAGCATACGATCATTGAAGTCTCCCACGATGATATTCCTTTTCTGGTCGATTCGATTCGTATGGTTTTAAATCGAAGCGATATTCTTATCCATTTAGCCATTCATTGTGGCGGTTTAAAAGTTGTTCGAGATGCAGAAAACCACATTATAAAAATTTTACCTATTGGAGCGAGCGCCCCTGAAGCAAGCACCGAAGCTCCTATCTATTTTGAAATTGACAGACAAACTGACCCAGCTATCATGGCAGAACTGTGTTCTAATATTGAACATGTTCTAGCTGATGTACGAGTTTCTGTTGCAGATTGGCGTAAAATGTTGGATAGGGCAAAAGAAGCCCTGGCAGAGCTTGAAAATAATCCGCCGCCATTAGACCCTGCAGAAATTTCCGAATCAAAAGATTTTTTACGATGGCTTATCGCCAATCATTTCACATTTTTAGGCGCAAGAGATTATAAATTAATAGGAAATGAAAATAATAGAGCATTACAAATTATTCCGGGTTCTGGCTTAGGCGTACTAAGAGAAGACAGCTCTACGCCTCGCTCAAAAAATTATGCCGATTTACCACCACAAGCACGTAAACTTGCTTTGTCAAAAAATATTCTCATCATTGCAAAAACCAATACTAAAGCAACAGTACATCGTGATGCTTATACAGATTATATTGGTATTAAAATTTTTAATGACAAAGGTGAGCTCATTGGAGAAAGACGTTTTATCGGTCTTTATACTTCAACCGCTTATCATTCAAGACCCGCATATATTCCATTTTTACGCCACAAAGTTGAAAAAGTTGTACAAGAATTACATTTTCCGCCAGATAGTCATAACGGAAAAGAAGTCATGCATATTTTAGAAACGCTACCTAGAGACGATTTATTCCAAGCAACCCATGAAGAATTGCTTGAACTGACGTTAGGTATTTTACAATTACAAGAACGCAAGCGCATACGTTTATTTATTCGTAAAGATTCATTTGGTCGCTATTTTTCATGCTTGGTTTATGTTCCTAGAGAAATTTTTACAACGGATTTATGTTGTGCCATGCAAGATGTTTTAATGAAATCATTAAATGGCATAGAATCTTCATTTACCAGTTATTTCTCAGAGTCAGTACTTGCACGAATACATTTTATCATAAGAACGAATCCCAAAACTCCTAAAGAATATGATGCCAACGAAATTGAACAAAAACTTAGAGCGACCGCTCGCTCTTGGATCGATGAACTCAAAACCCATTTGATCGATACTTTTGATGAAACCATAGGTCTTTCATATTACGCAAAATATCGCAAGGCATTCGGAGCAAGTTATACTGAATCGTATTTACCTTCTATTGCTGTGAATGACATAAAGAAAATTGAAGAATTATCAGTAGAAAAACCGCTAGGTATGATATTTTACAAAACAACAAAATCTGCTCTGCGTTTAAAGCTTTTCCATGCAGAAACTAATATAGCACTATCCGATGTATTGCCAACGCTTGAAAACATGGGCTTGCGTATCCTGGGCGAACAACCTCATGAAGTCATGGTGAAAGGTGATAATCCTGTATGGATTAGTGATTTTGATATGGTTCACAGCAGAAAAAAAGAAATCGATCTAAGTACAGTAACTACGAAATTCTTAAATGCTTTCGAGAATATATGGTTAGGTAAAGCAGAGGATGATGGTTTTAATAAACTTGTTTTAGAAGCTGAATTAACATGGCGCGAAATAGCTATGCTTCGAGCTTACACAAGATATTTACGTCAAATAGGTTTCACTTTCAGCCAAAACTATATTGAACAAGCCTTAGTAAACAATCCTATGATTGCAAAAAACCTTGTTTCGATTTTCTATTTACGATTTTCTCCAGAATATCGAGGCGACATATCTGAACTTATTGCTCAAATTGAAAAATCATTAGATGAAGTTACAAGCCTAGACGAAGATAGAATTTTACGAAAATGCTTAGAGATAATTCAAGCAACCACTCGAACCAATTATTTTCAAAAGACAGCTGATAATAAATACAAGGATTATTTTTCATTTAAATTTGATCCATCGCTTATATCAGACTTACCATTACCCAAGCCAAAGTATGAAATTTTTGTCTATTCACCACGCGTTGAAGGTGTTCATTTACGTGGTGGAAAGGTCGCACGTGGCGGACTACGATGGTCAGACCGTAGAGAAGATTTTCGTACAGAGGTATTAGGCTTAATGAAAGCCCAAAATGTTAAAAACTCTGTTATCGTTCCTGTAGGTGCAAAAGGTGGGTTTTTTCCTAAACAATTACCAACACAAGGTGATAGAGATGCTGTCATTAAAGAAGTTATCGCTTCTTATTCTACATTTATTCGTGGATTGCTCGACATTACCGATAATATAGTTGATCAAAACATTATTCCGCCAGTGGATGTGGTGCGATACGACGATGATGATACCTATCTCGTTGTTGCAGCAGACAAGGGGACCGCTACATTTTCTGATTTAGCCAATGGAATAGCAAAAGAATATAATTTTTGGTTAGATGATGCATTTGCATCAGGTGGTTCTGTAGGTTATGACCATAAAAAAATGGGTATTACAGCTAAAGGCGCTTGGGAATCCGTTAAACGCCATTTTTGTGAGCTTGATGTCAATGTTCAAACTACTGATTTCACCGTAGTAGGAATTGGTGATATGAGTGGTGATGTTTTTGGAAATGGCATGCTCATGTCTGAACATATTAAGTTGATAGGCGCCTTTGATCACAGAAATATTTTTATTGATCCTAACCCCGATGCTGCGAAAAGTTTTCAAGAACGCAAAAGGTTATTCGCTCTGCCACGATCATCCTGGCAAGACTACGATCCATCTTTGATATCCGTCGGTGGTGGTGTATTCAATCGATCAGCAAAATCCATTAAAATTTCACCAGAACTGAAACAAGTACTTAATGTATCTGTGGATTATATGGTGCCTAATGATTTAATTAAAGCTCTCTTAAAAGCACCTGTAGATTTAATATTTAATGGCGGAATCGGGACCTTTGTTAAAGCGAGTTATGAAACACATGCAGATGTAGGTGATAGAGCAAGTGATGGTATACGCATAGACGGTAACGAACTCAGAGCACGTGTCGTAGGCGAAGGTGGAAATTTAGGATTCACTCAAAATGCACGTGTTGAATACTCGCTCAATGGCGGCATCATGTATACCGATTTTATTGACAATTCAGCAGGGGTAGATTGTTCTGACCATGAAGTTAATATCAAAATTTTATTAAATAAAATTGTAAAAGAAGGTGAATTATCATTAGAACAACGCAATAAATTACTCGAAAAAATGACAGACGAAGTGTCAGATCTTGTGTTGCGTGATAATTATGAACAAACCCAAATGCTGAGCTTAGAAGCGTCTGTTGCGGCTAAAACCAATGATTTATTTAGACGTTACATAGATGATATGGAAAAATCAGGTCATCTCAATCGACAATTAGAATTTTTACCTGATGAAAAAACATTATTGGAACGTAAAGCTAATGGTATAGGTTTAACAAGACCTGAAATTGCTGTCATGATTGCTTACTGCAAAATGTATTTAAAACAAGCCATCATGCAAACAAACTTACCTGAAGATGATTATTTTATCAAATATTTGGCTCTAGCTTTTCCGAAATGTCTTTATGATGACTTTTTAAAACCCATGAAGCAGCATAGCTTGCGTAGAGAAATTATTTCAACTCAACTTGCCAAGAACATCACCGATCATATGGGCGTTAATTTTGTTGAACGTCTACAAAAAGAAACTGGTGCAACGATCGAGCTTATCATTAGAGCTTATGTTATTGTTGAAAATTTATTTGATATGACGTCCATGTGGCATAAAATTGAAGCTCTAGATACCAAAGTACCTGCATCTATTCAACAAAAAATGATGTTACAAATTTATTTATTGATCAGAAGAGCGACACGCTGGTTTTTACGAAATCGAAAATCGAATATTAACATAACTGAAACTATTGATAGTTTTAAAAAGCCTATTCAAGAACTCATTCTAGAACTTCCATCGTTAATAACAGAGATGGACTATAATGCATTACAGGAAGAAATCGGTAATTTTGTTAAAGAGGGCGTTCCAGAAGATTTGGCAAGAAGTACATGCAACTGTGAAATATTATTTACTGCTCTTGATATCGTTGAAGCTGCCATGCAAAATGATTCTGGTATTGCTGAAGTTGCTAAAACTTATTATGCGCTTGATTCCAGTTTAGAATTAAACTGGCTACGCGCGCAGATGAATGCATATGTTATCGAAAACCAATGGGATGAGCTTGCTCGCTCCGGTTTCAGAGATGATCTTGATCGTGCTCAAAGAAAATTATCCATTGGCGTTTTGAAATCAAAATCTAAAAGAGCTTCCGATAAAACCATAGAGCAACGCATTGAAGCATGGATGAATCGAAACAAGGAATCTATCATCCGATGGCAGAACTTACTTGGCGATATTAAGTCGAGCACGAATATACAGTTTGTGACTTATTCTGTTGTTTTACGCGAGTTATTTGATTTTGCATCGAGTTAAATTTCTCGCAATGAAGCATATATTTGATTGAAAGGATACTCATATGGACAATACCGTTGTGTCAGCAAGCTACCCCTACGCTTCACATTATGTTGATGTATTAGACTCAACCATGCATTATATAGAACAGGGTAGTGGTGATCCTATTCTTTTTCTACATGGAGTTCCAACATCTTCCTATGTGTGGCGAAATGTTATCCCATATTTATCTTCTCTTGGACATTGTATCGCGGTTGATTTAATAGGTTTTGGTAAATCAGGGAAACCCGACATCGAATATTCTTTAGCGGATCATATTCGATATATTGAAGCCTTTATTAAAACATTAAATCTAACCCGCATTACCTTAGTCATGCATGGTTGGGGTTCTATTATTGGGTTAAATTACGCGATGCATAATCAAAATAACTGTAAAGGACTTGTCTTTTATGAATCATACATACGTCCAGTAACCCAAGAGGATTTTTCATTATCCATGCAAGAGCAACTCCATTTATCTGAAGATGAAACTTTTGATATCATAATGAATGCTTCAAGTTTTGTAGATAAAGTTATACCTCAAAGCATGACACGACCGTTAACTGAAATAGAAATAGAGCAATATCGCACACCTTTTTTACACAGCGGTTCGGGCAAGCCTTTGAAAAAATATCTAGAAGAACTTCCATTAGATAATAATACAACAAATAAAATTATTGCTGCCTACTCAACATTACTTCAACACTCTACACTTCCTAAATTAATGATCTATTCTATCCCAGGATTTATTACCTCTATTGCTACTGTCATGTGGGCTAAAGAACACTTATCTAATATAGAAATTATTGAAATGGGTGAAGCACTACATTTTGCACAAGAAAATGATCCATTTACGATGGGTGAGTCTATTAGTGTTTGGCTGCAAGCACTTGAACAATCGACAATGAGGAATACATAAATGTCTGCAAAAATCAATGTAGCAATCATAGGAGCTACCGGAATGGTTGGCTCTGCTATTTTATCCATTTTAGAAGAAAGAAATTATCCTATTCAACATTTGTATTTGCTCGCAAGTAAACGTTCTGCGGGAGAATCGCGTGAATTTAATGGAAAAAAAATAAAACTCACAGATCTAAAAACCTTTGATTTTAGCCAAACTGATATTTGTTTTTTCTGCGCTAATAATGAAATTGCTGCTGAATTTGCCCCAAAAGCTGTTGAAATGGGAAATATGGTTATTGATAAAAGTTCATTCTTTCGCTATCACCCTGATGTACCTTTAATTGTTCCTGAGGTTAATGGACATATACTAGATAAAGTGAAAGAAAACTGCATCATATCAAGTCCAAACTGTAATACTATTCCCATCGTCATGGCGCTAAAACCTATTTATGATGCCGTAGGTATTTCACGAATTAATGTTGCAACTTATCAATCTGTGTCAGGCACGGGTAAAGAAGCTGTGAGTGAACTAGTCGAACAAACAGCTGCATTACTCAACGGACAAACTATCACACCAAAAGTATATCCTCAACAAATTGCATTTAACATTTTACCTCATATTGATGATTTTCAAGAAAATGGTTACACCAAAGAAGAAATGAAAATTGTTTGGGAAACCCACAAAATTTTTGAAGATCAAAGCATAGCAATCAATCCAACTGCGGTAAGAGTTCCTGTATTATTTGGTCATTCTGCTGCATTGCATATTGAAACAGTATCGAAAATCACCGTAGATCAGGCTGCTGAATTATTATCGAAAGCACCCGGAGTCATACTCATGGATGGTAAAAATGCCTATCCTACACCCGTACATGATGCAGCTGGAGAAGACCCTGTTTTTGTAGGTAGATTACGAGAAGATATTTCTACCGAGAAAGGTTTAAACTTATGGGTTGTGGCAGATAATATTCGTATAGGTGCGGCATTAAATGCGGTGCATATTGCTGAACGATTATTCAACATGATGGTTAAGAAGCACAAGGAAAATTCATGATGCATTATTTTCAACAACTCATTCAATTTGCGCAACATAACACTATTATGTTTGTATGTATTGTCATCGCGATTTTTTTGGCTATATTTATTTTGACTATACTTTTGTTAAATCCAACCACTGAGACGAGGGCGGTTGACAATCAAGACATTCAAGCGATCGCTGGCGACGATGTTTTTGTGACGCAACTTGATATGGCACGTGCTTATATAGAACTTGGCAATCTTATATTAGCTAAACAAATACTTGAAAACGTGATTCTCCATGGGGGTTCCAATCAACAACACATCGCACAAGAGCTTTTGTTAACCCTATGAAAATTGCATTAGGCATTGAATACAATGGCCATGGTTTTCATGGTTGGCAAGCACAACAAAATCTTCCCACTATCCAAGGCTGCGTAGAAGAAGCATTATCTAAAATTGCCGATGAAAGAATTATTACCTTTTGTGCTGGACGAACCGATGCGGGTGTTCATGCAACAGGACAAGTTATTCACTTTGAAACGCGAGCACAGCGTAACATGCGTGCATGGTTACTCGGAACCAATACACATTTGCCTTCGACTATTGCAGTGCGCTGGGCGGAAGTCGTTGATGATGATTTTCATGCGCGTTACAAAGCTTTATCACGTACTTATCGTTATGTTATTTATAATCATACTTCAAGACCTGCGCTATTAACTTCTCGTATCACATGGAATTATGATGTACTTAATGTCGCTACCATGCAAACTGCGAGTCAATATCTCCTTGGTGAATTAGACTTTAGTTCATTTCGTTCATCAGAGTGCGAATCATCAACCCCTATGCGCCATGTCAAATATATTCATATCAATCGATTAGACGACTATATTGTGATAGAGATTCAAGCAAATGCTTTCTTGCATCATATGGTGAGAAATATTGTAGGAGCACTTATGCATGTTGGCGCAGGCTTTGAGGAGCCAGAATGGATGCAAAAAGTCCTACTTGCCAAAGATAGACGCCACGCGGTTGAAACAGCCTCCCCGCATGGGTTATATTTGACCAATGTGGCTTATCCTGAAATATATAAAATTCCATGTAAAAACAATCAACTCATACTAACATGTTAGGGCCTGTCGTCAATTGGTTAATAGTGTTTAAAAAGTGGAGAATCGAGATAAAATGAACGAATATTTGAGGCGAATAGCGAGCTATTTAACGAAAATATTCGTTCATTTTAGCCGATTCTACCGCTTTTTAAACACTATTAACCAATTGACGACAGGCCCTAGTTCCTTCATGGTCTATTTTTCTTCTCTTGGGGCGGCGGCATAGGTGTATCAGGGAGTATTGCCCCTCTACGTCGGGGTCTATCGAGTTGGTCTCTGATATTTTTACGGTCTTCTGCTGTAGGTAAACTTCCCTCTGGATTCTCTTTTTGATCCTTTTTATCATCGCGAGGTTGGCTCATAGTAAAGTTTCCTTTAGTTATGTTACCAAGTAATTATAACATAATAAAGATTTGCGCTGTTCAAAATTATTAATTGCTCTTATAATTAGCCTCCTAAAGCATGACACAAAACAGAGTATCTACTATGAGTTGGTTTAAAAATCTACTTCCTTCAAGAATTCGAACAGACGCAGTGACCAAAAAAGGCGTTCCAGAAGGGCTATGGTCTAAATGCGATAAGTGTGCTGCTATTTTATACAGAACCGAATTGGAACGCAATTTAGAAGTATGCCCTAAATGCGATCATCATATGCGTATTTCTGCGAGAAAACGCTTACAATATTTCTTAGATGATATGATGCAAACAGAAATAGGAGCTGATATATCACCTATTGATTTTTTGAAATTTAAAGATTTAAAAAAATATAAAGATCGTATTTCAACAGCCCAAAAAGAAACAGGTGAAACAGAAGCATTAATCGTTATCAAAGGCCAAACAGAAAACTTGCCTTTAGTCACTGCTGCCTTTGAATATGGGTTTATTGGCGGATCCATGGGTGCCGTAGTAGGTGAGAAGTTTGTCAAAGGTATTAATACTGCTATTGAATATAAAATTCCATTTGTATGTTTTTCTGCAAGTGGTGGCGCAAGAATGCAAGAAGCCCTCGTTTCATTAATGCAAATGGCGAAAGTTAGCGCTGCATTAGCACGCTTATCTGAACAAGGTCTCCCTTATATTTCTGTATTAACCGATCCTACCATGGGCGGTGTATCGGCAAGTCTTGCAACGCTAGGGGATATCATTGTAGCTGAACCGAAAGCCCTCATTGGCTTCGCGGGTCCTCGAGTGATAGAACAAACAGTGAGAGAAACCTTACCTGAAGGATTTCAACGCAGTGAATTTTTGCTAGAACATGGCGCTATTGATATGATAGTTTCACGTAAAGATCTGCGAACGACTCTCGCAAGAATACTACGCGGTTTAACAAGACAACAGGCTAGTTAATAATTACCCGAGGGAAAACAAACAATTGAATATTGTACTTCCCTCAATTTTACAGGATTAATGTCAACACATTGAGGTGAATCATGGATAAAAGAAAAACCCAACGTATACTTGGTATTCTCGTCATCATAGCTTTAGTTATTATATTATTTCCATTACTTTTTAGTAAAAATGAAGTCGCTATACAAACCACAAGCGTCACTGCTCCTGCATTTCCAGATAAGCTAAATACTGCCACAGCAGTTGCACCCGTCGACAATCAAGATAACCAACAAACCACGACTGTAACACCTGTCGCTGAATCTACACCCGCATCAACGAATGATGCTATCGTGGAAATAAAACCAGAAGCTGCTCCACCTCCTGTTGCAAATGCTGATGCGGTCGAACCCAACACAGCGCCGATAACGAACAATCTACAAGATCCAAAACAACCGACAGAATTAAGTAATGCATCCTTAGATCAAGCAAAATCTGCTAACACAACGGATGAACCAGCTAAACCTGATGTACAAGCAGGTGTAGAACAAAGCACCATATCGACAGAAGAAGAAAACACAGCACAACCTGTTGTAAACAAGCGCTCTCTAAAGTCCACTAAAAACAAAGCAAAAACCCATCACAAACCAGCCCACCATGAAGTGGCTAATCTCAATAAACCAGCATGGATAGTTCAAATGGGCAGCTTTAAAAATAAAGCTAATGCACGAAGTCTTACAGATAAATTACGTGCTGCAGGTTTTAATGCCTTTACAAAAGAAGTGAAACTTACAAAAGGTGGTATTAGAACACATGTATATGTCGGCCCTGAATTTAAAGAAGCATCAGCTACCAAAATTTCTCGCAAAATCCAACATGATTTAAATTTACAAAGCATCGTATTACCTTACAAACCATTAGCTTTATAAAACGCAAATCACGCCCTTATCAAAAGGGCGTGATGTTTCTTAGGAATATATATGACTATACAAAAAATCCTAAGCATCAAAACACCAGGCCGAGGGTTAATTAATATTACACCCTTAATTTCAGAGGTCGTATCAAAAGCTAATATTGCTTTAGGTTTATGCAATATCTTTCTTCATCACACCAGCGCCTCACTCATCATTTGCGAAAACGATGATCCTGCCGTCTTAACTGATCTAGAAAAATTCATGCAACGCTTAATACCAGATGATGATAGTTTGTATACTCATATCATAGAAGGCCCCGATGATATGCCGGCTCATATTCGTACTATTCTTACACAATCCTCTCTCACGATTCCAATCACAGATGGGAAACTTACTTTAGGCACTTGGCAAGGAATTTTTCTTTGGGAGCATCGTTTTGAATCGCATCAACGAAAACTGACCGTCACTCTTTAATCGGTGGTTACCACAGAATAGTTATGAAATATGTTCCAATGTATTATTTCCTTGGGGTTCACACACAAGAATACACCCATCATCATGCCACGCGCCTAACACGGTGCGGGTCGCTAGCTTACCATCTACATTAAAAGTGTGCACAGCTTCTCTATGCGTATGACCATGAATTAAGTGCTTTACACCATGTCTTAACATCACTCGCTCAACTTCGGTTTGTGTCACATCCATAATATGATCGGGTAGGGTGCTGATATGTGCTTGACTTGCTTCACGATATTGCTTGATCATCGCACGTCTTGTTTTTAACGATCGCATAAAAAATAATTTTTGCATTAACCAATGACGGGATTTTTTACGAAATTTCATATATTTTTTATCTAGCGTACATAAAGTATCACCATGCATCATCAGAGTCGGTATCCCAAATAAATCGATCACATATTCGTCCGGTAACAATTGACAACCTGTTGCCCTGAGAAATTTTTTTCCAATTAAAAAATCTCTATTACCAGGCATAAAAAAAATAGGTAGGCCATGTTGCGTGGCTTCGCACAAAGCATGCATAATTTTTATATTAAAATCGGTAAGATTATCATCTCCTATCCAGGCTTCAAAAAAGTCACCCAAGATATAAAGTGCTTTAGCATGTTTAGCTTTATCCTTGAGAAATTTCAGGAATAACTCCGTGATAGTTGGACGGGTCTCATCTAAATGTAAGTCGGAAATAACAAGAATGTTCATAATTTATACAGATCCAACGCAATGTTGTGCAGCTTTTCGCAAGATTATGTTCTATAATGAAATTGTGAGTTTTAAAGTATGGGAGGTTTTATACCATGCAAATACTTCATAATTCAACAACTACGGCTTTATGGCACGATATTATACATGAAGCAGAAGATCAATGTGATATCCATTTAAAAGAAGATGTAGAATCCTATCTCGTTTTTTTAATGATCAGGTATACCACAAAACCTCATATAATCAAGGATATAGTTGCAACTGATTTTTTATCTGCAATGGGATTAAAACTTACGCAACGACAACAACTATTACAAGCCGTGGGAGATAAGTGTCTAATTTATACTGGATTATTCCCAAAAATAGCAGAAAAACGACTTGTTCAATTAAGTTATTTTGTTAAACTAGGTCAGTCTTCCTATGCGACCATTTCAACAAGTCATGATGATCTTTATCAAGGACTAGCTAAGCAATTTGTCTCGCTCATGGATGTACTTCAGTCATTACGCCAATACTCAAGCAAATACCCCGATTTACTCCCGCTTGAAGCCTATGAATTATGGAATGATACAGGTAGCCAAAGAAGTCTAAAAATACTCAAACAATATACATCCGGGATGCCATTATTTTTGAGTAAAACTCACAAATAAAGGGTTTTTTTACAATTCGCTAGCCAGGATCGTAGAATTGTAAACAACCTGTTATTATTTTCTGGCCTTATAGCCCTATAGTTACTAAAATAGTCACCTACCTTTGATGGAGCATAATAATAAATGCGCTTAGTTTTACTTGGTTGCCCTGGTGCTGGTAAAGGTACTCAGGCAAAGTTCATCACCGAAAAATATAAAATACCTCAAATTTCCACGGGAGATACCTTACGTGCCGCAGTGAATGCTGGCACAGAATTAGGATTGTTCGTAAAAAAAACGATGGATGAGGGTAAATTAGTCTCTGATGATATTATGATTCAACTTGTCAAAGATCGCCTACAACAAGCGGATTGTCAAAATGGTTTTTTGCTTGACGGATATCCTCGCACTCTACCACAGGCAAATAGTTTAATTGAGAATCATATCGATCTTGATTATGTCATCCAGATTAAAGTACCCGATGAAGATCTCATTAAAAGACTAAGTGGTCGCCGAACCCATGCTGCATCAGGAAGAGTTTATCATATACTATTTAATCCTCCTAAAATCGAAGGCAAAGATGATGTTACTGGCGAATCTCTGATACAACGCCTTGATGATACGGAAGACACCATCAAAAATCGACTTGCCGTTTATCATAAGCAAACAGAACCGTTAGTCAATTACTACAAAGATAAATCCGATCAAGCTCATATGCCTCACTACATAGAAATTGATGGGACAGGATCTATGGAAAAAGTGACAAAAAGTATCTTTTCTGCGTTAAACCGATCGTGACGTGTCAAGTCTCCCGCTGATAAACATCCAACCTATGAGCGGGAGCATTAATCGATTTACTAATCATATTCTTTATTAAGCTTGCATCATCAGCATTCATACTTAGCAATCCGTTTTTATTTGCGAGATATTTTGATTCATTTTCAGTTAAAAAAACATTCTGCTTTATCAATCCGAACTTTGAATGCAAGTATTTTTGATGGATGACATAATAAGCTGTTCTAGGGTTAGATTTGCCTGTTAAAACGACAAGAAATTTATTAGAGATATGATTCAAATTTATTTTATCTTGAAATTCAGGCATGATGTACAATCCCCAGTTACTTGTCGAATATAATTGTAAAGAATAATCTTCTAAACGACCTACATAATGATAAGGCTGCCACGCATTAAGAAAATTGTCATTTTTTAAAAACGTTGTTAAGTAATCAAAAGGCAAATATGAAAAGAAAAGTTTATTATCTAATTTATTTATTAGGACGAAATCAGGTTTTTTCGTATTCAATTCCTCAGCAACTTTATTAATAAAATAATCTTCATTTATTCGATAGCTTATGCTAGGTAATCGAGTGTTCAATTGACGTTCTTTTTCAAATCCCGCAAACCAACAAAAGTCCATAAATTGAGAAACATATTTAAAACTCGAATAATTCATAGCAGGAAGAAGCTCTACAGTTGATGAAATAGTATAAACTGATTTATCTTTTACGATATCACTTAAGTGCTTAACAAAAGAAGAAAATTCTTTTTTATATAATATGTCGCCTTTAAATTCCAATATGAATTCGCGCGCCGGGAATATAACCATAAAAAAACCAACAATGAACATGCTTAACCAGTTTTTTAAAAAACTAAAAATTAACGCATACAACAAGCACGCTAATAAATAGGCATGAATAATATGATATCGCCACATGGTATGCTGTATAAGATAGGCAATCAAATAACCTAGTGTTCCTAAAGCTAAAACTAAGCTCAACATTTTATAATAATTTTTATGATAAAAAATTACAAAAAATACGAGAGATAAAAAAGTAAATAACACATAAGGTTGAAATAATACATCGCTCATCGAATTCGCAACACTTATATGATAATAATGCATAAAAAATGGGATGAGATCTAATGCATAAAAAGGAAAATATATATAGACAAATGCAATATACACTAAAATAAATGCAAGCATCACTAAAGGAATAGCTCTAATCCAACTAAAAAAACTACGATTTCTAATGATAATAAATAACTCTATTAAAAATGGAACAATAAGAAAATAAGGCTTAAGACAAAAACCTATGGCTGCTAATAACCCTATAAATAGAGATTGATAAAAATGTATAGGTGTCCCCATTAGTTGATAACTGATAGCTAAAAAGTATGGCAGTGTTAAAATAAGTGATAAATGTTCTCGTTTTCCAAAATCATGGTAGGGTAAAATAAACAATATAAGTAGAATCGTCCCAAGCAAAATATTAGCTAAAACCAAGTCTGTTGTTTTACATATTTTTTTTATAAAATAATAACAAATAACAAATGACATCTGAGCAAGAAAAATAAAATAAATAGCTAAGGCATCTTGTAATTTAATATAAAAAATATTTTTCAGCCAAACAATAGGCATATAAAGATAAAAAATCAATGGAGGATTTGGCGAAAAAAATCCTTCACCATAAGTTCCGCCTTCTAATAGCCGATTTGTAGCTAATAAATCATAACTTATATCCCAATTTAATATGGTATGAGATTGTATTAACCAGCAAATGATGCTGGTTAATACTAATAAAATTAAGGATATACGGTTCGAATGTAAATATTTTAACATTAATTATAACCATTTATTCTTTTCTATTATCTCAACAATAATTGAACCAAGCACTTTATGCACAACCGCAGAGGGGTGTAAATCATCCCAAAATATATATTGATCTGCATGTTCGCAAGGTGTTTTGCCATTTGCTTGAGCTTGGCTTAACGAATATGCTCCTTGAAGCACAGGTGAAGATATAATCGCTTCAATATTACTTTGATCAACACCAGAAATTTTTAACTCTTCTTCGAATGATTTGTTATTTAATCCATAAATCGTACCCAACCAACATGATTGTGTAGTGTCAGTCACATGAGTATTATATTTTTTATTATATTCTTCTGGATTGCTTAATATATCATTAAATGTAGTATAAACATCGTAATATAAAACCTTGTTTGGATATTTAACACTAAGAAATTTAACTGCCGCATCTAGTTTGACATTATGCATATAAGACATTTCATGCAACCTTGTCTCAATTTGATGATTCCTCGCATAAGGAGTTCTTGCTAAGTCAGGTAAATTTAAAATTAAAATACCATGCGCACCTTTACTTAAAAGTCTTTCCGCTGATTCACTAATTTTATTGACGACACTATTTGTTAAACCATTTATATCTTCTGTTGTCTCATAAAGATAATCATTGGCACCCATCCATAATGCATATGCGGATTGACTTTTATCCTTAAACGGCGTTCGTAAAAAATAGGCGTCTAGCTCTTCCTCTAAAAGCATAGGAGCAATAAACTTATCCGTACGCAATTTATGTAAAATAGCAGTTGCACCACCATAGCAATAATTTGAATATTTTATATAAGCTTTATCGTAGAAATAATTTCCTAAATGCTCAGCCCAAGTTATACCATTAGAGAAACGACCTTTATAATAGGGAGGAGATTTGGGAACAATTTTTATTTTTTGATAGATATTGCCATCATCACTTAAACTATCGCCAAAAAAAACGATTTCTTTTACTGGGCCAGCCATCACTGAAGAAGCAAATAAAATCGTAAAAAATAATATAATAATTTTCCTCATATAACTATCCTCCATGTAAAGTAAATACATGAGTACGTTAACATATGAAAATTAGTATGTCATTGATCTATTTTTTTAAAAAGCTTACTTGCTGCATTTTCTACAAACCGCTGGCCTTCTTCAATGTAGCCTAGAACTGTTTTTTCATTCCTCCAGCGGCCATGACGCATAATAGAAACAAATGATGCGCCATTTCTACTGGTCTCTGTGGCAAAACCTCTTCGCAAGCTATGAGCGCTCATTTTATCAGCATTTGGTAAGGCGCACTGCATGGCGGTAGTTTTAATAATATATCCGATACCATCAGTACTAAGTTGATCAGAACATACATGATCATGCTTATTGATAGCACAAAAAACAAATGTTGAAGTGGGTGTGGTGTGCTCCTGCCATGTTTTTAATGCTGATACTGCACATAAAGTATCATCACCGTAGGGAATCGCACAAATTTGTCCTTCACCTGTTTGATCGCCCTTGGATTTTGGGATTAAAATTTCCATGCCTTCTGTCACAAAATTTATATGCTCCCATTGCATCACAGACAACTCAGAGCGTCTAAATGCTCCAAAAAATCCAGTCTGCAGCAGAGCATTATTTCGTGTTGCTTGTAATGATTGTTGATTTTTTAAATAGGCAACCATTTGTGCCAATTGTTCCATAGTTATAGCGGGCGCTTTTTCTTTTGGTCTTCCATGCGTATTTTGTATGCCTGTTAAGGTTTTTCTAACCAGAGGATGATCCGTTGGATCGGGAAACTCTTGATAAGTATGCCAATGTTTTAATGCTGTAAGCCGACGCGATAGTGTGCGAGGGTTTAGGATCTGAGCATGATCGTGTAAATATCGAATAATAATATTTATTGTGGTAGGTAATAACCCACCCCAAGCAATAAAGTGTTGTATATCTTGCCTATAGGCTTTCCTCGTGTTTTGACTCGTGGCAGCTTGAATATAACTACTTAAATAAGAAGAACTCTCGATTTTAGCAGGTAAAATTTCTTTTACATGATCTAATAAATCCATTGAATTATCCATGTTGTTTTTATCCATTATCACTCCTGAAATGCTTTTTATAAACATAAGGATACACTTTATTTAATAAGTACGAAATAACAATCCTTTCTTATCTCTTAATTTCGTATAAGACCCCTTATCATTAGCTATAAATAATCTAATTAGTTGTATTTATTTAATATCTAAAATCGTTATTACATAATACGTATTAAATTACTAAAATAATCTTGGCACAAAATGATTGCGGGATATTAGCTAATATGTGTATAATAATCGACCGAATTACAAAGTGATGTCCTAAAAATGCAAGATCGTCAACCAATAGAACAGCATGATTGCGAGCAAGAGAATACAGCCGATGAAATGGTTTTACATCTCAATCCCAAACCTGTCGAAGAAACAAAATCGAATCCGTTAGAAACAAAAAACCTGAAAGCAGGTTCTAGGCAAGTTCCTCAAGGCGTAAATCATAACTCAGATGAGTTGGAGTTCATCAGAAATGGTTCCATAGTTATCAACAAGGCAACGTTAGTGCCATAAGAAAAAACGGCGCCATCTTCCCCATAAGTGTATTGAGAAAAATACCCGTAGTTAAAATTCAATAAACTGCGGCAATAAATTTTGATAATCATGTTCTGATTGCAAAGCTGAATACGATGCAACATTGCGCAAGCCTTCATGCTGGGGCCTATTGCGTACTACTGTAATGTTATATTGATTTGTTATATTTTTAACTCATGTATAATGTTTTCTTATAAGAAGCTAAAAAAGCAGAATTTAATTGCCCAAAAAAGGGCTCCGATGTACACACTAGGCCAATATCACAGATCTATGATTCTATTTTGCATTTTAAATTTCCTCGTTAAGCGTAAAATTTAATACTAAGTTATTAAACTTGTATACGTTAATTAATACGCATAGTGTGATGAGTATGAGTATCTTGAATATTCAGGTTGAAATATGCAGCTAAGCTAGCCAAAATTTCCTTGGTTTTGTGAAAAGCATCATCTAAATTAAACAACAATGCTTCAACAATTTTCTTTTCTTTTTCAGGAAGTTTCTTTTTTATTTCTTTGAGTTTTTCGATTTGTTTATTCATTTCATGTATCATTGCGTTGCACGCTCCTGTGCAATCATGATGATCTGGATGATGATTCATATCATTTTTAACACGCGAAAGAACTTTTAATACCATATTTATTGGAGTCAATATCATATCTTTATTTTTACTATCAAAAAGAAATCCTTTTAAATTTGTTTCAGCAGTTTCTTTTGAGCCTTGTAGCAACGCAACATTGTTTGCGACGATAGCGGGATATTCAATACGGTCTGGACAATGCTTAGAGAGAAAAGCAACATAATCTTCTGTTTTGAGTTTATAGGTTACTTTGAGTCCATCAAAAGGAAGAGCATGTTTTTTTGCTATTGTTGAAACAGCATCTAAATAGTGTTGTTTATCATCCATAAACAAAATTGTTCTTGGATTCATTTCAGAGATTATTTTATTCCGTTTAAGTGAGGTAAATAACAAATCTGACAAAGGAGATTTGATATTACCAACTGGAGCTTGGTATCTTTTGTTAATCTCATGCACTATATCTTCGTTTTTTTCTTGTATTCTAAATACTTCAGAGTAACTATATTGCGGATCGTTTAGATTAATAGCTGGATTCTGTAGTATAAGCATTTCTTGGGGTTTAATAACGCGCTCGAAATAACTGCCTGGTATATTGTCTAAAAATGAATTTTCCTTGGACTCAGGTGGCGCAACCAAATCATGATTACTGACTACAGCCTTAACAGTAATACCTTTTCCTTTCAGATAATCAATGAGCTGTACGCGAGAAATATGACGTGCTTCATCTCGTTCTGCTTGTGTTTTTAATAACTTTAATTTATACGCAGTAAGCAGATAAACTTCTTTGATCCCTGCTTTTATTAATGCTTCAATCAATGAATGGTTGAATGAGTCAAAAGGTTCATCTTTTTCATTGCGTCCTAGTATGAGTGTTTCATCCACATCTAGCATGACGATGGGTGCATAAACGACATATTTTTCTTCTTTTTGCTCTGGTGTGTGGTCACGTAACATGCGATCGACTCCCGTCATTTTAAAATAATTTTCTGAAGTATAGAGCGTAAAGTACAAATTTTCTATAAATTATTTTGTAAAAGTGAAATACAAACAATGAAGTTGGTTCAATGGTGGATCCTTTTGAATTTCTGGTTATATTATGATTGACTCTCGAGCATCTGCATATATAATGCTCGTTATTATAAAAAACCCAGAATAGCATAGTGAAAATATTAACCATAAATTTATAGCAATGAGGATATCATGCAAGACAGAGATATAGTAACTGATAAGCCGTTGGCTTGGATGAAAAAAAATTCGCAAGCATTCGATATTATTTTTGATTTAACAAAAAACCAGGAAAAAAAGTTAACTGACATTAATATAAAAGAAGCTATGGGTGTCATTAGATTCGAAGAAAAGAGCCCACCAAATCCTATGACAGCTGAAGAATTTCTAAAAAATAAACTAAATAATCTTCAGCAACAAGGACGGCATGTAGAATGTGATAATGAAAGAAATCCCTCCATTCTTATATACAATTCCAAGGAAGGCGATCCAAAACTCAATTTAAATGGAAGGGGTCGCAATAGTTCCGGAAAGCAAATTGTTTGTAGACACTTAGCTAAAGAAGTTGCAAGTCGTCATATGAAAGGTTATTCACATGATTTATCTTCTGTAGAAAGTATACAAAGACAACCTCATTGCAAAGATGACGATATCACTGATACTTCAAAAATATTAGTGCAACTATTCAATGCGGTAAATGAAGGAACAACGCATCCATTACTATTTCCAAGTGATCCAAATAGACAAGTCTCGGCTTATCATAATTTCTTTCATCCATACTCTTTAGGGATTCAATTGAAATACATTGCAAGTAACTTAGCATGCGAAGAAGAGTGTAGTCTTTTGCTGCATTACGTGGTACCAAAAAAAACAATTACTCATGTAATGGCTATTAGTATAAGACATAAAAAAAATGGGATGTATGTTGTTAAGTTTTATGATCCAGAAATGACAAATATGCATAGACGCGCTTTATGCAAAAATTTAGAAGATATTTCGGAACTGAATATCTTTAACTTATGGGATGTTAGTACGTATATTGATTACAAACAAATAAAAAATTGTCTAGGATTCTCATTGACGTCATTAACTAAAGCTAATAACCATTTGATAGTGAGTGTGGATGAAGCGCTAAAGTTAGAAGCATTAAAGCAATTTTCACATGAGTTAATGAATAAAAAAAGTTTAAACAATGAAGATTGTTTGCAACTATTACTTGCTTCTATCACTTTGATGCCCCATACATACACAGCAAAAATGAAAGAATTTTTAATGATATATATTTTGGAATCTATTAAAAAATCTTCGGATGTGGGTCTAATATTAAGTTATCTTTCTGTATCGCAATTTAATATACTTTATGATGCAATGATAAATAATCCAATGATAGATATTAAAACAATAGGCGATGTGATTTCGCTTGAAAGTCATCTTTCGGTAGACAGGCAAGAAAGTTATTATGACTATAATATTCGTCCCTTGGTTGAGACAGCTGTTGATAAACTTACTCAAAAAAATATTAAAAATGCGCAATTTTTAGAACAAATATCTACACTTAAAAATGCCAAAACAATTTGTCATCTAAAAGCTGCAATAGATATGATAAGTGACAGTTTTGAAGGACGAGATGTATTGCTCAATGAGTTAAAAGAAGTCGGTATTATTGATGAGCTTGCGAAGTTTGGCTATGATTTTCGGAGCAAAGCAGCAGATACCACGTTACAAAAACTTAAGTTCACTTAAATAAAAACTTATAGAGAACATATGAGCCACGCTTGGGTAGTTGCTTAAGTCATGTGTTTAATAACAATCTAAAATATTGAGCCTGTAAGATATTTTGTGTAACTGCCGTTTTCATCATGCAGGCATTCTGCCTTCGAATTCAATTGCGAATCTGTTCATGGCCGCTCTCCAGTCATGCAGAGACATGGTCCATTTCTTAGATGCATTTTGAATCGCTAAGTATATTACCTTTAATGCTGATTGATCGCTAGGAAAAATTTTGCGATTATTAATGGCTTTTCTAATAACGCTATTTAGAGATTCAATGTAAGCGTCTTGCCAAATACATCTATTTTATAAATTGCAAATAATGCATT
>CAZHMQ010000025.1:0-25036 GCA_964533645.1 uncultured Coxiellaceae bacterium
AACCTAGATTCGGCAGTAGAAGCCGTAGCGAGACTGCTTAAGATGCTGAATCTAGGTTCAAATACAAGAATTGGCATAAGAAAGCTTATAGCGGTTACAAAAACCATGAACATGTTTATTTAGAGCGACTTGGTGACAGGATGTCACCCAAAATACATGGATGTATTTTTTGGAGCGGAAAATAAACATGTTCATGGTTTTTGTAACCGCTATAAAGTACTTCAGACTTAAAAACTTACGAACAGCATATGTATAAGATCGTAAATTATACACTCGTTGATAGAATGAATAATTTATGTCATAGTGGCGATTTTTGGACTCAAGTCATGGCCCGTACCCACGTTATTACACTAAAATTACCTCCCAATTTTAATTACGCTTCTTTCGATCAGCAGTTAAAAATGATGGAAACAAATATACGAACTATTTGCGATCAATTAAATGAAATGAAAGAACAAACGGAAGAATGGATCATTACCTGGCCCGAATACGGACTATCAAATGGAACTGACCGATATATTACATCCAAACAAAAACATGAAAAATTAAAATCATTGATGCAAAAACTTACCTTAACATATAAAAAACTTACCATAGTTGGCGGGACAGTTGCAACAACACGAGAATTCAATAAGAAAGTAGATCCCGTAAAATGGCAGCTGAAAGTTGACGGAATTAAAGCTGCTTATAATATAAATAAAGACCTATCCAAAAGCGTTATAGGCACCTACGAAGAGCAAAAACATATTTTATTGCTTGAGAAATTTACTCTAGTAAGAAATACAGCTTATGTATTTTCTAAAGGTCAATGCATAGCACGACATGATAAAATTACCCCCTTTGAAGAAACAGAGTCATTGAGTCACAGTATCTTCAGACCAGGACAAGAAAGAAGTCAAGAAATTGTTATCAGCCCCGATCTTGCTGTAGAAATTTGTCTCGAGCATAGCGAAGGAATGTTAGCAAAGAAATCTTTAACATCGAAACCTACGATACAATTAGTCGTATCCAATTCAATAGCATGCAATCCAAAACACTGTATTAGCCCCTATGTAATACATGCAGATATTCTAAAACCCCCTCTGTTACTTACTGATATACCAAAAGCAGATCTTGAGGTCATCGCTTCTTCTTATGATATGCTCACGGGTCGTTTAACTCCCACTGAGCCAACCACCATGAAGAGTTATGCATTCAGAAATTTACGCGAGAGCATCATAGCGGGAGAATTTGATCTCCTTAGTCTTCCTTCAAAGTTTTATATGGAATACTTAAAAAAAAGATTACTCAATCATCAAAACCAACACATCTTAGATATTCATGATTATCTGCTTTTCATCCTATTTATTTGCAACAGATATGAAACCATGCTCGCTCGCAACTTCGCATCAGCTATATTGTCAATACTCATCGAAAATGCAAGCGACAATCCACAACACGGAATTTTTCAGCAGCAACTCACAAAACTGGTTCATCTTAATGATGCTGAATTTGTGGTATTTACAAACGAACTTATCCAAATATACAAAGAGATTGAAATGATTAAAAAACGTAATGAAAAAAATACAGATTTTCATCAAAAAAAACATACGATTGGAAACTCCATTTAGCCAATCCCACACATGCTTTTGCGCGGGATTTACACCCTATCTGGTCCTAAGAGCAATCCATAGCTAGTGCGGTCGCTAAACGCGCCAACGTTTTTTCTTTACCCAACAAAACCAGTGTCATATCAATAGGCGGAGATACGGTATCGCCTGTCACCGCCACACGTAAAGGCTGGGCAATCTTACCCATTTTTATATCCAAACTAGCCGCAGTATCAGTAACCACTTGATGGATAGCTTCTTTAGACCAATCAGAAAGCCCCTCTAAAGCTTTTTCTATGGCTCTTAGCGCTGGGATCACCTCAGACGTTAAATGCTTATTTACAGCATCACTGTGATAAGTTACGTCTTCATAAAAATAGCGACTTCGAGAAGCCATATCAGCGAGGGTTTTAACACGCTCTGCTTGTACTTTAACCAAATCAACCAGAGACGGCCCCCGAGTGACATCAATATCCAAACGCTTCATATGCCAAGCCAATTCTTTAGCCACATGCTCGGGATCACTCGTCTTCATATAATGCTGATTAAGCCACAAAAGTTTTTCAGGATTAAACGCAGCAGGCGCCCTATTGATGCCTTTAATATCAAATAAATTGATCAACTCTTCTTTTGAGAATATCTCTTGATCACCATATGACCATCCCAGACGCACTAAATAATTTAATAATGCTTCCGGCAAAAATCCATCTTCCCTATATTGCATGACGGAAACTGCGCCATGACGCTTTGAAAGACGCTTTCCATCTGGACCTAAAATCATAGATACATGCGCATAAAGCGGCGGTGTTGCATGTAACGCACGTAAAATATTAATTTGTCTTGGCGTATTATTGATATGATCATCACCACGTATCACATGCGTAATTCTCATGTCCCAATCATCAACCACTACCGTAAAATTATAAGTTGGCGTGCCATCACTGCGTGCAATGATTAAATCATCCAGCTCCATATTGCTAAAACTTAATTTTCCACGAATTAAATCATCAAATTCTACGACTCCCTCCGTAGGATTTCTAAAACGTAGCACAAATGGGCCTGATGTAGACTCTTTTAGATCACGACAATGACCGTCATAACGCGGTTTTTCTTTTTTTTCCATTTGTTCGGTACGTAAGTTTTCTAAACGTTCTTTTGAACAATAGCAACGATATGCTTTACCTTCTTTTAATAATTGCTCAGCAACGATGCGATAGCGATCAAAGCGTTTGGTTTGATAATAAGGACCCTCGTCATAACCAAGCTCTAGCCATTCCATCGCATCCAAAATAGCTTGAACCGACTCAGGTGTAGAACGCTCAACATCGGTATCTTCAATGCGTAAAATAAACTTACCTTGGGTTTTTTTGGCGTATAACCAACAATATAAAGCAGTGCGCGCACCACCCACGTGCAAATAACCGGTAGGACTGGGCGCAAATCGTGTAATGACTGTCATAAAGTTACTCTTTTGTTCAAAATATTTGTAGTATAGATCAGCCGACCCTCTAAAGTCACTAACTTCCCACTGGTCCAGCTACAATCAAATCCACCGTAGGTTCGCCACAATATTTTGCTATGACTTGCCTAACATCATTACGCAATTTTACGACTTCTTGCCAATCGCTTGACTGAGGGATAATAAGCTCACAAACGGTTACCAAAATGTTAGTTGGCGACAATAAAATAGATCCGTCTCTTAATAACTTTCTCGTATTTTTCAGTGCAACAGGACAAATCGCAGTCTTAGTATCGACCGATAACTGGAAAGCTCCGGCTTTAAAAGGTCGTAAACCACTTGCGTAAGTAAATGTGCCTTCTGGATATATCATAATGGAATTGCCATTGGCTAAAGCAGTGTTAATTTGCTTAGTATCTTCAATATTTTGTGAAAAATCCCAACGATCCACCGCAATAAAACCTAACTTCTTAATCGCGCTTGAAACCATGGGTACTTTTGATAACTCTTTTTTTACGATGAACAAAGTACCTGGCGGTAGTATAGAAAACAAAATTAAAGCATCAGTGTAACTAAAATGATTTGCCACATAAATCATAGGGTTAGCTTGACGCAGACGAGATGCATTTTCTACGATAATTCGGCAACCTGACAACATAAATAACGTTTTTAAAGATATTTTGAGTACGCGAGATGCTATATTTTTTGGTGTGACCATAACCAGCAACCAAACAGGTAATAACACGATTAACATGACTAACCCTACGTAAGACGTATAAACAAATTTCAAACATTGAGTTGAAAAGCGTTTAATGCGTTTTTTAAATCCCGAAAACCATAATGATATCATTTGCAGAGAAACGGCCCGGCTCTTACCTGATAGCTCCCCTTTTAAAAAAGATTCCTTACATTGTGAACGTTGCAGTTTGCCGCTGGAGGTTTTGGGTATTTTTCGCAACGGGACAATCACCACTTGATCTGGCGGAACTCCTACATTAACGACAACTTGCTCCGTAATGCGATCTGCCAATTGCTTCTTTGCTTCAGGGTCAGTTAACGTAGATTCAGCTGCAATAATTAATTTTTCTGTACCTATACTTGCATCCGTAACACCAAACGCAATAACACAACCTTTTCTCACATCTTGTATATTTCCTACAACTTCTTCAATACTTTCGGGAGTAAAATTACGTCCAGCTTTAATGATTAAATCTTTTTTTCGACCGGTTATAAATAATTCACCATCAGCAATATAACCTAAATCACCCGTACCCCACCAACCATCAAAATAAACCGCAGAAGTCGCCTCAGGATTACGATAATAACCCTGCATAGCTGAAGGACCACGAAATTGTACATTACCTACATGACGCTCTCCTAATACATGGATTTTATCGTCCACCACTCTGATTTCATGATCGGGAATTGCAATACCTTCTGATACAAAAATTAAAAAATCTTTTTCATTGAGATAAGGCTGAGCTTGCATGTCTTTCTCAAAAGTCTCACGGGAAATTTTGTCCACGCGATACTCTCGATCTAAAGGTGGCACAGTTAATGCCACCGTATCTTCTGCTAAACCATAGACAGGACATAATGTTTCTTTCTTAAAACCGTATTTTTTAAAACGTTGATAAAATCGTTCTAACGTATGTGGATTAACAGCTTCTGCACCGTTAAAAGATAAACGCCAACTACTTAAATCTAAACCTTCCAGCATGTCATCATCAATTTTTTTAACACATAATTCATAAGCAAAATTGGGTGCGGCCGATAAGGTAGCTCTTCGATAATGTATACTCCACAACCAACGTTCTGGTCTATTCAAAAAAGATAAAGGCGACATAATGCTAATAGGAATACCGAAATATAAGCTAGTCAGCCAGCTCATCAAACCCATGTCATGATAGAGTGGCAACCAACTGACAACTGCATCTGTTGGCTTAACTTGAATGGCTTTTTCAATGGCTCGAATATTTGCTAAAATATTTTGATGATATAACAATATACCTTTAGGATCACCTGTACTACCTGATGAATATTGAATGAGTGCAGGCTGATCTGTCGTACGCGGTATATGCGGAAGTGCACCGCTATGCCTAGATCTATCATTTAATAAACTATTTGCATTAACGACAATTTTTAAACTAGGAATATACGCTTGCAAAATCTTACTTAGCATAGACGCTTCAGCAAATGTAATAAGCCCACGGACTTCAGCATTATTTAAAATTTTAACTTCACGTAACGCATATTCTTCAATTTTATCCATGCGAAAAGGCGGATATATAGGAACAGGCACAGCACCCGCAAGTAACACACCAAAAAACGATTGAAAAAATTCACGGCCAGTAGGCAACATAAGTGCTATGGTATCATCAGGTTTTATACCTAAGTCTATCAATGCATTAGCCACACTGGACGCTTTATTAAGCAACTCTCCATAGGTGATGACTTCTTCACTACCTTCGTCATTTTGTAAATAAATATGCGGGCGATTGGGTTCACGTATTGCATATTCAATAAGCACATCTTGTAAGATTTTAATTTTTGATAAGTCTATGTCTAAGTTTTCCAAGCTGGGGGCAGATGCATGTTTTAAAAAAAATTTTTTCGCGGGTTTTGCAATCATCACAGCTTCAGCAACAGTTCTAATGGTATCTGCTTCCGCTAATACACTATGAGGTAACTGTATATCAAATGCTTTTTCGATGCGATGCAAAAGCTCCACTTTACCTAACGAATCTATGCCTAAGTGCTTTTCTAAGGATGCATCGAGTGCAATGGCACGCACCGCGCGCTCGGTTTCTTGTTCTAATAAAAATTGACGAGTTAATAAAAGCAGTTGTGACTCGACGATGGGCAATTCTTTTTCCATGGTTTATCATTATCCTTTGCTTACTAAAAATAAAGGCCAATATTATCATGTCAATCTCTACTGAAGTAATAGCTATATGTGCATTTCAAGATAATTACATTTGGATGTTTACGGATCCTGCTACAAAAATGGCATGGGTGATAGATCCAGGTGATGCAGAACCTGTTCTTGTAGCTCTTGAAGAATACAATTTACAACTATCCGGCATTTTTATTACCCACCATCATCATGACCACTCCGGCGGGGTAAAAGACTTACTTCGCAAATATCCTTCCATTCCAGTCTACGGATCACATCTAAGCGTTTTATCTTTCATCACGGATCCCCTCAAGGAAGGTGACAAAATCTCCTGCTCCGATATGACACTAAGAGCCATAGCCATACCTGGCCACACTTTAGATCATACCGCTTACTTTGGAAATGGGTGGTTATTTTCAGGAGATACTTTATTTAGCATGGGTTGTGGTAAAATTTTTGAAGGTACACCGGATCAAATGTATCATTCTCTGCAAAAATTAACCGCTTTACCTGATGAAACCAAAGTGTTTTGTGGGCATGAATATACCTTAGCAAATCTCCGTTTTGCCGCACATGTTGAACCTGGCAACATAGCCATTAAAGAAAAAATCCATGCGGTCATTCAACTTTCAACACAACATAAACCGACGTTACCCTCAACTCTGATGGAAGAAAAAAAGTTAAATCCCTTTTTAAGATGCGATGAACCCAGCATTATCAAATCGGTTGAAGATTACGCTAAACAAACGTTAGATACGCCGGTTAAAATATTTGAAAAATTAAGAGACTGGAAAAATCATGTCAACAAATATGGGGTCAGACATGACAAATAGACTTTTCTTAGAAAAAGCCAGCTGTTGCTGGCTTTATCGCTCCATGCTATTTAATTTTTTTTAGACCAATTAAACACAACAAACCCAACAACAAATACAGCGGCAACAACGCTAACGCCATATGATAATTTTGCAAGGAAAAAACATGCACACCATCTACTACGTGACCTTCCCAAAATATATCTAGCATTTTACCAATTAATGGCTCAGTAAATGAACCAAATAATGCATCACCCGTATTAATTAAAGCTACCACCGTTGCGGCTAAACCGATAGGATTGATTTCTTTACCTAAAGGAAAACTTAGCATAAAAACACCTGTACCAAGGCCAAATATCAACAGTAACGCTCCAAATAACCACAATGGAACACTGGTCACATAAATAGCGATAAGCAGAGAGATAAGCGCAAGAACAGTACCTATCATCATAACACGTACACTATCTCCTAAATGTCCCGCAAAATAACCGAACAAAGGACTGCCTATTGCTAAGCCAATAAAAATCAGAGAAGTAAAATAGGCAGCTTGCGTAGGGCTTAAGTGATGCGCTACTTCAAAAAATGGATTACCCCATAACCCACCTAATACTGCGATAGGTGTAAAGGCTAAACCACTATATAGCGTTAATAACCAATTTTTCTTATCTTTAAAAAGGGCACGAATATCCGATAATTTAATCGTATTTATTTGTTTTGTAGATGAAGTGATTTTTTTATCCTTCACTACAAGAAAAAATATCACGGCGAACACAAGCCCAAAAAGACCGCAATAAATTAAACTATCTCTCCAACCCGAGTGTTCGACCAATAAGGTCAGTGGAACTTGTCCGCATAACGCCCCCACCATAGCAGCTGTAGCTAACAAACCATCCACGAATGCAACTTGATTTGGTCTAAACCATAGCGCAGACATCTTCATATAACTTACTGTCGCAAATGCAGTACCCGCCCCCATCAAAGCACGAGAAAGTTGTGCCGCAACAATAGAATGTGTATTTGCAAAAGCAAACGCACCCGCTGCGCATAATAAAATAGCAAAAGTGGTTAAATAACGTGGACTATATCGATCTAACAAAGGCCCCACAAAAAGTTGGGTCACTAAATAAGCATAAAAATACGTTGCCGCTAAATTTCCTAACCCAGCCCCATTCACATGAAACTCTGACATCAAATCTTTTGTCATGACACTAGGCGATACTTGTAACACATATTTAAAAAATAAGAAAAATGCACACAAAGTGATAATTACCCAAGGATAATAGAGTAAGTTATTACGCTGCGCTCGAGACGCATGTGAGCTAACACTTAAATCGGCGACACCTTGATTCAATGGAGTATTCATAGTTTATCTCATATTGCATTTTTTAAAGTTTTAGTTTATTTGTGTTTCGCTCTTCTATCTCCCATCCTAGTGTGGCAAAACGGCGTGGCCACTAGAACAGGCAAATAATGCTAATCACTCGAATAAGGACTTTGACAGGAATCACTATATAATAATGAGCATGAGAAACCATAGAGACTTTAAGAAATCCCGAAGCGGAGTGCTGCTTTGATTTTGTGCAATATGTGCTCATAAGTGAAGATAGTATACCACAAGAATTTTATAAACCCTAGCTTTTTTATCAAAATTTTTATCAAAATAACGCATAACCACCTGAAATATATAACTTTATTATCCTTGGCGCGACCCGGGACTGGGCATCGGTGCCCGCACCTGACTAGCATCGTTATCTGCCTTTTCGCGAAAAAAGGTTATCACAGGGAATCCTATGCCACAAAACGTTAATCCAAGAACACCAAGTCCGGCCGCTATCCATTCTGTACCAATCTTAGCACCGAAAAGTGAAACAGGGCCAGTATAAGGCAAGACCGCTAAAGCACCGATAAGACAAGCCGCTCCTACTACTATTAATCCAAATCCTATAGCGAGCTTACAAGTTTGTGATTTATACCAATGTGGCTCAGTAACGGCGGTTTTAACTTCACCCACAACCTGCTGATATTGTTCGAAATTCTTCTCAGTGGGAGAGTTGGCACAAGCTGCTGCACTACTTTTTAACTCGCTTATAAGCCCATCATTTACTGATGGAAATTCCTTTTTACAAGAGTCACCCAGCTTATCAGCCATGGTTGTTAGCGGTGCTACAAGGACTTCTGATAAGTCTTCCTTCTCTTTAGCTAACAACTTTGACTGTTCATCGCTAGGCATCATAGTAGTCTTGTCTTCTGTCATTTGAGAATCTCTATGTTTTTCCTCTTTTCTTAAGGAGTGCACAAGCTCATCTAAAGAACCCTGGTCATATTTTGCCGCTTCCCATTGGGTAAATAAATCACTTTGCTTAGCTAGAGCGCACGCATTGTTTATGATAGCTCTAGAAAAGAACGTTAATCTTTTTGCTTGTTCGACAAACCCTAAGTAAGAGGGAGGGTCTTTTGATAACAGATTATTCAGCTTTGTTTGCAAAAATTGGCGATTGCCCTCGGGTAGCGCCTGGATAGCGTGAGCGCACTCAAAAAACCTCGGGAGATCATCATCGTCAATATTCTTAGGATAGGCCACTTGCAAATTCTGGAGAGTGTCTGTAGCTAATAAGGGCTCGTCAAGAGCTGAGCTAAAAAATAATACATTCCGTTTCAAAGAGAAGTTTTCGAAGCGTCTTAGCCAATCATACGTCTGTATTGAGTCTACGGGATGCTGATCTTTGATTAACTTATATGTTAATAAAAAGCGGTTAAAAATCTTGCCAACTTCCTGGAGATCTTGGAGTGTTTTTTCTTCAATAGAAGAGCCTAATTGGTTATTAATATACTTTAGACTGACAAAAGGTGGCAAAGCGAACAACGTTGTTAGCAAAGGTTTATCGTGATCATTGACTGCGGGAAGCATACGAGGAATAACATGAACCATCAGCTTGTTATAGGCGTCTTCTGTAATAGGCATTCGTTTTGCGAGGAAAAGCCAGAATTGTTTTTGAATGTCATCCTTGCATTCTTTCAAGCTCTCGGGTCGTGGGAGACCATTTATCATCTCAGGATTCCGAATTAAGTCAACAAGACGTGTATCCTCCATAGTGCTGTGAGTCAAATGTAGGAATACCTCTGTCTTTTTTTTGTTATCCTGGCAATGAGAGATTATTGTTTGTAAACAGTGAATTGACTCTGGAGACGATGTAAAGTAATCAATGAATGCTTTTTCTGTAGAATCCTTGCGAAGTAACCAATCGATCTGCTGCTCCTTCGGAATGCATGTTAAAGCGAATTGCAAAATATCAAATTTATTTTTTTTAGCAAGAGTGAATAAAAGTGATGGCTCTTTTTGCAATAAATCGCTACGATATTCCTCTGGATAGCAATCTATAATTTTTTTGAACTCTTCCATCGAATCATCGAAATTGAGAGTATAGCATTTAAAAAAACTATTTTGTATGTTTTCCCTATATTGAGAAAGATATCCCTGTTCTATGTTCATTGCGGCATGATAGTCTTCGAAAGACAAGTTCTCCAAAAGCATCCTGATGTGCTTTGGCTCTTTTACAGCCCAATTCCATAAAGCATTTTTATTATATACACAGTATCCAAGTAAATTAACTTTGAAAGCGTTAGGACAAACTTGTAATAGGGGATAGTAATCGGCAGGCTCATCTGTTACTTTTTTAGTAATAATATCTAACACTGATTTTTGATTTTTGTTCTTTGTCGTTAATAAGAGACACTGCTTTTCACATGGACAATAATTTAGGATAGTCTTTATGCTAGAGATATCTCCTTTTATAGCCAAATCATGAAGTAAAGTACTTCCTTTCTCGAGATCTAATTGTGTAAGAAGATCAACACCTTTATCAGGCGAGACATTAAAGACATGCTCTGCTATCAATAATAGGGCATCAAGATTATGTGCATTTCTTGCTATATCCCAAGACGACATTCCATGAGCCTCTTTCAAAGAATAATCATGATCATGACTGAGTAAATGGCGTAAAGCAGCCAAATTGTTTGTCATGATTGCAAGATGCATGGGAGTAAATTTATTCGCAGATGTTTCTTGGAACGCAAGAACAGCATCTAGAGGTGGTATTTTTTCTTCCCCTAACAATGCAGAAAAATCCTCAAGAGAAGGCTTAGTGGTTTTTTTTGAATCATTGAGAGAATAGATGTAATACTCCATACTATCTGGATGGTATGAATGAACACTATTAATTAACCGACCTATTTGCTCTACAGGAAGAAGTTCTGTTACTTTATACTTGCGACTCGAATCGTAAAATGACAAGCCGTTTTCCTTTACCAGTATACCTACCACATGAGCATCCTTATCGTTTTTAGCACTTCCTGCAACTTCCATGACTGTGTTAGGAGACATTTTTCCAATATAGTTTAAAAGCTCAGCTATTTGAAAATCAGACAAAAACACTTGGGAAGATTTAAAAATGCTACTAACTTCATGCTTTGTGTTAAAATTATCTTGCTGATTTATCATATTTAATTGAGCGTTTCTGTCGTCTTGACTTAGGCCGTCCTTGTTGCAGTTAATAAACTCCTGCTGAAACCAAATAACATCGTTAATCCATTGTTCAAATAATTGATCCATGTTTATATAAATGGGCATTCCTTTGTCATTCATATACGGCGTATCAAAATTTCTCTCGAGGGAATCAACTGCCCCATCCCAATGAGCAAGCTGAGCCATCACGTTATAAAAGTGATCTCTTTTCTCTTGGGAGGCATACCATAAATAGAGGAAAAGAAAACCACAACAAAGCCCTTGTTTGTCTTTTAGTCCATCCAAACTCCGATAACGTAATCGAAGATAGTACTCCATTTTATCAAGTACGTGTCCTTGGTCGACCTCAGGCAGAGGAGCTAAGACTGATTTATCCAAGTGAGGATAAGTTCGATCCAAAAGATTGATTATGTCGCTGCAACTATTATCAGAATTTCTTGACACTAGAATGCTTCTTGCAGTTTGTCCATAAACATTCTGTTGATCTATTAATTTTTTGACTTCTTCCGTATTTTGTTTCAATAAAAGATTCCATATTTCAATATTATTAACATCGGCTGCTATATGGAATATCGTATTGCTGATAAGACTTTGCAGGGTCATCGATGCCTCTTTCTCCAGCAATCGTTTAACAGCCGCCACGTCTTCTATTTTTATGGCTCGCATTAAAGGAGAATATCCTTGATGATCCACTTCATTAATCAGTGATTTTTTCTCCAATAAATATTGAAAAACATCATTGGATTGGTTATTTATCGCCTCAGTTAATAAATTCAATTCGTTTAGGTCAGCCACTTGCGCGTCTTCAATGAAATAGCGAACCATGCCAAGATGATTATTCTGTGTTGCTCGTTTTAAAAGCTCCCCAGTAATTTTTTTATTCTGTGATGTTAATTTATTTTTAATAAAAGTAAGGTCGCCAAGTTCTGCCGCCCTTATTAAAATTTCTTCCAGATCGGAGCATGATTGATTGGCATTAATTTTCTCTTTAAAAATGGTTTTAATAAATGCTCTGCAGTTTTCTCCACAAGAGACCAATGGCACTTTATCAAGGCTAACTTTAACTGATGGTTCGTCTTTTTTTTCTTCTAGAAATGGAAACTGGAGATTCAGAATTTCTTTTACGAGAACTGGATTATCTACTTTCAGTGCATTTCTTAATGCATCTTGTAACATTGTTGTAATTTGAGCGCCTGTTATCTGTTTATCGACGATATCTTGATTGATAAGTTTAAGAACGGTCTCGAACTTAGCTGGTTGTGTTTTGTAAAGTAAAATTGCATAACTTAATAAATCATTCCCTTCTATATCCTTAAATGCATAAGAAGTCTTAGGAGTTAACCGAGGCTGCTTGCTCTCGTCTCCTTTTCTCTTAGTAATGCATTCCATTAATTGATCATATGAAATTTCATCATTTTTAGGCACAACTAACACTCCAACAACAGGAAGGACGTATATTAGTATAGCAGAACACTCGCAATAGATCAATTAATATACAGTGCTTTTTTTATTCAACAGAAATCGTAACTATCTGAAATATTTAGCTTTATTTTTTTCCGGCGTAACCCAACACTGACTTCGTGCGTGGATCGATCATTGAAACTTCGCCCCTTTTTCAAAGGGGGTTAACATTGCTTTTTTGACTCCAAAAATTTAACGTGCTTGCTTAGATCGTAAGAAAAATGGCACCACACAACAAAGTAAAATACCTATGATCAAGATAGCTTCGTATTTGAAAATATTACCTACTGTGACTTGTGTCGGAGGTAAAAATCCTAATAAAATTGCACTAAAGCAGGTAAAAATTCCGATTCCGCAAACTATCCATACACCTAACTTGCCTCCAGGGATATGAAATGCTCGCTTTACATGTGCATGTTTATAGCGCAAACGAATGGCCGCAGCAAACATCATGATATAAAATAACAATGCCAATTGTGCTGTAAGATTTGATAGAATCCAATAAGAACTATTGACACTGGGCATAATAAAAAACACACCGCACAATACCGTTACTATGATACCTTGTAAAATCAAAATACCCACCGGCATATTTTTGCGATTTTGTTTGGAAATAAAACTTGGTAACTTATTATCATTCGTTGCTACAAGCAATCCTCTAGCCGGGCCTAATATCCACGCAGATGCTCCACCTAAGCTGCCTAAAATAATCAAAACGGCAATAATAGGAATAAACCAACCCATATTATATGCACTAAAAAATATCGAAAAAGCTTCAATAAAACCCGATACTAAATTTAATTTTTCGACAGGTATCACAATAGTGATAGCTAGACATGCCGAGATCAATGTAAATAGAATAATGACAGCAGAACAAATGAGCGCTAAAGGATAAGTACGCTCGGGTTGGCGCACATCGCCTGCGTGCACCGCTGACATTTCCATGCCCATCAATCCAAATAAAATATTAGTCACAAAAGCTAAATCACGATAGCTATTTAAATGTGGGAAAAAATCTTTGAGCGTAAAATTAACATGCGCAGGTTTATCAAGATAGATCCATACAAAACCTAGCATAGCGATTAATAACATAGGAAAAATGGTACCTACTAAAGCCCCAATTACGCTGAATAGACCCGATACTCTTAAACCTAAGCAATTGACAAATGTCATGGTCCAATAAGCGCCTAAAATCACTCCTAACATAAAAAACTTATTATCAACAAGCGCTGGGTTGATTAAATAAGCCACGATACTTGCAATAAAAGCAAAAATAGTAGGATACCAAACGACATTATAAATCCATTGCAACCAAATCGTTAAAAATCCCCAACGTGGTCCAAAGGCTTCTCGAACCCAGATATACACACCGCCAGTATTTGGCCAACCTGTTGCTAATTCTGCAGTCACAAGTATGGTAGGTACAAAAAATAAAACCGCCGCAACCAAGTAAAAAAACACCATGGAAAAACCATATTCTGCGCCCGCAGTCAAACTACGTAGATTATCGATGGCAATAACATTGATCATGATTAGTGTAAATAAGCTTAAGCTTTTATGATGTGTATTTATATTTAGACTCATAAAATAACAATATCCTACATGTGCGTATATGCGTAAAATCAGTACACCTCGCATCATAGCAGGTCAAAATGGATAGTCAAATAAAACAAACCATATTATGAAAAATCTGCATAAACTACCCTCATCTTGTTATGACCGCACTCATGCATGTACTATTTGTTTGCATTTTTTCATGTAACGACTTAAAAAGATTTGCTATAACGTTAACTTTTTAACTGCTTATGACCGTGAAGGTTTAAACACTCACTAGGCTGTTCCTTACTCGACGTTAGTGACGCTTCCAATGCTGAGTCGCAAATTCTAGAGTTATGATCAAACAACCTGAAACCACTGTTATGTAAAGAAGGCGCCTTCCTATAAGTTGTTGAAAGTAAATCTGAAGAACGCTCAGGAACATTTGCAGATTGCTTTTGGCGAGGCATAACATTAGGCAACATAGGCGGGGCATTTTCCACTGTATTTTCAGGTGATGTATTAGCGCAACATTTTTTGCTTATATAATAAGTACCTGCGACCATAGAAAAACCCATCCCTGCGAAACCTATACCGGGCATGATAATGGCTACAGCTGCCACCTCAGCTGCTAATCCCCACACGGTAAATGCAAGCATTACAGCAGCAAACGTGAGTAATCCATATATCACTGCTCGTTTCCATGTTTTATTTGTTAAATTTACATACCAAGGCGACCTACTATCTATTTTTGGTTCTGACTTAGGTACTGGAGTAGGTATAACATCAGGTTTCGAAATCACGGACATAGGTATGAGTTTATGTTCGTTTTGTGGAGGAAGCTTATGCTCTTCTTGTATAGCTAATGAGGAGTTTTCCAAATGTTTTATATGATTCCTAATCTCACATATGACGGGATGCTTCAAATTTACCTCAAAATACATCACTTCAAGCATTTCGCATATGTGAGGATAGTGATCATTATCCAAAATTGCGTCTAGTGCTTCACGCTTAGCTCTCAATCTGCCTTCCATTTTTTTTAACAATGGCAAATCAGAAGGTGATAGTTTAGTTAAAACATCCAATTCAGATTTAATGTCTTGTAATTCATTTGTGAAAATACGATTAAAAACTTCATCCCAATTTTTATTTAATTTATCTCGTTTAGATGTTTTAGATGTTAATGTTTTAATTATAGGAATGTAATTCGATGGCCTAATCCCCAAAGCATCATTTAACACGTCGTAGTCAAACGCTTCTTTTGTTTGAGATGATATCTCTGCTTTAACAGTATCATCTAATGTTGCAATTTCTCTTAAATATAGTTTTGCCGCTTCAACAAAATTTTTCTCAGCTTCTTCTGCAAGCTGTGGTCGTTCAATACGCAAATATTCGTATTGTTGTTCATACTCTTTTTCCAACCTAAGCATAGCAGAATGAGATTGAAATGTTGAAAATTGTTGTGTTAAAAACCCGTATATTCCATTAATAGTGGAATAATAGGTGCTAACTTTATGATACACATAAGAAGAAGTATGACTAGAATATGCGCTTAAAGATGACTCAAATATTCTAAAAGGTTCTGAAAAAATTTGGATACATTTTTCAATGGCATCAATCCTTAAAAACTCATCGCGCTGATTACTACGTATTATTAATTTTTTATACGCTTCAAAAACTTCTTTATGTTTTTTTTTGAAGCCATTCACATAATAAACATCTATACCTAAAGTCGATTCGTATAACTTTTCTCTATTTTCTTTCGCTTTTTTTAATGCTTCCTCACTATCAGCAATTTTTTGCTCCATTTCATGATTCAAATCAGCAAGATTTTTCACTAAAACAAGTCGTTCTTGCTCAAGTTTTTCTATTATTTTTGCTTGATTAGGAAGAATATTTAGTCTTGATTCTTCCGCCAATAAGGGTTGCAATATGGCTCTCAAATCAGTTTCTTTCGCGTCCATAACGGGTAATTGATAATATGCTAGGCCCTGCTCTATCTCTTCTATTTGTGAATTAAAATAATTTATTTTTTGAATTAAAATATTAAATCTATCTTGCAGGCTGACTTTTGCTTCCAAAGTATGATGTGTAATAACAAACTCGTTGGCTAACGGCTTATATAAAAAAGCTTCGATAGCCTGAACATGATACCACTGGATAAATAATTCTAACCCTTCGCATAAGGATTGGTGCGATTCTGCGAGACCTAATGCTTTAGATGCATTTTTAAAATCAGTGAGCAACTTAACAAAGTTTGCCTCGACGCTCTGAATCGATTCAAATGTTTTATCTATGGAAAAATCGAGTATTTCACTAGAAACAAGACTAAGAAATGTTTCGACTAGAGTTTTATCTGGGGTACCATCAGGAAATTTAAGGATTTCTTTAAAAATGCCATTTATTAGTTTATGTTGCGTTGCTCTAATCTGTTGTAATAAAGCATTTTGTGGGGAAACATTATCTTGATTATTATCTTCTATGACTGCAAGTCGTTTTGCTCTATGTCTAGGCATATGACTTTTCCTTTTTTTATTGTGTAATCAAAAACAATATCTAGGGCCTGTCGTCAATTAGATGCCTCAAATGCCCACTACTCCGTCGTCCTGCGGCTTGACCGCAGGATCCAGTCGCGGGACGACGTGGGCAGGGGTTAATTGACGACACGCCCTAGATTATAGGAAGAAAATACTTAAGGAAATATTAAACTAGGAAGGAAATTTAGTTAAGCATATTCGTCATTCCCGCGAGGGCGGGAATGACACTTATCATGCGCAAAGTTAGTTATTTGCTTTTTTATCCACACTTAGATGATAACTGTTCTCTTGTTTCGGCGAATCAACGTTATTACTTTTCCGACGACATAAAAACCAATCGAAACAGGAAATGGAGTCATCATCATGTAAACTGTTTGGCGCATGCACTGGCATTACGGAAGGAGCAGATGCAGTAAATAAAACTGCTGCACGTCGTCTGGCCATTAACTGTTCTTTGTCTTCTTCAGGTTCTATGTGAGCTATTCGAGGAGGTGGTTGGTGTCTGCGTGGTGTGCAGGCATAAGTCACGCCACTTGCTAACAATCCCGCACATGTTCCTCCGCCTATGGAAACTGCCAAGATAGTGGTCAAGGATGCTTCAAGTATGAGTCCAACCCCTGTCGCGGCTGCCCCCGCTAGTAAAAACGCAGCTAAACCTATAAGCAAAGCGCGCTTCCATGGTTTATCAATGAAACGCGAATACCAATGTCTCTTTGGTTTCACCTCATCTGCATATTGTATGCTGCCAATGAACGACACAGGGACTGGTGCTTTATATTGTGAGCATGGCGGCATTCCTTTTACTTCAACATCTTTTTTTACTGGAGTGCGAAATTTTGCTAAATTTCGATTAAATTGCATTGCCGTTTCTACATAAATGTCATGTTTATGATTAGGGCACCTCTCTGCTGCTGCAAATATTTTTTTAGGTAATGCTTCAAGCTTTTTTATATTTTCTTCAGACACTAACAACGCATCCCATTGTTCATCGAGTGCTGCCCTTCGTAATGCCAAAAAATTTTCGGGAAATGGGTTTATATCTTTATAAGAAGATGCTTGATGCCTTAAATCTTCACCTTCTTGAGTGATAATAGCTCCTCTTAGTTTGAGAAATTCTACATTTTGAATATCAATTCTTACTTGGGCTACTGCCTGCGTGGTAATTTTTTCTAGCTTTGCTTCTATACTAGTCTTTTTCTCCTTCCATTGTGTAATATCCATGGGTTCAAAGAAGGATAAATCATCTAATTTTTGTATGTGTGGCGAACCACCCAAATATTCGTTTAAAACTTTTTCATACATGACTCTCATAGCACGAATAGGTTCTTTATCTCTACCAATCAATCTTGGTTTAGAAAAAGTTAATGCATAGTCTCGCAATGAAGCGCCATCATCCAATTCTTTATTTACGGCTACGACTTCTTTTAAATGTAAAGCAGCATCTGATTCAAGTGATTTCAATTTATTTTGCTGCTCTATCGTCTCAATCGAGGCCTCTACTTGATGCAATTCTTTAGTTAAGGGAGATAATTCTGAAATGACATCGCAATTAACCTGCACTGGCACAACTTTAGTCCTAACATTCGTTAAAGTTTCATCAATTTTTTTGTTATGTTTATCAAATAACGCGGTTCTTGTTGCTATAAGCTCTTCTTGTGTGTGTTTTAATCTTGGAATCTCTTCGGAAAGTGATAACGAAGCGTATGCTAACTCATCCGAAAGCAACTGCGCTATTTTACTTTCTGCTGAATCATCGACTTTTTCCTCCAGATCCACTGATTTAACTTCTAAAACTGCTTTAATTTTATCATGATATAAATCAATGTTACGATTTACCTCAACGACTTCGGATAGCATTTCATCGCTGAGTTTACTGTTATCTACAAATAATTGGGTACGCAAGTCTTTCACATAAGCATTTTTTACTTGCTGTACCACATTTTCTAGATTGATTTTAGTTTCAGTTTCTTCAGATAGCACCGGCTCCTTAAGTTCGGTAGACTTGATTACATATGACAAATTATCCTTATGAGCACATATAAACAAAGCTTCCATCATATGCAGACTGATCAAGTAACTATCACCAAAGTTGATCAACACCTGTTTTGTTTTACATTGATCAACCCAAAATGCTCGAAGTTTTGAGAAATCGGCCTGAATTTGTTCAACATTTTGATAGTTTTGAAACTTTTCCAGTAACGATTGGATTTGAGTTTCCCCTGAACCCACCGCCCCTTCGTGCGAAATAAGATAACCTGCCTGACTTATGCTATTTTCGAGTGGATATTTTTTCCAAGCGTCTTCGAAAGATTGTTGAATAAATTGAACTTTTTGTTCCAACGCAAGCTTAATGACAGCTACATTATCATTTTTCTGCAAGGTGGGTTTTACCATGTTTTGTTTTTGATCTTGTACTTCTACTTCCTTTATCGCTGCTGATAACATAAAGCCGCCCTCTTTATAATGATTCTTTATAATCCTAATCGATTGTTTTTGCTGCTAAAATTTTCATGGTATACTAAGCGCCATCCTAAAAACAATATCAAATCATGAAAAACAAACCAAACGAGGCGAAGCTTACTTGTTACGCTCTATTTTTATCATTATCGCGATTTTTTTATGCGTTATTGCACTTCCAGTTAGCTATGCAAAAGAAATTTTAACTATTGATATTTCAGGCATAGAAGGTGATGCATTAAGCAATGTGCAAACACGTTTAGACATTGAGCAAGCCTCTTATGAAGGTGAGCTGACTTCGGCAGATATTAAACATTTTTATCAAGATGCGCCTCTGTATATCAAAAAAGCCTTAGAACCTTATGGTTATTTCAATTCGGAAATTACTGCAAAACTGACAAAACATGATACTTTATGGAATGCGCACTTTGTGATTAAACCAGGACCAGCGATACAAATTAATACCGTTTTAATCAGTGTAACTGGACCAGGTAAAAATAATCCCGAAATCCAAGCTTTTATCAAAAAATTTCCTTTGGCCACTCACAAAAGACTAATCATCGATCATTATGAAAAAGCCAAAGAAGCTTTTTTTGAAGTTGTCAATAACCAAGGCTACCTCAAAGCAAAATTAGATAAAAAAGAAATTCTTATTAACACAGAGAACAACACGGCTAACATTATTCTTGAAATGAATACCGGACCCCAATATTATTTTGGCAGTATTAACTACAGCCAAAGTCCTTATGCATCTTCATTTTTACAACGATTCAATAACATCCAAGAAGGTCAACCGTTTTCTAGTCTTAAGCTTCTACAGCTGCAACAAGATTTAAGTAGTAGTCGATATTTTAGAAATGTATCTGTGACACCCGAGTTCGATCAAGCTCTGGAAAATAAAATTCCTACCAAAGTTGATATTACGTTACCCAAATCACAACAATATAACATAGGCGCTGGTTACGGCACATTTACCGGGCCAAGATTAACCATGGGTATGGATATGCGACGCATAGGTGATGCAGGACAACATCTCACTGCTCAAATGAAACTTTCATCCGTATTAAGTGGACTCTCGGCAAAATATTATATACCCGGAGATAATCCTTTAACGGATCAATATACCATAGGGTTAAATATACAACGATTTCTACCTAAAAAGGGAGAAAGTCTTTCCGAAGCTCTTTCTGCTGCTTACTTAAAACAAATAGGCTTATGGCGCCACACACTTTCTGTAAATGCATTAAACGATCTCTACAAGCAAGACGAAGAAAAATTGAGAAATAGTCATTTGCTCTATCCATCTTATAATATATCGCGCATATCCGCAGACAACATTATCAATCCAAGGTTTGGTAGCTCATTTAATTTTACCATCCAAGGCGGAAGTGCGAATGCACTATCAACCACAAGTTTTTTTCAGGCCGAACTAAAGGGAAAATATATTGTTAGCCCAACGAAACATAGTCGACTTATTTTACGTTCCGACTTGGGTTATACCGTGGTGAATGATTTAAATCAATTACCCTTAACACTCAATTTTTTTGCGGGCGGTTTAAACAGCATACGTGGCTTTCCTTTCGACAGCATTGGTCCAGGCCGATATTTACGTGTAGGTAGTGTAGAGATACAACATAAAATTGTCGGTGATTTGAGTGGAGCTGCCTTTTATGATTTTGGTACTGCAAGCGATCACTTTAATGATCCTCTCAATCGTGGAGATGGTTTTGGTCTTATTTATACTTCCGCAATTGGACCCATAAAATTATACGTAGGACGCGCTGAATCTAAAAAAGGAAAACCCATGAGTATTGAATTTAGCATAGGACCTGAATTTTAATGTGGTATTTTATTAAGTTTCTTTTTATCACGTGTTTATTAAGTGTGTGCACCACATGCTATCTTTTGATCGCAACACCCGCTGGATTACAATATGATTTACAATGGTTAGCAAATCATACCCCGGGGAAGCTCACCATTAAAAAACTTGATGGAACATTATTATCAGGTTTTACATTACGTGATCTTTCCTATCAAACTCCCGAACAAAACATATCATTTAAATTACTTGATATACGCTGGAACCCACTTTTATTATTAAAAGGCAAACTTGAAATCAAACAATTAGAAATAGAAGATGGCCGGATTATTTTATATGATAAAGATGATGAGAGTTCTCAACAATTACATCTACCATTACGTTTATGGCAACACATTATACTAGATAGACTTATCATAAAAAAACTTTATATCGAACAATCCGCTTCAACTATAGAACTGAATGGTGATCTCACAGACCACTGGAATCTTCACTGGAAACTGCAAGAGCTCCCACTAAAAAAATGGCTACCGAATTGCGAAGGTCTCATCAACAGTGAGGGAATGATCTCAGGTAGTTTATCTGAACCTTTGTTACATGCAGAATTTAATGCAAGAAATTTAACTTTTTATAAACAATCTATTTCTCGAGTCAAAGGCGAAGCCAATCTATCCTTCAAAAAATCTAACGCCAAATCTTCTGTTGCACTGACTTTTTTTGATACCAAACTGCGCGATCATATTTATAAAAAATTATCACTCACTGCAACGAGTCATATCACCAGAGAAAAAAAATCACTTACTGCACTGATTAAACTTCAATTTGAAAAAATTGCTTTACTCTCTGCAACCATCTCTTTACCTAACTATTCAGGAATATCCAATCCACAACAAAAAATCGATGCGCATGTAAATCTTCAACCTATAGAAATTCAGAGTGTTTTCTCATCGTTAGATTTCTTAAAAAATATTCGTGGAAAAATATCTGCTAATGTAGATATTCATGGATTGCTATTTAACCCCATTTTTACAGGTAAATTCGCCATGGATAATCTAAGTCTCAGCATTCCAAACTTAGGAATACATCCTGAAGCTATTTTTATTCAAGGAAATCTAATTGATCATAATACTATAAATTTACAAGGTCGACTTCAATCGGGCACAGGTAAAGCACGCTTTGATGGCAATATCAAACTTGACCAAGATAACTACCCTATCACTATATCGTTACAAGGTAATCGCTTATCAGCAGTACACTTGCCTGAATATAAGATCTTAATCTCTCCTGATATTAAAATAAAATTAACTTATCCTGTGTTACAACTGCAAGGAAAAATACTTGTACCTTATGCTGAAATTAAGCCCAAAAACTTTAGTGGAACAACCACGCTTCCTGAAGAAGTTGTATTCGTTCAACAAAGAAAAGTCGCAAACACTTCTCCATTGAGTACTGTCTTAGCCATTGATCTTAATTTAGGAGACAAAATCAATGTCTATTATAATAGTTTACAAGCATCCCTAGGTGGCAACATTCACATTACAAAAGATGTCGATAGTCTAGCCATTGCACGCGGTGAATTTTATGCTCTGCAAGGTAGGTATGTCGCCTATGGTCAAAAACTTGGAATCGAAAGTGGACGTTTAATCTATGCGGGTAACACCCTGACTAATCCTGGCTTAGATATTGAAGCCGTCAAAAAAATAAGACGCGTGATTACCAATAACTCTGATGAATTCTCGACCAGAATACCTTTATACGCCGGAATTGAAGATGTTAAGGTAGGCATTCGCGTTCATGGTACCGCAGATAAGCCTTTGATTTCATTATTTTCTGTGCCTTCAGGTTTAAGTCAGGCCGATATTTTATCCTACATCCTATTAGGTCAACCTCAATCCAAGGCGTCGAGTAGCCAAGGAGTCGCTATTTTTAGTGTATTAAGTACACTTAATCCAAACGGCGCTAAAATTAATCATTTCACTGAAAAATTACAAGAAACACTAGGTCTTAGTGAGTTGAATATCGAATCAGTTCAGAGCTTTAATCCTACATCAAAATCCGTGGAGTCAACCACCTCCTTTGTGATTGGCAAACAGATTACAAAAAAATTATCGCTTCATTATAGTATTGGTTTATTTGATCCAGTATCTGTTTTAAACTTACGATATCAAATAGACAACCATTGGGCCTTACAATCTGAAACAAGTACTGTTGATAATGGCGCAGATTTACTATACGTTTTTGAACGTGACTAAAAGGAGTTTATATGAAAAAAATATTGTTACCTATGCTAGCTACGCTTATTTATACCATTGCTGTTCCCGCCTTATCAGCTGATGTGGCTGCAATGGAGGATACCACGCCTCCAGCAGCAAGCGGACCTTTAGATACTTCAAGCATTACTCCACCAAAAGATGCTATGCCTAAAACTCCCATACCATCCACAACGACTACAGTTACTAGTACTACAGTTACTGGTACTCCAGCTGCTGCAACTCCTACACAACCTACTAGCATGTATGCACCTCCACCACCTGCCGCTATGCCGGGTATTCCAGCACAAACTGCCATGCCAGCTCCCGCAGCACCCACACCACCGCCTGCTACAGCATCTCCTCCGGCAAAACCTGCTCCACCTACACCTGCAGCGCCTCCTGCAAAGCCTGCAGCACCTGCAACCGATGCACGACCTGCTATGAATGCACCCGTCGTTCAACAAACCACTCCGCCTACTTCTGCACCTACACCGGGCACCACTCCAAGCTCTATGTTGCCTAACTTGAATGCACAATAAAAATCTCAACCTACTCATATACATGATGATTTCTGTAATCATCATGTTTTCTCTTGCGAAGCGTGGGGGAAGGGATCCATAGCAGCTGATATTGTGTAAACAGCCCTAATTCATTTCAACTTTTTCTTGCGATGCATATTGCGGAAGAATCAAATCTTTTTCTAATACTTTTCTTATCACAAAACGTGGGCGTCTTCTGACTTCCTGGTAAATACGTCCTACATATTCACCAACCACACCTAATCCTAACAACACTATACCTAATAAGAAAAATATCACAGCGAATAAGGTGAACACACCTTCCACTTCAGGTCCGATAATCAAACGACGAAGCATTAAAAAAACCACAAAAAGAAAGCTTAAACCAGAAATAGAAAGTCCAAGCATGGTAAAAACTTGTAATGGAAATAATGAAAAGCCTGTCACCAAATCAAAATTATAACGAATCAATCCATAAAAACTGTAATTCGACTCACCTGCAAATCGCGGTTCATGCGCTACACCAATTTCAGTGGGATTGTAAGCATAATTTAACGCAAGCGCAGGAATAAAGGTGGTCGCTTCACCCGTTGCAACCATTAAATCCACAATAGAACGACTATAGGCTCGTAACATACAGCCTTCGTCTTCCATTTTTAACTTAGGCATCATCCATGCACGACATTTATTATGCATTTTGGAAACAAAACGTCGCCATGCGCTATCTTGACGATTTTGTCTGTGGGTATTCACCACATCATGGCCTCTTTCCATGGCTGCTACTAATTTTGGAATTTCTTCAGGTGGATTTTGCAGATCGGCATCCATAGTGATCACAATATCACCACGAACACGTTCAAATCCCGCCATAATAGCCATGTGCTGACCAAAGTTTCCGTTAAATTCAATCACACGAATCTGATCAGGTCTACGTTCATGCAATTGTTGTAAGATCTTACTGGATTGATCTTTGCTGCCGTCATTGGTCAAAATGATTTCATATGGTTTTGCCAAAGCATCTAAAGTTGAGGTAAGTCGTCTAAATAATTCTTCAAGATTTTTTTCCTCATTATAGACGGGGATCACGATGCTAATATAAGGTTTTTGTTGTAACATCTTTTTGGCCTCTGACTGGTTTGGTAAAGAATTATATTATACAATCGCTCAACTTCTACTAT
>CAZHMQ010000026.1:0-24701 GCA_964533645.1 uncultured Coxiellaceae bacterium
CGGACAAGCCGCGGGACGACGTGGGTGGGGGTTAATTGACGACAGACCCTAGTAAGTCTTGCAGGCATCGATAGTTTTAGCGGGTTTGCTGATTTTACAGAAGCACATTTTGAAGAGCTTAAAAAATATTTTGAATTTCCGTATGGACCGCCAAGTCATGATACTTATCAACGATTTTGGGATGCTGTTAATCCGCAAGAGTTTTATATCTCATTTGAATCATTTACTCAAGCTCTCGCTACAGCTATAGGTACGTATATTAATCTTGATGGTAAGGCAATACGAAATAGTGGATCTGGAAAGACATTGCATATTCATTTGATGATATTAAATGGTGACAAGAAGAACATAGATGGCCAGGTTTAAAAAGTATCGGCATGGTTACAACGCTAGTTAATAAAGCCGGCATTATTAGCAATGAAAAACGTTTGTATATTTCTTCCTTACCCGCTGATGCTAGACGATTGAATCAAGCTGCACGTTTGCATTGGGGCATCGAAAATCAATTACATTGGAGATTAGATGTTGTATTTAATGAAGATGGTTCCTGTATTCGTAATGATAATACGGCTGAAAATATTGATATCCTGCGAAAATGGGCTTTAAATGTATTACAAAAAGCAAAACAAAAACCTGATCAATCAATTAAAAGCCTCATGAGAAAAAATGCTATGTCCTTCAAGCATCTGATAGAAGTTGTTAATAGAATATCTCTTCCTCCCGCCACATAAAAAACTTGTACAAAATTACAATATAATTATAATATAATTATGAAAATTACATTCGAATGGGATGCGACTAAGGCATCTTTAAATAAGAAAAAACATCATATAAGCTTTGATGAAGCTAAATCCGTGTTTTTTGACGAAAATGCAGTTGTGATTCATGATCCAGAGCATTCAGATTATGAGGATCGATTCGTTATTTTAGGCGTAAGTAGCATTGCTCGTTTATTGGTCGTTTGTCACTGTTTTCGACATAGGGATAATATCATTAGAATCATTTCGGCCAGAAAAGCAACGAAAAAAGAATCAACTCAATATCAAGGTGGTAAATATGAAAAAAGAATATGATTTTTCAAAAGGAAAAAAGAATCCTTATATTGCGGATCTAAAAAAGCAAGTCACTATAAGGCTTGACTCAGAAACAATTAATTATTTTAAGGGTTTATCAGAAGATAATGGTATTCCCTATCAGACACTTATTAATCTTTATTTACGGGATTGTGCTCAAAAGCACAAGAAGCTGAGCATGGGATGGTTATCGAGTAAGCAGTGACATTGTCAAGAAATTTTTCACGCGTAGGCCCTGTCCATATTATCAAGAGAGATTTACCTTATGATATAATTTATTATATGTAGGAGTAATCTATGAACGCACCTAGTATTAATAATTCGAAAGAAAATAAAAACAGCTGCGATCCTTATGTGCTTTAGTCACGATCTAATCTGACAATATACTTGAAAAAAGTAAGGTTACCTGTTTTGATAGTTATGTCTAGTAAATATCAAAACAGGTAACCTTACTTTTTTCAAGTATATTGTCAGATTAGATCGTGACTAAAGCAGCTTATCACTAACAAATGTCTAATAAAGACCCCGGGCGTCCAAAGCTTTCAACCGCTAATGTCGATAGTGAGGTGTCCGTAAAGTCGGGACTGCTGGATCAGTGTTTTATTTAACGGATACGATATTTGTGCTTCTACGAATTGAAAAAATAAGAGAAACCCTTCTCTAGGAAGGGTTTTCAAGTGCTTATAATATAGTACAGCATTTCGGTTTTACGTCATTCACCTCACATCTATATTCAAAATATGTACCACGTGGCAGTACACTCAGTTTTGGCTTGATAGCAGCTGTTGTTTTATACTCCTCAGCATGACCATTCTCGTCTACTGGATCATAAGAAGGGTTATATAAGAGTTCCGGAGCCTGACTGCCCTGGCTTACAACATCCTTAACTCTTGATAATATCCTAGCTTCAACCTCATCTTCGCATCGACCTGTCTGGACTATTTCTCTGAGCACGTCTTTTACGCTATTTTCCGTTTCGTTATTATCTAATAACTTTTTAACAGTAATAGCATGTGCTAGACCTTCATAATTACCTGTTTTTAAATATTCGAGCGCAAGAAAGAATCTTTCATAAAGCTGTGTTTGAGAAAGAGCCACCTCATCTGAGTGTGGATTTTCTTTAAATATATTAAAATACATTGATGTGCTACCACTACGACTTTGACTCATTATTTTTTCCTCCAGTTTAATGTAAATTTTCGATAATAAATTAAAGTACAAGTTGTATACTAAAAAGCCTGGATGGTCAATAGATGCTCATTATAATGGCATTTTCATCCGGTTACGACAGAAAATTAACCAAACTATAGTGAAAAATACCTTAGCTGAAGTGAAGTAAAATCAATAAGTTATTATCTATTACTACGATAGTATAATTAGTTTAAGAATTCATTATAATCAAAGTATACTTTATTAAAATAATGAAAATAACTAAAGTATAGTTGCATTAAATGCAGCATTTTGCTAAACTATACTTATGAACATACCTAAACATGAGCTTATAAAAATACTTGCCACATTCAATCCTTGGTGGAGGAATGAACCTATTTCCGACCTTCCATCATGGCGAAGAGCATCTTTTCATGAATTGTTTAGCTGGATTCAGAAGCCACCAGCACCACGTGCTGTTTTACTCTCAGGAGCACGACAAGTTGGTAAAACTACGCTTTTACTTCAAGCTATAGATACATTACTCAAAAATGGGGTACCTGCTGCAAATATTATCTATACAACATTTGATCACCCCATTATTAAACTTGCTGGGATAGACTCAGTTTTAGAAGCTTGGCGAGAACGTCAACCAAAGATTGAAGGACAGGAATACCTTTTTTTAGATGAAACACAAAATATTCAAGACTGGGGTATCTGGATTAAACATCAGGTAGATTTTAATAAAAATCGTAGAATTGTATTTACTGGCTCCGCGATGCCTTTACTACATACACAACAAGAATCAGGCGTTGGACGCTGGCATACTATTCGACTCACCACACTCTCATTTTATGAATACCTTCATTTAAAAGGATTATCAGCCTCGCTTCCACTACTCCCACCGCTTAAGTCCTTACGCGATTTATTTACTTGGCCACAAAAAGATTTTTATCATATTACGGAGATATCAGAACCCTACGTTGGACATTTTCATGAATATTTAGTGCACGGCGGTTTTCCCCAAGCTGCTTTAATAGAAAATATTACTCAAGCCCAACGTTTGCTACGTGACGACATCATTGACAAAGTTTTAAAACGCGACATGACGGTTCTTTTTGGGGTACGCAGAGTTCTCGAACTTGAAATGACATTTTTATATCTTTGCATGCATGGCGGTGGGTTACTTGATATGGCTACACTCGGCAGCAACCTTAAAATAGCACAACAAACAGTATTACATTTCATTGAACTATTAGAAGCAACACATTTAATATATCGACTTCCCCCTTTTGGTTATGGCAAAGAAATTCTTCGCGCAAGGTACAAGGTATATCTTGCAGATGCAGCAATCGCTCCAGCGGTACTCATGAAAGGAAAAACGGCATTTGATGATCCTAGCGATTTAGGAATCGCCACCGAAACCGCTGTTTTTAAACACATCTATGCAAGATACTACGCGCAAAGTCTTCGCTTTACATATTGGCGAGATAGATCTGAAAAAGAAGTGGATTTAATAGCTAAATTTGGAAACGAAATCATACCTTTTGAAGTGAAATATCGTTTTGAACATACTGGGGCACGAGACTTAAAAGGATTGCTCCATTTCTGTGAAACAAAATCAGCAAAAATTGGTTATGTTGTCACTAAATCTTTATCTGATTTTGGTTTATTGAAAGAAATTAAAAATCCAAATACCCAAATAATGCTAATACCAGCTCCTCTATTATGCTATTGGATGGGTGAATCAGAATTATCACAAAGTGATTTTTAATTGAGTTTTTTACTCCCAGAAGACCTCTTGATCCAGATGAAATGAATGGATTAATTCCTTTGCACATCTCAATTCAAAAAGTGCCCGTGACGCCACCAATGAGATTGGCGCTCCTTTATAGGATTAAATGCTACCAAGTAGCTTGTTCTGACGCCCTGGGATCACAAATCTCTTGCCCAGTTACTTGAACCCGAGGTCATCACGGACAAGCATAGTTTACTACCCATGAATAAATTTACAAGAAAAAGATCTGTGTAATTCTAATACAATCATACCAAGAAAAGCAGAGAATAACAGAATATTTTTGGTAGAACAGCCTTCCCGCACTGCGAAGGATTGCATAATGTATGCTTGTGCGTATCAATTTGATCTTTTATACGTGCTTCGATAAGATTCGCATCAATATAAATAAAAACAGGAATTCATCATGCAAAGATTCGATAAACCCTTCTCAAATCGCCGTATGTTCATGCAAGAAACTCTAAGAATTAAATTAATTGATTCTTATCCAAAAACAACAGGTGATCAATCCTTTGAACCCACAGAATTATCCATACAGAACTTCATTTCAGGGATGGTGAAATGGCTACAATACGCTAATACTCCTTATTCACAAAGAGATCAGCACGGACTTTATTATGCCGAAGATTATATAAAAAATTATGGGTATCATGACGACGTAAGAAATATTAACGGCTTAGCAAATCCAACTTATTGGGATATTAGAACTCATAGTTGTTTATTCAAAGCAAAGGAAGGACATACGCCTAATCAATTATTAAATGCATTTTTTGATGGGCCCACCATGACAGAATGCGCAAGCGTTTTGCAAGCTTGTATTTATCGATCCATTGAAGAAATGACAGGGACAAAAGAGTTTAATCGTGTATTTAACTCTTCTCAAACTCCTTTTTTAATTACTCCTATTTTATTTGATAAAATATATTCCAGCGAAGAAAAACCCAATTACTCTTTAGACGTTAGAATGAAGGCGGGAAATCCACTTTTATTTTTATTTGATACCATAGAACATCCAACCGAACAAAATATTAATCTCGGTGATATTCTTTACATAAAAGGAGTCGATAAATACGCAGAGAAGCATCTTGCAGGTTCTGGAAGTGGTTGGAATGTAATTTGTGTAGGTAAAAATACTAATCAAGAAAATTTATATGCTGGCTTTGGCCCAGATTCGTTTTCTAAACCACTTACCTACCAAGAAATAAAATCCCTATTAATTAAATACTACAATGCTGACCCATTGAAAGAAACCAAAAGCATTATCAACGAAAATGATAAAGAAACTTCATTTTTAATGACAGCCAAAACATCTCTAGCAAAAGCATTAGCAAACGATAAAGTAGCGGAAGATTATCCCATAGTTGGATTGCAGTATGGGCTTCGAATAAATAAACAAAAGCTTGAAAACTTTCTTACCCATAGCTTAAAACCATGGCATGCACTTACTCTAGAAGAATTAGAGGAAAAAACTAGCCATGCCCCTGCTCCATCGAACGTAAAACACATTACAACTTTCACGATGGAATCTCGTGGAAAAACGTTCGATGATTATAAAGCTACCACGCAAGCACAAATAGATATGTTATCTATCGCTAAAAAGTTTGCGCTTACTGTATGCAACTCACGTAATGCTCACGTGGGATTGGTTATGACGGGCATGCCTGGGATTGGTAAAACCCATTTGAGTGTAGCTGTTGCAGACTATGTTGCGAAGCATAGCCTAAAAGTAGCTTTTGTTGATGAGTCAACTATCGGTAATACCTTTCAAAAAATGTGCGAAAAATCAGGTGGCATGGTATCGATGGACAGTGTTTTTGCAGATTGGTTAAAAGACATTGACTTAATTGTCCTAGATGACATGAATGAGAAGTATGGTATCAGTGGTGATTTTTTAAAATTAGCTATCGAATACGCTACAAAAAATAAAAAAGCTATTATGATCACTTCAAATCATGTGCTCGACACTATTAAAGAAAACGTAGCTGATTATATAGGATATGACAACGAAAATAGAAATAATTTTTTTGTAATACAAGGTCTTCAAGGTCATAGTTATCGTAAACAATGGTGGAATCAATCAACCCAATCTTCGTATTCGGGTCAGCTCAAAACAAATCAAGATGTCATAGAAATCCTTGTTAACCTTAAAAAAAATGAACCAGCAGGAATAATTTTAGAAGAAAAAGATATTAACTTAGAAAAAATAAGTGAAAAATACCTAAAATTGTCGCCTGAAAAAAATATCAAAATAAGAATCTTACAAGAGCCTTATAGAAATCAAAGAGTATATGATCTTTATATACACGATTTTGCTGAGCATGATATCTTTATTATGAAATTTGAGGGAGGTTTTGGCGAAACTGAACAGCTTTTGCATTTAATCTCACATGTTCATGATCTTGGTAAAAAACTTATTATTGTTACCAATGACGAAACTCAATTACATGAACATGTTAAAGAAAAACTTTCATCTTATTTAGGTAGAGATACAAAAGAACGATTGCAAGATAGAATGCACAATCTATTATTAAAAAAAACCGAATGGGCGAATGTACAAGTGCAAATGTCCTATCAACCCATGAACGATCCTAATAATGGCACATTACCTATCGCTCAACATCAAAACATAAAAAATATCACCGTAGGTCCGCGCGCACCATCTATCGATCATAAACTTCCTGATTTATCCACTAAAATGACTTTGGATGATATTCATTCTTCCATACTCGATAGCTTATCTGTTGAAGATCTTACCCGCGCAATGCATCAAACAAAACCAAATCATGATACTCGACTATTAACTTATAAACATACGCCGATAAATAATGCTTCATTAAGATTTACCAATCAATTTAATAAAAATTTAATGCAACTTGATGACACGACAAAAAAACAATTATCAAAATTCCTTAGAGGTCAAAGACCGCCACTATAATAATACGAAGCACACGTGGCATAGATTTTGCATGGAGTTCACGCTCCATGCAAAGTTTTTTTCACGCTGAAAGCAACCTCTAAGTTCGCATCCTCTTCCTAACCGTATCTTGATTGACGACGGCATCTGCAGCCTCCTGATATGACAAACCATCAATCGTAGCAAGCGCATGATCTACAGTAAAACCTCTGTCCAGCACTAACTTTCGCAATGCCCAGTAATGAGTATCACAAAATTCATGTCCGCCTTCATTACGTTCTAATAACATTTTTGCTGTTAAACCCTTTACTTTAAGCACTTGTAATGCCGATATGTGCCAAAAATTATGTAAATTAATTACATCATCACGTACCAACCCTCCCGCAATTCCATCGGCTTGAGTTGTTGACAAGCCATCAATCACGGTAAGTGCTGCATGTATAGTGACATCTCCATCCCGCATTAACTTTTTCAATGCCCACACATGCGTGTGTCCAAATTCATGTCCGCCTTCATTGCGCTCCAATAGCATTTTTGCTGTTAAACCATCAACTTTAAGCGCTTCCATTGCCGCTAGGTGCCAAAAATTATGTAAGCTTATGACATCTTCACGTATCAAACCGTTTCCAATTCCACGGGCTTGGGCAGATGACAAGCCATCGATCATGGAAAGTGCTGCATGTATAGTTAAATTCCTATCCCGCACTAAGCAACGCAATGCAAAGTAATGACAGTCGTCAAACTCATGTCCGCCATCATTTCGATCCCATAGCATTTTTGTTGTTAATCCCTTAGTCTGAAGATCTTTTAAAGCAAATTCCTCCCAACTATTTAATGCTCTGCCAGTGCGAGTGACAACAACCTTTAGCTGTTTTGCTTGTGTATGATTGTCTGCATCCAAATGTTGCATTGCATGTTGTCGTTCTTTTTGCAATTGATGATAGTCAATCATTCTCATTTCAGGATGATAAAATAAAGATTGATTATATTTTTTACTGTCATAAAGAGGCGTTTTTGTAATGGTAAAGTTTCTTTGCACAGTATCAACATGAACTAATTTAGTAGGGCCTTTTATGCTAATATCCCATGTGATAGTTTTATTTCTTTTAATTTCATCAGCCAATTTTTTTAAAAATGAAGACTCTAAATCTTCTAACTCTGCATGAATGGTTGCTAAAAATGGATAAGTTTTTTTATCTTTTTTATAATGAGAATGTGTTTTTTCAAAACGATTGCCTTCATAGGCAAGATCTCGTAGAGCCATTAACTCTTTAAATGTTAAAAGATTATCTTTTTGTCTGATAGGTAATAAAATATCTGATGTAGGAAATTTAATAGGTTTATGATTTTCTAGAATATTTTGTATCTCTAATGGTTTACGAATATCTTTTACTTTTTCGATGATGGTTTGCGACTTTTCATCATACTTCATAGAAAATAATTGGTAATCACCCGACTCTGTTTTGTTTAACACATAGACGCCATGAAGATTATTATTTGCGCAGAACTTCAAGCATTTTTGTTGAAAATCATTATTATTAGATGCTCTAAAGGTTGAAACAAGCCCATAGTGAAGCGCATTTTTAATTTTCATTTTTTCAATATAACTATGCACCATATCTATTTCTTCTTTAGGTTTTTTAGCTTTGGCTACGTTGCATCCTATAAGTTGAAGATGTTTAATGCCAGGATATTGTTCGCATAGTTTCACTATATCTTTATAATTAAGTCCACCTAAACTTTCTACCGTCTCTGCTGCATGACCTATTAAAGTAAGATGGAGATCATTATTCTTGCTGCCTTTAATGACCTCATCCAATAAAGTCATTAATTCTTGCATTGTAGTGGATTTTTTAAACAAAAATGAGGCTATCTGTTTCTTTTGATCTGCATAAGTTAGATGAGCATCCCGCACTTCAGCATCCTTACTAGGACCTGCTATAGCAATATATTTCACTGAAGCTAAAGCCTCATTGACTTCCTCACGTAACTTTGCGTCTTTTGGAAAATATTTAGTCGCAAAATAATTATTTGCAATAATGGATTTGATGCCAACCGCATGAATTAGCTGTATTTTCATTGCATCAGGCACAGATTTTAATAACTTTGCATCCTGTTTAACAGCTACTAAACACATGAGTAGATTGCGTTCTTCTTCACGAAAACAGTTCAATGCTTTTGGATTTTGGTGTAGAGCAGCTAACCAAACTTTGGCGGTACGCATATGATCCGGAACATCTTTTAATGCAAGACCGTTCGCCTTCACAAGGGATAAATAGGTTTCTTCAGTATAATTATGTTGCAGTCCTGGTGTTGAAAATGTATTCATGGTTACGCCCCGTTTTGTATTTTTTAATCTATAATTTTTAAACTGCGCGAATATTACATCGTTAGAGAGGACTTAACAACTATTAAAAATACGTATTAGGGATAAGGATCCAGGAGAGTTGTAACTGCTATCGCCGCGACTGGATCCTGCGGTCAAGCCGCAGGACGAAGGAGTAGTGGGCAAGTTAAGCCATCTCATTGACGACACGCCCTAGTGCAGATAAGCAGTTATTAAAAATCTTACATCTTAAGAAGAACATTTCAAAAACAAATACCGCCCAGTTTATTTTCTCCTCTTTTTCAGGAAGGCTCTCTTTGATTTCGCACGCTTTCTAGAGTGAACCACAGTTGTACTAAAAACATGAACTTCATTTTGCACATCGCTAGCTTTAATAGGTATAATCAAAATACATTAACTCTGCAGAAAGTTGTTAAAATGCGTTATAAGTTGCTTTGACCTTTTATACGGATAAATCATGCTAGGATTTCAGCGTTGCTTAAAAATTGCAATTAAAATTTGTAAATCTTATAAAATTATAGTTTTATTGTTCTGCCTTTCTCCATTAAATACTCGTGCCGGTTGGTATACAGGAGGCGCAATATTACTTCACCCTCTTCCTTATAAAACGGTGGATTCAAATCATATAAAGCTTGGATCATCAAAGTTAAACGTGCTTGCCAATGGTATAGCGATTCATGGAGGTTATAAATTTTACCTAAATAATAAATATATGTTGGCTTCTGAATTTGATATCGGCGGTTTTTCTGATGCGGACGGCAATGTTGAGTATAGGGGAGTTAAACACTTCGTTAGCGCTTCTTATTATATGGCGATCAAGCAGAAGTTGGGTTTTCATATAACACCCAATTTTGTAGGATATGGATTACTTGGATTTAGTGAAAATTCCATTGGTGATCGGATATATAGCACAACTGAATACTTTAATAAAAAACAGTTATCCTTTTTATATGGTGGCGGTATTGAATATTATACAAAGCGCGATAATAAAGTTGCGTTATTTATTGAAGGAATTTATTTTACCCCCACCAATAATACTCTATATAGTGGAGGAGCCAATGCCTCTAAGGAGTATTCTTTATCAGTCTCTGGAATCATTCCTCAATTCGGCATGAGGTATTATTTTGATTAAACCTAGATTCGGCAGCGGCGAAAAGTTCACAATATTCCCGAAAGCTACTGACAAAAACTGCGGTTCCGACTCATTATAAAAGCTAACCGCGTGTCGAAGTTATTGTGATGAAATAATCAGCTATATTATTCAACTCAATAATCTTATCGACAGCGCCAAGCGATTGAGCAACACCAGCCATACCAAAGACAACCGCACTTTTAGGATCTTGTATAAGCGTATGTGCTTTAACTTTTTTAAGCTCCAACAAGCCTTGGGCCCCATCGTTCCCCATTCCCGTCAATATAACTCCTATTGCGTTATTTTTGCATGCCCTAGCCACAGATTGAAACAATACCGTCACTGAAGGACAAAAACCTGATACAGGTGGACTAGATTTTAACTTGATGACCAAGTTTCCTTGTTCACGATCGATTTCTGTGTGATGAGAATCTTGCGCAAAATATATGGTTCCAGGTTTAATGACCTCCTGATTTTCACCCACTTTTACCGTCAAGTTGATACTATTATTTAACCAAGTAGCAAAACCGTTAATAAAACCACGCGTCATATGCTGCACCACAACGATTGGTAATGGAAAATCACGCGGTAATTCAGTAAATATAGTTTTTAAAGCTTGCGGTCCACCTACAGAGGAGCCGATGACAATAACTTCATAACAATGCTTTGTATTTTGATAGAATGGCTTTTGAATAATATTAAGATTAGATTTTTTTTTATAAAAACGGCGTTTAATAACATGTATTTCAGCCATACTCCGCACCATGTCTATCATTTTCTGATGGGATTTGGCATAACTATCATCCTTATCATAGGTAGGTTTTGGCAAAACCGCGAGCGCACCCGCCTCTAATGCTTCAAAGGTAATAGACATGGACTCACTACTAATGGCTGAACTAATGATAACAATGGGCACAGGAAATTGTGACATGATAATGCGAGTGGCTTCTAACCCATTCATAACAGGCATTAAAATATCCATAGTAATAATGTCTGGTTTGAGAGCTTCCGCTTTAGCAATAGCTTCTTCGCCATTGTTTGCGACACCAATAATACTGAAATCTTTTTCAGAATTAAAAATTGATTCAAGCAGAGCCACCTCAGTTGGCGAATCATCAACAATCAGAATTTTTATCATGGTCTACACCAATTGTTCAACAATTTCGAGCAAGGCCTGTGACTCGAATTGACTCTTCACTAAATATGCATTCGCGCCTACTTCTATGCCGCGCTTTTTTTCTTGATCACTTTCAAGTGAGGTAACAATAATAACGGGCAAATCACGCAAAGCATCACTGTTTTTAACTTTTTCGGTAAGAGTAAACCCATCCATAATAGGCATATTCACATCAGTAATAAGTAAAGCAAATTTTTGTTTTTGTAAAATATCCCACGCTTCTTTTCCATTCACAGCAACTGTCACATCATAATCTTTACTTTCAAGAATATTTTTTTCTAATGTACGAGTTGTAATAGAGTCATCTACAACTAATATTTGAATGCGTGTCTGAGATTTTTCAGAGGTGTCTTGTGTAAGAACTCGTGATTTAACGCTTAAATTTAGTGCTGAATTAATTAAGTCATTTCCATTCAAAACAATGATTGCCTGTCCATTACCAGCAAGTGTTCCACCCGCGACCAATGGAATATGTGAAAGTGGTGGACTCAATGGTTTAACAACAATTTCGCGCTCACCTATAATTTCGTTCACTAATATCGCGACAGAATTATTTGCATTTTTCAGCACAAGAATCGGCAAGTGCGTTTCTACAATAGAATCACCATGTGACATTCCCAAGATATCTGCTAAGTTTTTTAATGGAATGGCATGTTTATCTAAAACAATGGCTTGGCTGGCTTCTAGTTCTACAATATCATTAGGTTTTAATAATAGAACTCTTTCTATGATATTCGTTGGAATAACAAAATATTGATCAACACATTGAACAATTAATCCTCGTTCACTCGCAAGTGTTAAAGGCAATCTTAAATAAAATGTAGTACCAACTCCAATTTTTGTCACTATATTAAGCTCACCTTTAAGATGAGAAATATTTGATTTTACAACATCCAAACCGACCCCTCGACCTGAAACTTCGGTGATGATTTCTTTTGTTGAAAATCCTGGAGAAAATATAAGATCCAGAATAGCTGCTTCACTCATATTATCTAAAATCGCTTTACTAAACATATTTTTACGTCCTGCAATTGATGCGATTTTCTTGACATCAATACCCATTCCATCATCTGAAACAGATATTAAAATATGATCGCCTTCATCTTTCACATTAATATGTATTTTACTAACATCTGATTTTCCCATATTTTTTCGAATTTCAGGTGTTTCAATCCCATGATCAATTGCATTTCGTAAAAGATGAATCAATGGATTTTGCAATCCATCTAATATGAGCTTATCCATTTTAACCGCATCACCTGTGATGATTAATTCTACTTTTTTTCCTAGGTCATTCGAGATATCACGTGCGATGCGCGGCAAAGAATCAAGTAAAATTGATGCTGGTAAAAGTCTTAAAGTACGTAACTCTTCTTGTAAAGAATCAGCCAATATAGATAATTCATTGACTGTTTGTTTCATATTTTTTTGCATTTGATATGCGAGTGTAAAAACATCCAGAATAGAAGATGCATTGGAGTGATAAAGTTTTTTGATGTTATCGTTTAATTCATTGCTGTTTATACCATAACCTATTTGTTTCCAAATATAATCCGCTTGTTTTGTTTTATTACTTAACTTTAAAAAAGTTTCGTAATGTTCTTCAAGAGATATTTTATTGACTTGTATCTCTTCTACGAGAGCGGAAATACTATCTAAATTTTTTATCGAAACACGAATGGTCTCATACTCATTGACTGCATGATCCGTATCTTGATTATTTTTAGATTCTGTGTTTTCTATGTTAATTTTATGTTTTGGTACTGTAGTTGCAGTTATTTTACTTGCTTGATCCTGTGATAATCGGGTTAAAATATCATTGAGATCAAAGTTAAGTGGTTTATTATTTGTAAATGAATCCATTGCAGATCGCATTTTATCGATAGCTTCTAAACATAGATCTATGATAGGCCTTGTGCAAATCAATGATTTATTCTTCATTGCTGAAAAAAGAGATTCAATATGATGAGCTATATTCCCAACATCGAGCACACCCACTCCTCTTGCTGCACCTTTAATATTATGTGCAGAGCGAAAAACGCCCTCAATAGTTTGATCAGCCTCAACATCAGACAAATTACCTTTTTCTAGTTTGAGCAAATTATTAGTAATAGATTGCAATTGCTCATCTAATTCTTCCTTAAATATTTTTAATAATTTTTTGGTAATCTCAGGATCATTTGCCATAGCAATTCCTATAGTTGATAAATATCAACATATTCCTTAAGATTTTTAGCCGTCACAGCTAAATTAGTAATAGCTTCATTAGTTTGTTTAACACTTTCAACAAAAGTCGATGTCACTTGATTAATTTCATTCATTCCCGCAGTAATTTGTTCTATACCAATACCTTCTTGACGTATAGCCGTTTCAATTTGTTGACTGGCAATAGTTGCCTCATGGATAACATTACGTAAGCTATTTATTATATTGCCCGTCTTTTCTACTAAACTAGTGCCATGATCAACTCCTTTGGTACCTTCCTCTGTTGCCATCACTGCTTTTTCAGTTGCTCGACGAATATCTTCTAATATTTTTTGCACCTGAATAGTTGATTGTTCAGATTGCTCAGCTAACGATTTAACTTCTGATGCAACTACTGCAAATCCCTTACCTGCTTCGCCTGCTTTAGCAGCTTCAATAGAGGCATTCAATGCTAACATTTTAGATTGTTGAGAAAGCGTAGTAACAACGGAAGTAATTTCACCAATTTGTTGTGTTTGATTACTTAACTCTAAGATAGTTTGGGCAATGGCTTGCACTTTGTCACGCACAGCATTCATTCCGTTGATACTTTCTTCTACCGCAGTTAATCCTTCTTCACCTTTTGCGCGGGTTTTATCGGCAACTTCTCCCAATGCTTTAGCTTTTTCAATTGTTTGTGATGAACTTTTTTCAATTTCTTCTAATGAAACAGTTATTTCATTAATTGACGAGGCCTGTTCAGTAGATCCAGATGACTGAACATCCACCGAATGTTTAACTTCCTCTATAGTGCTTACCATATTATGGCAAGCATCCATAATTTTTTTAGTAATATCAGCAAGACTATCCGTCATAGTATTTAAATCTTTACCTAATTGTTTCATTTCATTTTTACATTCAAAAGTAATCCTTTTTGTTAAATTGCCAGCTGCAACTTCACTACTATGTTGACTGAATATATTTGCTGTCTTAACCACATCTTCAAATAATTCACGTGTTTTGACTTCATTGAGCGTTAATTTTTGTTCATTTTTCATGATTGAATGTTGCATAACATCCAATGCCCTTAAAAGCTGTCCTGTTTCATCATTTGTTTTAGATTTAATAACTATTCCACGCTCACCTGAAGCTATTTTTTTTGCAATTGATATTGCATTACTTAGAGGTACCAAGATTTTTTTTGCAGTCCATGATGCAATTAATATAGATAAAATAATAATAGTAGTCATCATAATATATTCGGCTAATATTATATTGTGCAGGTCACTCATTATGACTTTTGAATGTTCTTGTAAATTATTATATTGTTTATCAAACATCCCGCCTAATCGTTGACCTTGATTATTTATAGGTCCGTCTAAAATATCGTACAATTGATTAACAATATTTTGTATATTTGTAATTTCATTTTTTTTGTTTACATTATCAATACTTTCATCAAATATTTTAGCTTGCTCTTGTTTTAGTTGGTCTAGCGTATTTTTTACTTGATTCCATTCAATGATTTCACTACTGACAAAATTATTAGAAAACCTATCAATTTCTGGAATAATTTTATTAATATTATTCCAATATTGATCGAATACAGTTTTAAACTTAGGATTAGGATCGATAAGATAGGACTGCGTTGAGTTTAACGTACCAGAAATCATTTGCATGAGATCGTGAGATTGAAAATTTAATGATAATTCATATTCAGTAAGTTGACTAGCATGATAATTAGCGCTCGTTGTTCGAGTTATAACAATACTTATTGCAATTAAAATAATAAGAGTAAGTATACCGAAACCTAGATATAAACTACCTCTAATTCCAATTGTAAATTGTTTTTTTCTTAGCTCATTATTGATGTTGTTTGTTAATTTCATAAATGATCCTATTGTGTATTACAATTTATATATATCCGTAAACTGTTTAAGGTTTTTTACCATCTCTGCTAAGTTGCTAATAGCCTCGGTTGTTTGTTTGACACTATCAACAAACGAAGCAGTTACTTGATTGATCTCGTTCATACCTGATGTAATTTGTTCTATGCCTACACCTTCTTGTCGAATTGCTGCTTCAATTTGTTGACTTGCAATAGTTGTCTCATGAATAACATCACTTAAACTTCTTACTATATCGCCCGTTTGTTCGACTAAACTTGTACCTTGATCAACCCCTTTTGTTCCTTCTTCAGTTGCCATAACTGCTTTTTCTGTTGCACGACGAATATCTTCAAGAATTTTTTGCACTTGAGTAGTCGATTGTTCAGATTGTTCCGCTAAATTTTTCACTTCCGATGCAACAACAGCAAACCCTTTACCAGCTTCACCTGCTTTTGCTGCCTCAATAGATGCATTAAGTGCTAACATTTTTGATTGTTGCGCCAAAGTATTCACAACAGATGTAATCTCACCTACTTGTTGAGTTTGGTTGCTTAAATCTAAAATGGTTTGCGCTATAATTTGCACTTTATCACGTACAGCCTTCATGCCTAAAATGCTGTTTTCAACTGCTTCTAAACCAAGATGCCCTTTTTCTTGAGTACGTTCAGCCATTTCGCCTAACGTTTTAGCCTTATCAATGGTTTGAGAAGAACTTTTTTCAATTTCCTCTAATGATGCAGTAATTTGATTAATAGAAGAAGCTTGTTCGGTAGCGCCAGAAGACTGAACATCGACAGCATGCCTAACTTCTTCAATGGTTGTTACCATATTATGACAGGCTTCTATTATTTGCTTTGTAATACCGGCTAAACTATTTGTCATTGTATTTAAATCATTACCTAACTGACCTAACTCATCATGACTTTCTACGTTAATACGATGACGCAAATCACCTGATGCAATCATAGCACTATGTTTTCTAAAATTATTTACATAAAATACGATTCCCCGTGCGGTGTAAAAGGCAGCTATAAATGCTGCTATAAAAGTTAAAACGAATAATGTATATAAAATGTTTCGTATGACATCCATATTTAAAACAATATTATCCGCGCCAATTTTTAACGCATTATATTGACTATCAAACATTCCTCCTTGACGATCACCCTCTACAGTTAACGGACCATCAATAACGTCTAATATGGCATTGAATGTCGGGATAACTTCCGTTGCTAATATATTTGAACTATTTTCTGGTGATGAAATAATTTTGTCCTGACCTTCTTTAAGTTTACTCAACAAAACTTTTACCTCATGCCATTTTGTTAAGTAGACTTGGTCATTCCATGATTTGGCATATGAATCTATAGTCTGAATTTTTTTATCAGTAAGTTTCCAAGAAGCATCAAATCTGGTTTTTATATTCACGTTCTTAGTTATAACCATATTTACTAATGAACGCTGTGATTCATAGATTTGTATTGTTAGATCATAAAATGCATTATGAGTAGGTAACTCTACCTCAACAACTTGGCTTGAGGCATTCTCTGTTATCGTTACCTTATATAAAATAACTATTATGGCCAAAAGCATAATGAGAATAATCGCTCCGAACCCGATAAACAAACGACCACGGATTCCTCTTGTGACCGAACGATCATTTGAAATATATTTTTGATCTGATTGACTATTCATATACCAATATTCTCCCTATAATGTAGCTCGTGATTTGGTAATCAAATGCAAATTTGAATCAGCTAAAATAGTTTCAATATTAATAATAGCCGTCACACCTTGATTAATTCCTAATATAAACTCTGGAGCAATGCTTTGTGACAAAAGTGGTAAATCAAGAGAAGATGGATCATAAAAATCATTTCCAATAATATTATCAATTAATATGCCTACAAGCATATTTTCTTTATTGACAACAATGACCTGAGGATTTTCTGACGATTCTGTATGAGGAATCCCAAAAAGAATTTTTAAATCGATTACAGTAATCAATATACCGCGCAAATTTATAATCCCAGCAACAAATGAAGGTAGGTTAGGTACTGAAGTTAGGAGAAAATTATTCATAACTTCTTTTATTTTTTCATATGGGATACCATAAAATTCGTTGTTACCTAACTTAAATCGAATATAATTAACTAATGATGTTTTTTGTTCATCATTTACTTCGTGTTTGACAGAAAGCATCTTAGCGCGTTGTATCAATACATTTTTAGAGATTTGATCCGTTGGAATAAAATCAAAGGCGCTAACTTTGGTATAATTCGTTTGTTTTTGTTTATTATCTTTAGCATTCATGATTTTATCCTTTTAAATTCTTGTGTAATTCAATTTCTCGTTGAAGTATTTCAGTTAACTTTCCATAATTTAATTCATTAAAACCTGAAACAGGTTGAGCTTGATCCGCGGATTTCGCGATCATTAATGCATTCTGTAAACATTTAATTCCCATATCGTGTTTTTTTATTCGTAATAACAACAAACCTAACTGAAAGTGTGCTTGCACAAAGTTTTTATCTAAAAAAATTACTTTTCTTAATTCTTCCTCGGCAGATTTCACGTTATTTAATTCGACTAAGCTCATAGCCAAAATAAAATGAGTTTGAATATTTATTGGATCTATATTGATACTTTCTTCACATAGTTTAATTGCATCTTCTACATTACCTAAATTTGCTAATACTGTAGCTTTAGCATTTAATATAAAAGCATCCATCTTGTTTTTTTTATAATTATCTATTGCCTTTAAAGCTTCTTGCCATCGCCCATGATTAATTAATGACAACACTATTTCCTGTGTTATGTCAGAAGTTTGATTTAGTTCTGCATCATTGGCTTTAGAAAAAGATTTTCTTTTTATATATTTTAATGGTTCAGGCTTAGTTAATAATGATTTTATTTTACGTTTCCCTTCTATTAAAATATCTTTTTTACCATGTTTTTTATGGATATATAACGAATTTTTAATTAATGCAAGATCAAGATTTTTTACAATCATTGGATCAGAAGCACCTAATAGTAAATAACCATCTTCTACTAAACTTGCACTCATCTTTTTCATGATATGTTTAATATTTTCTTCATCAAAATAAATTAATACGTTTCTACATAGAATCAAATCTTGTGCATTCGTACCATTAAATATAGAGGGGTAAGTATTATCATTTAAATTAAGATATGAAAACTCAACTTTATTACGAATCTCTTCTGCTAAAATATATTCATTATTTTCTTTAATAAAAAAACGTTTTTTATAATAATCATTGATTGAACGCATTGACCATTCATAATAATGTCCTTTTAATGCTTTTTTTAATGCCATAGTATTAACATCTGTACCAAGTAGCTGTAATTTCCATTTTTCTATATCAGGAAGTAAATCAGCTAAAATCATTGTTACTGTATACATTTCTTCACCACTTGCACAGCCAGCGCTCCATATACGTAGATTCAAATCATTAATTATTCTTTTCTTTGTTATAATATTTGGAAGAATGGTTTCTTGTAATAATTGAACCTGATGCTTATCACGGAAAAAATATGTTTCACCAATGGTTATTTTAGACATCAAATCATCAATTAATGGTGTCGATTCGTGACTCTCTTCTAATACTTGCAGGTATTGCTCTGGAGAAACTGAAAATTTTATAAATGCGTTGGAGAGTATTTTATTTAATTCCCTTAGTTGATGGGAATGAATAACGATTCCAAAGCGATGGCGAATTAATTTAATAATTTTTTCTTGATAAATTTTATTATCAAGCATCGCTCGATTGAAATTTCCCTGTAGTAAATGTTGATTCATTTTATTTACTCGCCTTGAATTATTTTATTCATGATGGTATTATTATTAATAGATATATTTTTATCTACAATTTTTGATGTATCTAACATCAAAATTAAATTACCATTTATATCTATTACACCTACAACTGGTGAATTTATATCTAGCACATTTTTATTTTTTTGTAACAAATCTTTTTCTACTATTTCTATACCCAGAATTTCATCCACCACTATACCTGTTTCATACATCTCTTCTTGGCATAATATAATAGGAGTATTTAACGAATATTCATTTTTACGCTTTAAGTCAAGTCGCAATGCCAAATCAATAACTGGCACACTTTTTCCAGCAAGATTCATTACTCCAACCACATAATCTAAACTTTTAGGTAACTTTTCTATAGATGTAAGAGGCACTACCTTTTTAACAGTATTTAAATCTAAACCTAATTGAATACCTTGTAGCATAAAATGCAAAACATGGAGCTTATTATCATTTTCAATCTGTCTCATATTCTGCATCCTTAGAGTAAAGTTTTTTATGGAATTTCTTTGACCTCTTTTTGCAATATCTTAGTTAACTCATCGGCTTCCAATACTTGACTCAAAAAATATCCTTGGCCTTGTTTACACCCTAATTCAATTAATAAATCTAATTGTTCTTTATTCTCTATGCCTTCAGCTATGGCATCGATTTTTAAATTTTTACAAAAATCAATAATTGATTTAACAATCATTTTGCTATGAGGATCAATCAATGAATCATTTACAAATATTTTATCAATCTTAACTCCACTAATGGGTAAATCCTTAAGGTGAGTAAGTGAAGAGTATCCTGTGCCAAAGTCATCTAACACAATACCTACACCACACTGGTGTATTTGATTAATAATATCTTTTGATAAAGCTGAAAATGTAAAAACTGATGTTTCTGTCAACTCAAACTCAATATGTGAAGGTGGAATTTTGGTTTCATGAAGTATGTTTTTAATGACATCAGGAAAATCTTTGGTTAATAGCTCTCTTGGAGAAATATTAATAGATAATTTAAAATTATTTAAATCTTTATTCAGCCATTCATTTACTTGTTTGCAAACATTTTTAATAACCCATGCTTCAATTGAACCGATCAGTCCTGATTCTTCCGCCATAGGTATAAATACAGCTGCTGGAATAACACCTAAGCTTGGGTGTTTCCAATGTACTAATGATTCAATACGTTGAATTTTATGTGTGACTAAATCATAAATGGGATGATATTTCAGATAAATTTCATTGTTTTCTAAAGCCTTACTCAATCCATTTTTTAAATCAACTTGTTCGTTATATTTAGTACTTAATTCTTCTGTAAAAAATTGATAATTATTTCGACCCGTTTCTTTAGCATGATACATAGCAATGTCTGCGTTTATAACTAAAGTTTCCATAGAAGTATCTTTTGACGGAAAATATGCGATACCTATACTTGCACCAACTTTTACTTGGTCATTTCCTAATTTATAGGGTTGATCAATAATATATATTAATTTTTGTGCGAGCTCTTGCACTACTTTTACATTATCAATGTCATCTAAAATGATCGCAAATTCGTCTCCGCCCAGACGAGCAATAAAGTCATGACTGCGCAAACAAGATTTTAACCGCTCTGCGACTTCTTTCAGTAAAAGATCCCCCATAGGATGACCCAAGGTATCATTAATCGTTTTAAAATTATCAAGATCTAAAAATAAAAGTGCGATTGTCTTTTCATTTTTATGTACATTGCATGTTTTTTCTTTAATAGTTGTTTCAAATTGCAAACGATTATTTAAACCTGTTAATGGATCCGTTGATGAAAGCAATTTTAATTTATTCGTTGTAACACAAAGCTTTTTTCGCATATCTGATATACGTTGCATAGCTTTTATTTTTGACGCTAATGTTATTTCACTAAATGGCTTTGTTAAATAATCATCACCACCAGCATCAATTCCCTTAGCAATATTTTCATCATCCACAGCGCCGCTTAAAAATATAATTGGAATCCATTCTTCAACATCAATACTACGTATACGTTTAGCGCATTCAAATCCATCCATCCCTTCCATAATGACATCTAAAATAATTAAATCCGGATTTTTTGTATTGTAGGCTTCTATTGCGGAAAATCCATCATTGACAGAAACAACGGTATGACCCATTTTCTTTAACGATTCGGTAATGAGTGCAAGCGTTGTTTTTGAATCATCTGCAACAAGAATCTTCATACATAACCTCACCCATTCAGAGAGTTAGATGAATTGATATACATATTATAAAATGAAATTGAGTCAAAATGATAAAGATGGCTTTAAGTAACTCAAATAATATGAACATGAGCAATAGATATACGCATATTACTGTTTATTGTTTAATATAAAAACAAGGATACCATGATGGAAAAAACTACTTTTATGAAAAAATTACTTATCATCGTTATGCTACTATGGTTTTCTAACATTTGTGATGCTGATACTTGTCCCGACATCAAAGGACTTGACCCATTCAATCCGCCCATTGGCTGGACACTCAATATTCCGCCTATAGTTGAAGGACAAAATTATTATTTTGGTGAAGCGATACATTCTTTACATGGAAATTTTTACTATCAACAAGTGATTTGCAAGTATCAAGCATGTGCCTCTGCTTTTTGTCCTGCATTTTCTTTACTGAGCAGCAAACAATATATCACTCCTAAAACAAAATCTCCTCCCTGGAATGCTTCATCTAGAATTGCCTTTACCTTAACATGCAGACCGGAAAACAATAATCCCCAGGTGTGTGTATTTGAATAATTAACCGGTTTAATAACTCATGACCACAACCTTAGTCCCTATCGTTGCAAAATTAAAACGTACCCATTCCGCATCACTCACACTGATGCGTACACACCCATGACTTAAATTGGCTTCCGCTATTTCATGCGATCCATGTAATCCTTGGTTTCCATTAAAAAACATACAATATGGCATAGGTGCTCCACCTCTGCCTACAGGATACCTTTTGGAATAACATGAACGACTACCTAATGTGTAAATTCGAAATGTACCTGAACGTGTTCGACAAGCTCGATGAATATCAGGACACCACGATGAACCCGCCGTTGCAAGACCTGCTCGCAATAATTTTCCATCAGCTGAATATGCACCCCAAACATGTTTTCGAGGATTAATAATGATAACCTTTTCTCCATAGCCACTCGTGGATGGTAATCGAGAAGTATAGGATGAAGTCGAATGAATTTTTTTACGATAATATGTCGTTTTTGTTTTTGTTTTGGTATAAGAATGAGTAGCAGCCGGATTACGCTGATCATATACTCGAGTATTATCCGCTAATTGCTCTGTACGATATCGCTCTTGAGTATGATAACTGTAATTTGATGTGGCCTCAAAACCAAATGAGGAGCCGTATTGATCATCATCAAAATCAGCTGACACAAATGCAAAAACTTGTGATGTATATATTAAGCTTATAGAGACCACGTAAAAAATAAATAGCATGATTTTACGCATACCAATCACCCCTCGTTTTTTTATGACTTATATGTGTATTCTAAACCAAATTTAATCATTACGACCGGCTCATAAAATACAATACAAATGAAAGTGAGCAAAAACAGATCATATATGGCGGATTAATGACAAATATTTTGCATTTACATCTAAAATGATTTTTAATCAATTTTAATATTTCCTTAAGCATCCATCTGCATAATAACCGTTGGTTTTTTTTGAATGACTAACAAGGAGATATGTTCTGATGTCAAACTCTCGCAATTCCTCGAATGATAATAACAGCAAACTAACTGAAGAATTAAGCACCGTCAAAGAAGAATTAAAAAAACATAAACTTAGCCTGGTGACGTCAGTTGAGAAAAATAGCAAATTAACTGAAGAGCTAAGCGCCCTTAAAGAAGAATCAAAAAAATACAAATCAAGCCTCATGACAGCAATAGCGCAGCAAACAAGACTAACTACTGAAGTGAAAAATCATGTCAAAGAAAAAAGCACGCTTTCAGATAAAATAGATCAACTGAATGATCAAATAGCAAAATTAACCACCCAAAGAGAACAACTCAATGCTCAAATTGAGAAATTAACCGCTCATGGAGAACAACTCGAATTAAATTTAATTAGCTCACAGGAACAAATAAAGAACCTTACTACTGAGCTTCAACAACGCGCATCATCTTCGTCATCCACACCTGAAAATTCAGTTAAACCTGTTGCAACAGAATCAAGCTCGGAAACCGTAACACCACCGCAAAAATCTACGGAGTCAGTCGAACCTACTGCTACACCAGTTGGAGTTTCCTCTTACAGTATTTTTAATCCGTGGAGAATATTAGGATACCCAGAATCAAAACCCACAGCAAAGATAGAAGAAAATCTAGAACACACATCACTCGCTGATTTAACAAAAGCTAGTGTGGAACAAGCATTGGCTGAAAATAACTCTTCACCAACACTGCATAAATAACATAGTAGTACACTCAATCAGCTGCTATAGGTCTCTTCCCCCCACGAAGTGTGGGGGAAGGAATTTTGCGGTCATTTTTTCAATAAATCACGAATTTCCATCAATAATTTTTCTTGCATTGTGAGAACAGGAGGTTTTTCAATTTCTTTGATTTTTAACGAATATAATAATTTAATAACTAAAAATATGGAAAAAGCAATAATCGTAAAATCAACAATGCTTTGCAAAAATAAACCCCATTTAATTACTGCATTGCCTAGGGTAAATGTTTTATTCGAAATATTGACACCGCCTAATAAGATACCAATCACTGGCATAATGATACCATCGACAAGTGCTGTAACAATCTTACCAAACGCAGTACCAACCACTACCGCAACCGCCAAATCAATAACGTTGCCTCGTATAGCAAATTTTTTAAATTCATCTACAAATTTCATGGGATATCCATTAGTCATGATGAGAAAAGTGTTTTTGCAAATACTGCATAAGCTTAGGTGAAATACGTTTAAGCTCATTAGAACCACGTGTTATTTTTGCAATACTGACTTTTAAATCTTCTGACATAGTTCGTTGCGTTTTCTTTTTTTCCAGCAAAGCTTTTACAATTGAACAACGCGTGTCAATACTGGATTTTTCTTCTGGAGTTAGAAAAAGATCAAAAATATCTGATAATAATTCTCCATTATCTGCAGACATGCATAATTCTATAAAATCATGCCAACCATTTTTTGTCATAT
>CAZHMQ010000027.1:0-22689 GCA_964533645.1 uncultured Coxiellaceae bacterium
CTTTTTCAGCCGCTAATTTTTCCGCTGCAGCTTTTTCAGCCGCTAATTTTTCCGCTGCAGCTTTTTCAGCCGCTAATTTTTCCGCTGCAGCTTTATCTGCAGCCTGTTTTGCAGCTTCTGCTTCTTTAAGCACTTTTTCTAGCTTTACAATATTTAATGGAGTTAAATGATTCTCCACCATAACATATAAATTATTCTCATAATATTGCTGCTCTTTTTCATCCTTAATTCCAAACTCATCCAATATCTCCTTGATTGCTTTATGATAACGTTCAAAATAGTCATGTAAATTTTCAGGAGTTATCCGATAGTTCGATACTTCTTGAATTGCATTTTCAGGATTAAAATTTATTTGGTAAAGTAACTGCAGTTTACTCTTTATCGAGATCAACGTTGTATCATCTTCTAATGCTCTAAATTTCGGATGATTAATGACATACCGCAATATGCATTCCTTTAAAGATGGTTCGATTGCGCTATGGGTGATATGAAATCTCATGATAATACTTCTAATAAACTCGCGATTATCAGAGACACCGCTTTCAGGTATATGTAAATCATTGAGATCAAGAGCATGTAAAGTTCGATGTGCAATCTTCTTTTCACTTTCCATCCAATAATATGCGATGTATTGATCACTACAGTTTTTATTTCCTGATTTTTTTTGAAGAACTATTTTATATTTTTTAGAATCGTTTGTACTGAAAATATCTTTAACTTTCTTTGGTATTACATGCTCTTCATATTTCTGATCATGATCATCTAAAGGTGAAATCACTTCAATTTGAGTGAATCCTTCAAATTGTTTTCTTTCATATTCAGGAATCTGCGCTTTCTGAACCGTAGGTATTCGAGGAATCTTGCTTGTAATCAATTCTATCAGATCCAGTGCAAAGCTATCTAAAGGTTGATAAGAAAACAACGTGTTAAGTTTGCTTTTCACCTCTTTTTTTTGTAAGGAATTCGTTGTAGCAATCTTTTCTGATAATTGACTAGCAAGGGTTTGTAAATTCATCTTGTTCTGCTTTGCATATTTAAGCGCATTATCCAATAAGCATTCTTCTTCTTTACTTAAGGGTAATCCATTAGGATATCGTGCTGTCCCAATTGATTTTGTTAATATAATAAATTGACTTTTTTCCTGTAAAAACTCCCATGTTACATTTTTTTCTTCCTTATTTTTTTCTTCTAATAATGTAGTCACTGAAGGAAGGTCTAACAAATTTTTCAGGAAATTTTTATAAATTTGAATCCACTTATATTTTACTACATAATATTTCAGAAAATCTTTTACATCAGACTGATCATCCGGAGGAGGAGAAGGAGGAGCCGGTAACTCGCATAATGGTTTTATAACCTGTGCAGCAAATACTGCTACTGAATCATACCTCGTCCAAGTACCTTCTACGGAATGTAATAATTTATTCTTTTGGATATCTCTTAATGTTCGTAGATTGTTTTGTAATTGTGTTTGAACACTTTCTTGATAGGATTTGCTAATTTCATCCCCAAATGTATTCGAAGACACAAACCCAATTAATTCATTAAGTTGCGTGTCATATATCTTAAATACGTCAAGAACTTTTTGTGGATAATAAAATTCTAGCATTACTGCCTCTCAATTTATAGCAACCCCATAATGGTTAAAATATTACCATATTATTATTAAGTGGGCATTAAATGATCATATATAGCGTCAGGAAAAACCAAGAAATGCAGATCTTTCAAAATACGAAAAAACCTTTACAATACAGCCCACTAACACTTATAGAAAAACCTAGAGAGAAACCAAAACCATGTTAACCGTTGACCATATCATCCATGCTTCATGGATAGTGACTTGTGAAGAAACTAACCGAACACTCAAAGATCATGCACTTATCATTCACCAAGGCTTAATTAAAGACATCTTGCCTAGCAAAGATATTAGTCAACATTATAGCTCGAGTTCTGTTAAACATTACTCAAGTCATGCCGTTATTCCTGGCCTAATCAACAGCCACACCCATCTTGGTATGACATACTTACGCGGTGTCGCAGATGATTTAGCTCTGATGAATTGGTTAAACAATTATATATGGCCTGCAGAAAAAAAATGGGTTGGACATGACTTTGTCAGAGATGCCACAGAATTTGCTATTGCTGAATTACTGCGCTCAGGAACAACGTGCTTCAATGAGATGTATTTTTTCATGCATGATACCGCAAAAGCTGCAGAAAAAGCCGGGATACGCGGTAAAATCGGCGCACATGTTATTACCTTCCCCACGAATTGGGCTAAGAATCTTGACGAAGAATTAGAAAAAGCTGAAGCCTTCATTCAAGCTTATAAAGATAATCCTTTAGTTAACGCTACCATGGCAGCCCATGCGATTTATACCGTCTCTGAAGCACCCCTATTACGCGTCAAAGACATGGCTGATCGTTATAACTTACAAATCAATATGCACGTCAATGAAACTGCCCATGAAGTCCAAGAATCTCTCGCAGAAACCAAGTTCACCCCCATTCAGCGTCTACAAAAAATGGGGTTTATGACACCTCAGCTCATCGCTATTCACATGACACAAATCACTGATGAGGATCTAGAAATCTTAAGCGTTGGCAAACCTAACATCGTCCACTGCCCTCTATCTAATATGAAATTAGCGAGTGGTGTATGCCCAGTCGAAAAACTACAAGCCATAGGCTTAAATGTGGCCTTAGGAACAGATAGCTCTGCGAGTAATAATGACTTAAATATGATTAATGAAATGCGCACCGCGTCACTTTTAGCTAAGCTTTCCACAGGTAATCCTGAAAGCTTATCGGCCGAAAATGTCTTAAAAATGGCGACCATTAACGGCGCCAAAGCTCTGGGAATCGATCACATCACAGGTTCCCTAGAAAAAGGTAAAGCAGCGGATTTTGTTGCTATTGACTTAGAACACATCGAAACACAACCGCTTTATCATCCTATTTCACAAATCGTCTATGCGGCATCCCGTCAACAAGTGGATCATGTCTGGGTTGCTGGCAAACAATTAATGAAAAACCGCGAACTCTTAACTTTAGATGAAAAAGCACTGCTCTCTAAAGCCAAAGAATGGGGTGAAAAAATTAAAAACACATAAATAATATACATAAAAACATGGAGAATGATTTACCTCGCCGGTATAATACGCCCCTCGTTTATAGTAGGAGTTAACATGACAACAGAAAAAACTTTATCCATTATCAAACCTGATGCGGTAGCAAAATCCGTCATCGGCCAAATCAATGCTCGCTTTGAAAAAGCAGGTTTACGTATCGTTGCTGCTAAAATGATGCAATTAAGCAAAAAACAAGCTGAAGAATTTTATGCTATTCACAAAGAACGTCCTTTTTTCAATGGGTTAGTGAGCTTTATGAGTTCAGGTCCGGTGATGGTCCAAGTGTTAGAAGGCAATAATGCTGTCATGATGAATCGCGAAATCATGGGCGCTACCAACCCTAAAGATGCTGCGACTGGTACGATACGTGCAGATTTTGCAGATTCTATTGATCACAATGCTGTGCATGGTTCTGATAGTCTTGATAATGCTAAACAAGAAATCGCGTTTTTCTTCAAACCTGAAGAAATGGTTGCTTACGTACAAGCTACTGAGCTCGCTTAAGATGACTACCGCCCAGACAAACAAAATCAACCTTTTAGGCCTTGACAAAAAAGCCATGCAAGACTTTTTTGTCAGTCTGGGTGAAAAATCTTATCGCGCTGATCAAGCTTTAAAATGGATCCATTTTCAAGGTATTCAAGATATCCAAGCGATGACTAATTTTAGCAAATCGTTACGAGAAAAAATGGGAGCTATTGCAGAAATTAAGCCGCCTGAAATCGCATTTGAATCCACCTCACCTGATGCTACGCATAAATGGGTGATACGTCTTAGTGACGGTAATTGCATAGAAACCGTTTTCATACCTGAAAAAACGCGAGGGACTTTATGCGTTTCATCTCAAGTGGGCTGTACGTTAAACTGCGATTTTTGTTCTACAGGTAAACAAGGTTTCAACCGTAATTTGACCAGAGACGAAATCATAGGCCAAGTCTGGGTTGCGGCACGCAGTCTTTCTGAACAACAAGGTATACATGATCATGCTATTACCAATGTCGTGATGATGGGCATGGGCGAACCCTTACTTAATTTCGACAATGTTGTCACCAGTATGAACATCATGCTGGATGATTTTTGTTATGGTCTTTCAAAACGTAGGGTGACATTGAGTACAGCGGGGGTCATTCCTGCTATGTATCAATTACGCGAAGTAAGCGATGTAGCCTTAGCTGTATCCTTACATGCACCTAACGACGAATTACGCAACATCTTGGTTCCTCTGAACAAAAAATATCCGCTTAAAGAGCTCATGCAAGCTTGCAAAGATTATTTTAAAGATGAAAAACGACGTTATGTCACTATGGAATACGTCATGCTAGCCGGAGTTAACGATCAACCTGAACATGCTAAGCAATTAATTCGTTTATTAAACGACATTCGAGCTAAAGTTAACTTAATTCCTTTTAATCCATTTCCAAATACCCCTTACCAACGCTCAGATCAAGCGACCATAGATCATTTTCGTGAAACCCTCATGAAAGCAGGCATCAATGCAATTACCCGTAAAACACGTGGTGAAAAAATTGACGCCGCTTGCGGACAATTAGTGGGTCAAGTTCAAGATCGCACTAAACGAAGTGCTAGGGCCTGTCGTCAATTGGTTAATAGTGTTTAAAAAGTGGGGAATCGAGATAAAATGAACGAATATTTGAGGCGAATAGCGAGCTATTTAACGAAAATATTCGTTCATTTTAGCCGATTCTACTGCTTTTTAAACACTATTAACCAATTGACGACAGGCCCTAGATTACAAAAGATAAAAGTGATCACCAGTCAGGCTTCTCATTAAGCTAAAATCATATATGATTCAAAAGGATTGTTGATCCGCATAGTAGAATTGTAAACAGCCCGTATTAATGTTAGAATTTTTAGTCTAAACCCTGGGGAAAAAATGTATTTCGTTTGCGCATAATAACTTGGCGATCGCGCGATATACGCTTATGATATCCCTCAAATGGACAGGCGATGAAACATGGATAACGAAATCACAGCAATACATGAAACAAGCGAAATGACTAATCAATCTGAAAAATCAACATTATCGGGATTAGGTGCACGCCTAAAAAAAACTCGTGAATCCATGCACTTAACGCAAAAAGAAGCGGCTGCAAGACTATACCTCAATCCAAAAATCGTGGAAATCATTGAAAATGAAGCCTTTTTCGATGGCCCCCCTATGACTTTTATGCGTGGTTATTTGCGTTCTTATGCACGCCTATTAAATGTTCCCGAAAATGACATCAAAGCTGCTATTGAGGCACTTGAATTAAACACGACACCTACTGGACTTGCCGCGCCAACATTACAGGCCAGCCCTATATATCGTGGTGATAAATATATTCGTTGGATAACCTATTTAATTGTTTTAACACTTATTTCCTTGGTCGTTATCTGGTGGAGTTCTCATTCTAAATACGTTATAACGGATGTTCCTTCTCCCAACCAGGTGCCTGCAGCTACTAGCACGACAACCACCACAGAAACAAAACCAGCTGAAACACTTTCTCCCGTTTCGACCGAAAACGCACCAAGCACAATAACAACGACAACAGCACCTACAGAACCTAAAGCAGAAACCATCATAACTGAACCTACAGCTGCAACAACGACACCTACGACAAATGCTACTCCGCAAACGCAAACAGCGCCTACTGCAGTGGTCATCCCAAACAATAACTTATCACCACCCACCGCTCCAGCAGCCGTATCACCGACAACATCAGCTACACCTACTTCAGCGATACCAAGCTCAGATGATACTGCCGTTACAACAACAGCTACCCCTCTTGAAGAAAACACTGCTAATGCTGTGACTACCACTACACCAAAAGAAAAACCTATACAACATAAAAAAAGACATAAACGGCATCAATATCGTCCTATAGAAAATATGGACATACCTGAACCGGACTAATAAAACAAAAACAGCGAGATTTCATCCCGTGGAAAACCCAATTAAAGCCATTCGTGGCATGAATGATATATTACCTTCAGAAACATTTCTCTGGCAACACGTTGAAACCATGTTGCGCAACACTTTTCATGGTTTTGGCTACCAAGAAATTCGTTTGCCTATCGTTGAAAAAACTGAATTATTCAAACGAACCATAGGTGAAGCCACCGATATCGTTGAAAAAGAAATGTACACATTCCCAGACCGACATGATGATAGCCTAACGCTTCGTCCTGAAGGCACTGCCGGCTGCGTAAGAGCAGGCATTGAACATGGTTTGTTTTATAACCAAATACAACGCTTATGGTATGCAGGACCTTACTTTCGTTATGAACGACCGCAAAAAGGTCGCTACAGACAGTTTCATCAATGCGGTGTAGAAGCATTTGGGCTCGCGGGACCCGATGTAGATGCAGAAATTATTCTGCTCTCTGCACTAGTATTTGAAAAACTTGGCTTGAAACAGCACATTCATTTACAAATCAATTCATTAGGGTCCGTTGAATCTCGCGCAAATTATCGACAACAATTAGTAGCTTATCTCACTGAACGTCAACAAGAGCTTGATGAAGATAGCCAAAGACGATTATTCACCAATCCTATGCGTATTTTGGATAGCAAAAACCCAGCTATGCAAGATCTCATTCAACATGCTCCCAAAATGATAGATTATTTGGATAGCGAATCTGCAAATCATTTTGAAACACTGCAACAATATTTGAAAGCTACAGGTTTACGTTTCAGCATTAATCCATGTCTAGTTCGTGGACTAGATTATTATACAAAAACGGTTTTTGAATGGGTTACCACTGATTTAGGCGCTCAAGGAACCGTTTGTGCCGGTGGACGTTATGATGGTTTAATCGAACAATTAGGCGGACAGCCTACTCCCGCATTAGGTTTTGCAATAGGCTTAGAACGTATTATTTTATTGCTACAACAAACCCAACCACAACTCAAAAACGACACACCTCATATATACTTCATTGTAGCCGATGATGAAGCATTGAAGAGAGCTTTTGCATTGTCTTATGAGTTACGCAAACAATTTCCTACATTGTATATCATGGTTCATTGCGGCGGCGGAAGCTTAAAAAATCAATTTAAAAAAGCTGATAAAAGTGGCGCAAAAATGGCATTCATCATCGCCGAAGAAGAGCTTAAAACAAATACAATTGCAATAAAGCACTTGCGAAATGATATACCCCAAACGCTTGTCAAACAGGATGCATTAAAAGAATATATGAATGATATTATTATATAGTGCATTTTCGTCAGGGCTTGTTTACAATTCGCTAGACTCAGCGATAGCGGCATCGATAGTAGCATCGTAAACAGTCCATAGAATTCGCTGAATGCGCGAGTAACATTAAGAGAGGTAGCCCCCTTGACAGAATATTTGACGGAACAAGAGCAAATCCAACAGTTAAAAAGCTGGATTAAGCAATATGGCATGACTATATTACTCGGTATTCTCATCGCACTTGCGGTCACATCCGGCTGGCGTTATTGGCAATCATACCACATCAAAATTTTGCAGCATGCTTCTGCAGTTTATGACGAAATGATTGCTATGAGAGCACAAAATAATACGAATGGTACCATTATTCAAGCAAAAAAATTATTAAGAAATTATACCAAAACACCTTATGCTGATATGGCAGCTTTCATACTTGCAAGAGAAGCTGTGATCACAAAAGATTATGCTGAAGCCATTCAACAACTTAACTGGGTAGTCGAACATAGTCAAAATGCGGCCATGCGTGATATTGCCCGTATACGAGCGGCACGCATTTTAATCGCTGAAACAAAACCCGATGAAGCACTGAATTTACTTACTAAAGTACAAGATAAAAGTTTTAAAGGATTGGCTGATGAGGTACGTGGTGATGCTTTACTCGCTAAAAAAGATATTCATTCAGCTAGAAAATCCTATGAACTTGCATTACAAGGATTACCTAATGCTGAAATATCCAGGCCTATTTTAGAAATGAAATTTAACAACTTAGCGTCATAACATCTCACCTCTAGAGACATTTTATGAAAAATAATAAAAAATTATTGTTGATTGGTTTATTATCGGGTTTACTGACTGCATGTACCATGTTTGATAAAGATAATACTCCACCCCCTTCCAAACTCGTTAATTTCACCCCTGAAGTTAAAGTGCAATCTGCGTGGAATACCAGAACTGGTTCGGGCTCGGGTAAAACCTATGTGAAACTGGTTCCCGCTGTGACAAATAAAGCTGTGTTCACTGCGGACAAAAACGGTACGGTTACAGCAACGGATATCACCAGCGGTAAAAAATTATGGTCTACACGAGCAAGCGAAACGATTAGCGCAGGTCCTGGTATCTCAGAGAATCTTGTCATTGTAAGTGCAAAAGATGGTGGCATTACCGCACTTGCCCAAGAGGATGGTAGCATTGCTTGGAAAACTCATACGTCGAGTGAAGTATTAGCAACTCCCGCAGCAAGTCATGGTATTATTGTTATTAAGACGATTAACGGTACTCTTTCAGCACTTTCTGAAAACGATGGTCACCTCGTATGGAATTATCATCAAACTGAACCGGCTTTAATCTTACGTGGGTCAAGTGCTCCTCAAATCGCGAATGACAATATAGTAGCGGGATTTGCAAATGGTAGCATATCTAAACTTACGTTACAGGGTGGTAATTTACAATGGAAAGCCTCGGTTGCAACACCTGAAGGCAGTTTTGCTATTGAACGTATGATTGATATCGATGCCGATCCATTAATTTTTGATGGCAATGTTTATGTAGCCACCTATCAAGGACGCATTGCTGTCGTTGACTTAATCACCGGCAAACCAAAATGGATGCATGACTTATCATCTTATACAGGCATGACTATCAGTGATGGCACTGTGTTTATCACTGATGCAAAAAGTCATTTATGGGCTTTTGATAGAGATACCGGTCAGGTACGCTTTCGTCAAACACAGCTAGAAGCACGAAATATTACTGCTCCTGTCAGCATGGGTAATTACATCGCTGTGGGAGATGCAGAAGGTTATTTACATTGGTTAAACAAAACTGATGGGCATTTTGTTGCACGTACTCGTGTCAATAAATCTGCTATTATTGCTGCCCCTGTTGTTTATAACCAAGTTTTATATGTCGCGACTACGGATGGTCATTTAACAACTTACACCATCTTATAAGAGGTCATGCTCATTATGTTACCAGTCGTGGCCATTGTAGGAAGACCCAATGTAGGCAAATCGACGTTGTTTAATTGCTTAACATCGTCTCGCACAGCATTAGTATCAGATTATCCGGGCATGACCCGCGACAGACAATATGGCGAAGCAGACTATCATGGCTATCGCTTTATTGTTATCGATACCGGTGGACTCACTGACGAAAAAGATGACTTGAATGTATTAACGGCTGAACAATCACTACAAGCAGTGAGTGAAGCAGATAAAGTCTTATTCCTCGTCGATGGTCGTGCAGGAATGACTGCTCAAGACTTGATGGTGGCAGAACAATTACGCTCCATTAAAAAATCCATTTTATTAGTCGTGAATAAAACCGAAAGCTTAGATTCCAATTTAGCAGCTGCAGATTTTTATCGTCTTGGCTTTGGCGAACCTTATGCTATTTCGTCAGCTCATAAACAAGGCATTACTGAGCTTATTCACCATGTTTTTAAAGATATGCCTGAAAAATCAGAAGAAACAGATCATGCGGAGCTTGGCATTAAACTTGCGTTGATTGGCCGCCCTAATGTAGGCAAATCCACTTTAACCAATCGTATATTAGGTGAAGAAAGAGTTATTGTTTACGATCAACCCGGTACAACACGTGACAGTATTCATATACCTTTAGATAGAAACAATAAACACTACACTATCATTGATACCGCTGGCGTACGAAAACGTGGAAAAATTTTTGAAAGCACAGAAAAATTTTCTGTCGTCAAGACCCTACAAGCCATAGAATCAGCTAATGTCGTATTGTTTGTGATGGATGCTAGAGAAGGTGTCACTGAGCAAGACCTACGTTTATTAGGTTTTATTTTAGAAAGTGGCAGAGCATTAGTGATAGCCTTAAACAAATGGGATGGTATGTCCATCAGTGAACGCGATAAGGCACGAATGATGATTGACAGACGCCTAAATTTCGTGACATTTGCACGTATTCATTATATTTCAGCTTTGCATGGTAGTGGTGTAGGAAATTTATTTGATTCCATCAATGAAGCTTATGCGTCTGCCAATAAAAAATTAACGACATCTGTATTAACCAAGATTTTAATCCATGCCGTAAACTCTCATAACCCACCTTTAGTTAAGGGTAGACGCATCAAGCTTAGATATGCCCATGCAGGTGGTCATAATCCGCCCGTCATTGTTATCCATGGCAACCAAGTCGAATCTCTTCCCGATTCTTATTCCAAGTATTTAGCAAATCTTTTCCAACATCGATTAAAACTCATGGGAACACCGGTGCATATTCAATTAAAATCAGGTGAGAATCCTTTTAGAGAAAAAAGAAATACGCTAACCCCACGTCAGCAACGTAAAAAAACAAGGTTGATGCGTAAAGTTAAAAAATAAGGTAGTAACTCCCCATGTTCGTTCTTCTAAAATCGTGGTTTAAATTTAAATTTATCCATAGACTCAGTTGAAGAAGATAATGCACTCAACAATCTAGGTTAAAATAGGTAAAAAAAAGGACGACTTACGTCGTCCTAAATCAAATGCTCAATTCAACATGTGATCCCTACATAATAACCCATCCTTGGACACGCAAAACGAGGAGTGGTTGTAGAAATCCCTTCTATCACCATAGCCATCCAAAGCCTGCAAGGATGGTATAAGAGAAACGGTATTCATGATATGGCCTAAAAACAGTAAATTTTATGTCCTAATTTTTTATTATTAATAAATACAATGAGTTAAACCATATTATGCCTATTTAATGAGTACCCCTACGTGTTTTTTCAGCGAATCACTTACATTAGTTGTGAGCTATTACTTACGCATAAGCAAGCTTTCTACCTATGCTCTCTCTGAAACATCAGTTACTTTAGTATATAACATGTACACTCATATTGCATTTGATTAAATGTTATGCTATATTACTGTACCACTATCTTTGACGGAAAACATATTATGATGCACTCACATAGCGAATATAAAACAGTACCTCCTCTGCACCTCGAAGCATTTCACAGGGCAAGAGGCGAATTAAGCAAAGCAAAGCTACTCACCCCAAAAAACGAAGCGCTTTTAACCCAAGGGGCAGCCTATGCGAACGGTCTTGCATTAGCGATATCTCGATTAAACGACATAGGTCTCACTCAAGGTTCCCAAGGACAAGAGATCTATGAGCATTTAATCAGAAATGCCCAACATGCTGACGGTATTGCATTAGCCATGTTCCCGTTAATGAAAGTGGGAGTGAACCTTTTAAGCAAAACGAATCCCAACACACTCATAAACTACACTCGTTTAACTCAACATCTTATTGATATCGCCGACATTCGCCTGATCATGATTGCATTAGACAAGGCAAACATGCTAAATCAACCTAGCTACGATGAGCTCTTAAACATACATGCCGAGCATCCATGCGCCCGCTCCCTCTCTGACGGAAGCAATCGATTAGTCGACGCGGGCATTTTCGCCCAAGAGTATCCCTTCTTAATCCAACATGCCGGACATGATCTTACTGACCTCAGTTCAGCGCTCATTGAATTACATCAAGCGGGTCTGCTTAACGATGAGAACAAGGTCTTCTTATCTGACTTACTTAAACAAAATATCCTGGTGGATGTTTTTGCCCTAGACATGGTTGACTTAAAGCAAAAAGGGGAGCTTGATACTACCAGCAGGCTTCAGTTATTTAATGACAGAATTACATTCGCTGCTAATGCAAAAAAAGCAGTCGCTCAAAGAAAAGCGGAAATAGCGGCTCTCGCTGATTCCAAATCCCCCGAAAACGAGGCGTTTTTTCGCAGACTACCATCATTTTTTGACGGAAGAAGTGAGGAGAAAAAAGACATAAAAAGACAGGTTATTACCATACCCGCAAACCCGGGAGTCTTTGGAGGGTATTCAACCGTAGCACCAGATGATAATAATAATAGATTAACAATATGAGAGGGGAACAAGCCCCGTAAGCAGCGTGGCACGGAAGCTACGTTTTTCCCCGCCATCACTGTCATCAGATAATCAAGGTATTGTTATGCTGTTACGTTATCACCATTTCATTGTCCCGCTAATAAGTTTTTTTGTCATCTCTACTTACGCTAACACGGATGACCCTATTTCTTTATTTCCTATGAATCATTACGATCAAACAGTGGAAACATGGATTAAACCCCAAAGCATGGATTATAACCGCGTGCTATTATCTCCAGTCATGCAAAAACGGCATATGGAAAACTTCCACAAAAGATATTTAGCTCCTTGGGATGTTACCTATGTTAATCGCATGATAAAACAATCACCCCCCGATGATGTTAAAACCATAGAAGAAGAGCATCTTAATTTTTTTGGCAATAAACGTAAATCAAAAGATATGATTGGCTATGGAGAGAATTATAGACCTTATCCTGCATCATGGATTAAAAAAATTAAGAAAAATATGAAACTGGACCAATTAGCTCATTTGCAATTTAAAGCTGCTAATCGCGCCATTGCTATTGATAATCTTTATGCACGCGCACTCCCTACTGAAGATGTGCATTTTTATAGTCATAAACTCGCTGGGCAAGGTTACCCATTTGATAATTTACAAATGTCTGCTATATGGGCCGGAACGCCTTTATATATTATTGCTGAAACCAAAGATCGCGCTTGGTCACTGGTCTTAACACCGGATTTTATTGCATGGGTAAAATCGTCCGGAGTTGCGCGCGCTTCTGATCACTTTATTATGATGTGGGTACATCAAACCAGAAGACAGCTTGCTGCGATTACCCAAACCAATACTTCTTTAATTGATGATGAAAAACATTTTTTGCTTACAAGTTTTGTAGGCATGGTTTTTCCAGCAACAAAACAAGGCAATAATTTAAGATTAACCATACCTGTCGCTGATAAACATCATAAAGCGACGATTAAATATATTACTGTTTCAAAAAAATCTGCCGCCATGATGCCATTAAAAGCTACACTACATCATTTTGCATCACTCATGAGTACTTTAATCAATAGGCCTTATGGTTGGGGTAATATGAATTTTTATAACGATTGCTCGGGTGAACTTAAAAGTTTATTCACACCTTTTGGTATTTGGTTACCTAGACATTCCTCAGAACAAGTTTCAGTGGGTAAAATGACGGATCTGTCTTCAGCTTCCCCCACAAAAAGACTGGCTTATCTTATGAAACATGGCAGAAAATTTTTAACTATTGTTTATATCAAAGATCATATTTTTCTATATATAGGTAAATTTAAGAATCCAAATGCGAAAGATGGCGGAGATATGGTAATGACTTATCAAAATGTTTGGGGATTAAAACCAAAATCTAACAAAGTGCCTAACCGGCGCGCTGTGATTGGTCATGCGACTTTATTACCTTTGCTGTTAGAATATCCTGAAGATAAGACCTTAAAATCGCTGGCAGCTATGCGTTATTTCAAAGTGTCGTTTTTGGATGAACCAGCGAATTATGTAAGAAAACCCGTTAAGCTTAATTTGCGGAATATTATGAACCCCAAAGATGCACTATAATTCTTCGCCATCTGTTAGTAACGATTTTTTGACGAAACATGCTCTAAGCAGAATTAAAAGGTTTAAGGGTCTGGAGTTTGGCCATTTTCACAAAACGCCTAAAAATCGATCAGTCAACTCTGCTTAGAGCATGCCTCGTCAAAAATAGCCGCTACTTGCTAATTTAGCTCTAATAATATACAATGCTGCTTTAGAAAAATGCGCACTACGACGAGGCACCTATGCAAACTGGCAAACGAACAAGCACCGAAGAAGAGAAAAAATCACAACCTTCATCCGAAATGGATGTTACATCCAAAGCGGTGACAGGTATAGCCCACCCACCTTTAGTCACCGATCCAAAAGTCGCGAATCCTGCTCGTATCATGGGTTCTTTTTTAGAGAACAAGCAGCTTCCAAAGGTATTAACCACGAGTCATGGTGTTCGGACTTTGTTTTCCAAAGCACTGACACCTATTTTGCTTCAAGCCTGTGTTAATGGAGAGCGCGATAAAGTCAATGCTATCCTTACGCAATTTCCTGAGTTATTACACGAAAAAGGCACCGTCATCGATTATTCAGGCCGTGTTCATAGAGATAGAACTGTTTATCAGCTTGCACTAGGTGCTTGTGATTATAATGTCATAGTAAACGGTAAGATCGTGGTCGAAGGTATGGTTGAAATGATAGACGAACATTTTAAACGTTTAACGATGCCTCAAAACTTTGTAGCTCAGAGAATGAAATTCATCGAACAAGAAGAAACCGCAGGAAATCTTTCTAAAGATCAGGCAGAACAAGAAAGAATAAATCTAAGGGAAAATCCTAAAGTTTATTACATAAATAAAGTGATGCGTGATCAATACGAAGGACAATTTCCACCTGGTCATGAAGCAAAAGAAGCCAAAAGAGTGGAGCAAGATCGTGACGCACATAATAAATTCATGAAAGTGATTGAAGCGGCATACGATGTACACGTCACAAGTACATCCAATTTAGAAAATAAGATACATAAGATCATACGTACAGAAAAATCAGAGTTAGCAGACGAACTTCGACGTCTTGTTTCAACAGTGATGAAAGCTTCATCAGATGAAGCATTTAATCATGCATTTGATGCATTCAAAAGATTTCTCATCGCGCAAGATGGATTTATTAACAAAGACGATGTTTTTGATTTTGAATTATTGAAAGCACTTTATCAGTTTAGAAACCATCTTGAACCTAAAGAAGAACAAACTTTTGGTAAACATTTCAATCATCAATTACTTGCCGATGTTGCACAATCCTATAATGACAATTATGCACGTTTTGGTAGTCAGAATGGTCCAAAAAATATGTTCTGTTGGCAAAAACCTTTTGGGTTGGTCGAACGTGGGGCACCGGCAAGTGATGCGCAAGTCATTGCGCAAGGACCTTGGTCAATTTTAGAAGGTGGTAATAAATCGTGCCGAAGTTTGAAATTTACTGATGGTGTTGGTTCTTATTATCCTTTAGCCGCGGATCCTAATTTGGAGATTGGATATAATTGCGGCGCCGCGGGGTGGCGGCGTGTGCGAGTGGGAGGCGCGGCGGGATGGTCCCTTTGGGTTGTTCCAAAACTTATGTTGAGCAAAAATACCAGCGCCCATGCTTACGCAACAAGCATATCGTCAGCCACAAAAGAAAAACCATTGCGTAGTATCGTAGAGTATCGTTGAAGCAAACCTGCAGCAATAGCTGCGAGCTCATGGGGTCACGTCTCATCATGCATCAACCGCAATATAGCGAGCAAGTTTCTGGATTGCTTCACCCGCAAAAAGCGCGGGTTCGCAATGACGAGAACTGGGCAAATGCTTGGATGCTTTCGTTTTGCTACATGTGGGGTGGCAATACAGAGTAGTTTCGCGCCAGCGACTAATTATGAGTAAGTTTTATGGATTATAGGCAAGACAGCATTAATATTAAATAAAAAAAAGGCGACTTTTGGGGGCCGCCTTAAAATGCTCAACTCAGGTATAAGCAATCCTTGCTTAAAAATCCATCCTTGGGCATACAAAACGAGGAGTGGTTGCAAGAATCCTTTCAGTAACCAGCATCATCCTTGATGCAAAATCATTATAACAATCATGATAGTTAAATGTATTTGTTCACCAGATAAAATGATGCTTTTAAATCATATATATTTTACTAAAAACCAAATAAATCCATATTATTCAATAAGTTACAAACTCATCCAAATCTTAAAAACAAAAAATAACTGACAAAAAGTATAGCTAATATCTTACAATCTGCTAAGCATCAAGCGGTTTCGCTATGGGGCAACACCACGTTTAATTCTAGAATAGAACAATCATCCTGCCTATCTAACTCAACTCTCACATCATCTTTATTGATATTTACATATTTAGCAATAACATCAAGCAAATCTTTTTGTAACAGCGGTAAATAATCGAGTTTATCTCGTGTATTACGTTCGTGCGCAATAATAATTTGTAATCTATCTTTTGCACGTTTTGCTGTTTTTTCTGGACGCTGAAAATAATGAATAATTTTATTGAGTGTATCCGTGAACGTTGTCATACATTCTCCATTTCCTTGATTCTAAATAGGCGTTTCAACCAATGACTTTTTTCCTCAACAAAACGCAATGGAACATTTTCACCTAAAAAACGAGCCACTGCATCTGCATATGCTTGGCCTGCATCACTCATTTCGTCCATGATAACAGGCTCACCACCATTCGAAGCGCGCAGTACAGCTTGTGATTCGGGGATGATCCCCAATAATGGAATGGCTAGTATTTCATTGACATCTGACAAACTCAGCATATCACCTCTAGCTACACGTTTTGCTGAATAACGAGTCAGCAACAAATGTTCAGAAACAGGTTCACGACCTTCTTCAGCGCGTTTAGTTTTACTAGAGAGTAATCCTAAAATCCGATCTGAATCACGTACAGATGAAACCTCTGGGTTAGTGACTACGATGGCACTATCCGCAAAATACATTGCCAATTGTGCACCTCGCTCTATTCCAGCCGGCGAATCACACACAATATAATCAAATGTTTTACTTAATTCATCTAATATTTTTTCAACACCCTCTAAGGTCAATGCGTCTTTATCTCGCGTTTGTGAAGCAGGCAAGATAAATAAATCTTTCACATGTTTATCACGTATCAATGCTTGAGTAAGATTAGCTTCATTTCTAATCACATTTACAAAATCATATACGACACGCCGCTCACATCCCATAATTAAATCAAGATTACGTAAGCCTATATCAAAATCTATGACAACAGTTTTAAAACCACGACAAGCTAATCCTACAGCAAAAGATGCACTTGTTGTTGTTTTGCCCACACCACCTTTACCTGATGTCACCACAATCGTTTTCGTCATTTTCATTCCCCTTTTAGATTGCCTCGATGCGAACTTTTTCATTTTCTAGAAAGATTTGCACCATCCCATCTTTTACGGTAAACGTTTGCATATCTTCTTTTGTTAAATAATACCCTGAGATAGATACAAGCTCCGCATCTAATGAGCGACAAAAAATTCTCGCTTGCATATTTCCTTGCACACCTGCAAGAGCACGGCCACGCAAAGCGCCATAAACGTGAATATGTCCATCAGAAAATAATTCTGCGCCTGGGCTTACTGCAGCAGTCACAATCAAATCACCCTCTTTCGCATAAACTTGCATACCCGAACGTATAGGACTAGTCACTAATTTAGTTTGTCTAGCCTGTTTTACATTATTCTGTTTATCAAAATTGGTGATATTTAGTTTAGTCGCTGGTAAAAGAGACAAACCATCCATTGCTGCTGCTTGCTGTTGTTCTGCGCTCCCGCCACGTATAGCAATGGGAACCATGCCATTTGTTGTAATAATGTGTTTTAATTTTAAATAATTGAGTATATCAGCGGGATTTAATTGTTCTAAATCAATAATAACAAATGAGCCTTTAAACAAATTGGGCGCGCATCGAATAGTTGCACTGATTTGATCATGAATCGCTTCTAAGTCATACTGTAACAGTTGTAAAACAGCGCAAGGAATAAAACTTGCTTTAAATTGTACACAAGGCTGTTCAGCTATGCTAAGAGTGCTCACTGTCATATTAGTCTCTAAAATTTTCAAATTGTAACGGTATGTTCAATTTTGCCTCTTTTAGTGCGGCTATTGCAAGTTGCAAATCATCTCTTTTTTTTCCTGTTACCCTGACTTGCTCACCTTGAATAGATGCTTGGACTTTTAAATGAGTTTCTTTAATAAACTTGACTATCTTTTTTGCTGTCTCCGTGTCTATTCCTTGTTTTACATTTACGACTTGTTTTGCTTCATTTAATTTTACCTCAGGATCTTTGTATTCTAGCATACGCACATCGACTTGACGTTTAGATAATTTATTACGCATTATTTCATCGAGTTGTTTTAATTGAAAATCCGTTGGTGCAATGAGTGTGATGGTATTTTTTGATAATTCTACACGTGCATCCGTGCCTTTAAAATCAAATCGAGTACTAATTTCACGAGTTGTTTGATCTACTGCATTAGTGACTTCATGATTATCAACCTTAGAAACCACATCAAATGATGGCATGTTTCACCTCTTATATTTCTTGCAATTTTTTAACTAATTCAAACGCTGTATCGGCTGCTTCTCGTCCCTTATGACCATGTTCACCACCGACTCTAGCATAAGCTTGTTCCTCTGTATCTGTCGTTAAAACACCAAAAATGACAGGAATATCATATGTGAGCGCAACTTGTTGACAGCCATAACTTACTTGTTGGCACACATAATCAAAATGTTTAGTGTCACCTTGTATGACAGCTCCTAGAGCTATTATTGCTTCATATTGCTTGGTTTTAGCCAATCGTTGTGCAGTTATGGGAATTTCAATCGCTCCAGGCACATTGATAATTTTTATTTGTTCGGATGTGAACCCCAATTCATTCAATCTAGATATCGCACCATCTTGAAGTTTTTGAGTTATTTCTTCATTAAAGCGACTTACTATAACTGCAATATTAAAGCAACCTGAAACGTTTTTCATTGTTTCCTCGAATTATAAGAATAAAGTATGGTGGGCAAACCTAGAATAAAAATAGGTATCAAAATCGAATATGACACATAACATCGTTTCCAAATTGTCGCCAAGTAATTTTTTGCGACATCTCATCAAGTTCAATACCTATTGGAAACGCAATTTTACCATGGTTAAGCCATTGGAGTGAAATATAAATATAAGCTCGTTGAAGTAATTTATGTCGTATGAAGGAGGAAAAACATTTGCCACCTGCTTCTATCCACAGATCTTGGATCCCATCTTGTCCGATCGAAGCTATGGCTTGTTGCAGATTCAATCCCTCTGCAGCTGATGCTAATTCAATACAGCGAACGCCTTGAGTGATCAGTTGCTCACGCATCAACTCATTTATATGAGTCCCATGAAATACTGTGATGGTTTTAGCCGTCTTGAATATCTTAGCAGTTAACGGCAATCGTAAATGACTATCTAAAATATAAACAGGTTTTGCTAATATGACATTATTTATTCTAACATTTAATTGTGGATCATCATGAATGATTGTGTTGACTGTAGTCAAGATAGCATCAGCTGACTTACGTGACTGATGTGTGAATTTAGCCAGTTGCTTACCTGTAATGTGAACAGGATCTCCATTAGCTAACGCTATCATTCCATTTAGAGTTAAAGCAATTTTCGCGGTAACGAACGGTTGTTTAGTTATCTGCCAATGATGATAACTAGAATAAAATTCATTAATTGCTTTTAATTCCACATGGTCACACTGTATACCTACGTTTTTTAGTGTCTCCGCTCCTTTTCCTGCTACAACAGGATTAGGATCTTTATAAGCATAAACAACTCGTTTAACACCTGATTTAATAATAGCGTCTACGCAAGGTGGTGTTCGTCCAAAGTGACAACAAGGTTCTAAAGTCACATATAGCGTAGAATTAGTAGGTGCTTTGAATTCCACTTGTTTTAATACTTCTATTTCAGCGTGATCAAGTCCTGGACCCTGATGATAACCTTGGGCAATAATAGTTTTATTATGATAGACAAGTAAAGAACCGACAGAAGGATTGGGATAACAAAAACCTTTTTGGATTTTGGCTTGATTTAGAGCTAGATTAAGAAAATATTTATCATCTATTAAATGCATTAGCTTTGTCATGTCAGTATGCTTGTAGCTGACATTCAGTCTAGATGCCAGCTACAAGCAAGCTGGCATGACAGAGTTTTAACGTTTATTAAACTTATGCAGCTGTTGATACTTTTTCACGACCAACAAGTTCAACTATCGCGATAGGTGCATTGTCGCCTTTGCGATTACCGCACTTTAATATTCGCATATAACCGCCTGGACGTGTTTTGAAGTGAGGAGCTATCTCATTAAACAATTTAGCAACCATATCTTTGTCGCGTAATCTTGAAAAAGCCACTCTTCTTCTATGTACAGTATCCAATTTAGCTAAAGTAATCATAGGTTCCATATAAGTTCTTAGCTCTTTAGCTTTTGGTACAGTCGTTATGATTTGTTCATGTTTTAACAATGAATTCATCATATTTTTAAACAGTGCCTTACGGTGACTGCTATTACGACCTAAGTATCTACCACTGTGTCGATGACGCATAATAATCTTCCTACTCTTTATCTTTAAGTGAGGCTGGCGGCCAATTGTCTAAGCGTGTTCCTAATGAAAGCCCATGTGATGCCAGCACATTTTTTATTTCAGTTAACGATTTTTTACCTAAATTTGGAGTCTTGAGCAAATCAGTTTCGGTTCTTTGCACTAAATCACCAATATAAAAAATACTTTCTGCTTTTAAACAATTCGCCGATCTGACAGTTAGTTCTAGATCATCTACTGGTCGTAGATAAATAGGATTAACTGATTGTTGATCTGTCGCTTCTTTCAACAATGGAGCAGATCTTAAATCAACAAAAGGAGCTAACTGTTGTTGTAAAATGGTTGCCGATCTGCGTATAGCTTCTTCTGGATCTAAAGTACCATTGGTTTCTAGATCAATAACAAGCTTATCTAAATTGGTTCGCTGTTCAACACGCGCACTTTCTACAGTATAAGCGACTCTACGAACAGGGCTGAAGCTAGCATCAACACGTAACACACCAATACTGGTTTTGCTTTCTTCCATGCTTCGGCTTCTGGCACCAGCAGACAGATATCCACGACCCAAAACAACTTTTAACAGCATATTAAGTTCGCCGCTTTCGTTAAGATGAGCAATCACCAACTCAGGATTAACGATTTGTATATCATGTTCAAGCTCAATATCACCCGCTGTAACAGGTCCAGGACCTTTTTTACTTAAGCGTAAGGTTACTTCTTCTCTGCCAAATAACTTGATAGAGACGTTTTTCAGGTTTAATAAAATTTCAATTACATCTTCTTGTACACCAGGAATAGTGCCATATTCATGTAATACACCATCTATTTTTGCTTCTACAATAGCTGCTCCAGGCATAGAAGAAAGCAATATCCTTCTTAAAGTCGTACCCAAAGTATGACCAAATCCTAACTCTAAAGGTTCTAGTGTGACTCTAGCGTGGAATGGTGTTAATGTTTCAACAGCAATTTCTCTTGGTGTTAAAAACTCATACGGATTATTTTGCATGAGAACCTCATGTGCTCCAGTAAAATTACTTGGAATAAAGCTCAACAATAAGCTTTTCATTAATATCAGGAGGCAAATCAGTTCTGTCTGGCAGGCTTTTGAATACGCCTGTCAACGCCGATTTATCCACCTCCAACCATGAACAGTCTGGTCTAGCTTGAGCAAGTGTCAAAGAGTTTTGTATGCGCAACTGTTTTTTCGCACGCTCTTTAATACTAATGAGATCACCAGGTTGTACTGAGTATGATGGTATATTTACATTTTTACCATTTACTAATACTGCTCGGTGACTCACAAGTTGTCTAGCCGTTGCTCTCGTAACAGCAAAACCCATCTTGTATACTACGTTATCAAGCCTGCTTTCTAATAGTTTTAGAAGATTTTCGCCTGTAGAACCTTTTAAACGAGCTGCTTCTTTAAAATAATTACTAAATTGGCGCTCTAATATTCCATAAATACGTTTTACTTTTTGTTTTTCACGTAATTGTAAACCGTATTCAGTTTCTCTTCCACGTCGAGCACCATGCATACCCGGTGCGGTGTCTAATTTACACTTTGTGCTGATATCACGCACGGTTGGTGTAAAATGACCGAGATCCATTTTTTCGCGTCTAGCTAGCTTACATCTTGAATGTCTAATCATGTGTTTTCCTCTACCCTATACCCGACGCTTTTTGGGATCTCGACAACCATTAAATGGTATGCCAGTTGCATCCGTAATTGATAAAATCTTTATACCAGCTGTATGTAATGCGCGAATAGCTGATTCTCTACCAGGTCCAGGACCTTTCACTCGCACATGGACATTCTTCATACCAAAGTTTTCCATAGCAACTTGGACTGCTTTAGCACCAGCCTCACCAGCAGCATAAGGCGTAGATTTGCGTGATCCGCGATATCCACAACTAGCAGCACTAGACCAGGAAATAGTATTGCCTTGAACATCCGTAATGGTAACGATAGTATTATTGAATGAAGCTCGTATATGAGCTACACCATCAACTACTAGTTTTTTCGTTTTCTTTCGGTTTTTAGAGGCACTAACAGCACCTTGTGCCGCTGAGCCTGTTGATTGTGATCCACCAGATGCTTCATCATCTGCTACACTATCTGTCGCATTAACCGATTTTGGCTTTTTAGCCTGGGTCGATGCGCTCTCTTTAGTCTGATTAGCTGTCATTGATATTGTGTTCCTATTACTGAAAACTATTTACTTTCATCTACTTATTGGCCTGTACTTACTGCTTTACC
>CAZHMQ010000028.1:0-22017 GCA_964533645.1 uncultured Coxiellaceae bacterium
TTAGCCGATTCTACCGCTTTTTAAACACTATTAACCCATTGACGACAGGCCCTAGTTCTCAAGCGAATAATGAATTTTAATCACTTCAATTTTTTCTATACCATTAGGTGTATTAAATGTAACAATGTCACCAACAGATGACTTCATTAATGCTTTAGCCATAGGAGAATTCCAGCTTATTTTATTATTTGTTAAGTCAGCTTCATCAATACCAACAAGTTGAACCGTTATGCTAAGTTCATCCGAATTTTTATAGGTGACTGTCGCGCCAAAAAATACTTGAGTAAGAGATTGTTGTTGCTTAGGATCAACCACAACTGCAGTTTCCAGTTGTTTGGTAAGATAGCGTAATCGTCTGTCTATTTCACGAAGTCGACGTTTGCCATAAATATAATCACCATTTTCAGAACGATCGCCATTTTTGGCTGCCCAGCTTACAGCTTCAACTATCTTGGGTCTTTCGTTGTATCGTAATTCGCGATACTCATGTTGTAGTAGTAACAAACCGTTGGGTGTAATGTAATTTTTATGTTCTTTATTCATGTGTATGTTTAACTATTAATCATTAGTCATTGTGGTTGTTTAATTTATAGCTTAAATATATAATAGACTTGGTTCAATAAAAAGGATTTTATTTGTACCAATATGGATGAACATAAAAAAATTCAGATATTTTTTGATCCAAAAAATAAACGTTGGCCACGCATACGCAACAGTTTTATTGTTTTTATATTCATGCTTTTTTTATTACTCATTGTTTTTCTTATCAGTGTTTATCTTACACCAGGTTTAAATAAACTTCCTCTCTCTACCGTGAATCGTTTCACTAGCATCAATTACAAGACCGTCGATAAAGTTATCACACCTCCTAAGCGCGAATTTTTATTACATAAATGGCAAGTTGTATTAAAAAAAATTTCACCCCGATTAGTAGCTGATAAAAAAAATACAAATAAACCCATTATTATAGGTTTTTTAGTAAATTACGATGATGCCAGTTACGCATCACTTGTGAATAACCTTAATAATATGGATGTTGTGATAGGAGATTTTTTACATGTAAAGTCTTTTCAAGGTGATCTTGTTGAAGATGATCCAGATAAACAACGAATCGCGACGGACTATATTTTAAAGCATAAGCCACAAACAAAAATTATGCCTTTAGTGAGTAATATAAAAAACGGTAAATGGCAACCAGACATGATTGCAGAAGTGCTTGCATCGAAGCGAAAACAAAACAAGATCATTCAACATTTATTAGATTATGTGAATGAGCATCACTATTCGGGAATTAATATCGACTTTGAAGAAATTCCGCTAAAGAGTAAGGAAAATTTAACGGAATTTATGAAAAAACTCACTGATGTTTTTCATAGCCGTCACTTAACAGTGTCTATTGACGTAGTAGATGGTGATGCTGTTTACGACTTAAGAGAATTATCTAAATTAGTCGATTATATTGTATTAATGGCTTATGACGAGTATTGGGAAGATAGCGAAGCGGGTCCTATCGCAAGTATTGCTTGGTTAGCAAGCTCGTTAAATGGACATATGAATGATATTCCAAATGCTAAGTTGGTTATAGGATTGGCAAATTACGGTTACGATTGGATTAGAACAAAAAACCATGGTATTGAAAAAAACTTTCAAGATTTAATGGTGACTTCAGATATAGCCAATGCAACTATTGTTTTTGATTCAGATTCGCTTAATCCTAGATACAGTTATCTAGAAAATAAAGCAATTTTACACGATGTATGGTTTCTTGATGCAGCTTCTTTATTTAATCAATTATCGATTAGCCAATCACTTAACCCTTATGGTTATTCGCTTTGGAGGTTAGGAAGCGAAGATCCTTCCATATGGAAAATTTTGGGGCATCGCGTAGGCGCTAAGGATATTAAAAATTTACAAAATATTGAACCAGGATATGCGATTAATTATCAAGGTAAAGGAGAGGTTATTAATGTAGCAAAAAATCCTCAACAAGGATTTAGAAAAATTCAATATGATGCAAAACGCAACTTGATAATTGGCGAAAAATATATAGGCGTTCCAACTTCTTATATTTTAAACCGTTATGGCGGCACTAACGCTAAAAAAATTGCGCTAACATTTGATGATGGACCTGATCCCATCTATACAAAAGCAATACTAGATATTTTAAAACAAAATAATGTTCACGCAACTTTTTTTGTCATAGGCTCAAATGCCATGCTGTATCCAAATCTTCTAAAGCGTGAATTATTAGAAGGTCATGATATAGGAAATCATACTTTTACACATCCCAATATTTCAGACATTTCAAGTAAGCAACTATTAGTGGAAGTTGCTTTTACGCAACGTTTATTGGAAAGCTATTTAGGTAGAGGGTCTCATTTATTTAGGCCACCCTACGCTGAGGATACTGAGCCAGAATCGGCAAGTAACGTGCAAAGTATCAATGGACTTAGTAAACTAGGTTATTTAATTGTGGGTATGAACATTGATCCAAATGATTGGTTACAGCCAGGAGTTGATGAAATTATAGAAAATATTATGACTGGCTTAAGTAAAAAACAAGGTAATATTATACTTTTACATGATTCAGGTGGAAATCGCGAACAAACCGTAGAAGCGCTACCAAAAATTATATCTGAAATAAAAGCTAGAGGTTATCAGTTTGTTACGTTATCTGAATTATTGGGAGTTACGCAAAATGATGTGATGCCATTAGCTACAAAACATATATGGGAATCCATGATTGATAATGTAACATTTAATATTATGTTCTTAGGTTCTAAAGTCATAAAAATATTATTTTTTATATGTATCATAATGGGATTATTTAGAGTAATTATATTGTCTATATTAGCTAGTTATCAAAAAGTTAAAGACAAATTAAATAGTCACATACCTAAATTGAATTATTCGGTTGCAGTGATTGTACCTGCTCATAATGAAGAAAAAGTTATTATTCGTACCATAAATAGATTACTTAACATCGATTGTCCGCTTCATTATCAAATTGTTGTAGTGGATGATGGTTCAACTGATAACACATTACAATTACTAAAAAATAATTATCAAAATCATCCCTTAGTTAAAATTATTTCTCAAGAAAATTATGGAAAAGCTATGGCATTAAATAATGCAATTTATCATCTGGATGCTGATATTATAGTTACCATAGATGCTGATACTTTATTTACTAAAAATACGATAAATGAGCTGATTTGTCATTTTGATGATGATGAAGTAGGTGCAGTTGCAGGAAATATAAAAGTAGGAAATAAAATAAATTTATTAACAAAAATGCAAGCCATTGAGTATATAACTAGCCAAAATTTAGAAAGGCGTGCTTTCAAAATCCTAAATGCTATTACAGTAATTCCTGGTTGTGTAGGTGCATGGAGGCGTAAGTTAGTAGTGGAGGCAGGTGGTTTTACCAATGATACACTTGCCGAAGATGCAGATCTTACATTAAGAGTACGTAGACTTGGTTATCATATTGTATACGCAGATAAAGCCATAGCTTATACTGAGGCTCCTGATACGATTAAATCATTTCTTCAACAACGTTATCGATGGATGTTTGGTACATTTCAAGTAGCTTGGAAACATTTAGATGCATTATTTAGGCCACGATTTGGGTATTTGGGTTTTGTCGCATTGCCAGGTATTTTTCTATATCAAATTTTTTATCCACTCATCGCTCCTTTAATGGATTTATTGATAATTTTATTGCTTTTTTCAACGATCACTAATCGAATTTATCATCCTGCAGTTTATAGCGATGCTTCACTAATGGTACTATTAACGTATTATTTAATTTTTACTATCATTGATTTTATCGCTGCCTATATTAGTTTTGTTTTAGAAAGTAATGAAAAGAAAAAATCCTTGGTTTTGTTAATACCGCAACGATTTTTTTATAGGCAATTAATTTATTACGTCGCTTTCAAGACTGTACTTGCGTCATTTCGTGGAAGATTGGTTGGATGGAATAAAGTGATACGCAAGGCTACGGTTAATGAATGAGGTTAGATGTCTATCACAATAGCTGTGCTTGGAACATCAGTAACTTCTTGATTTTTCCCTTCTTTTCTTGTATCCATGACTCACTCTAAGGCTATATTTGTTTCACAAAAAATACATAATAACTTAAACTGACAACTATTCCACCATATTTTCCTTGAGGCTAACTTAATTTTTATTAAATGGAGTCAATCATCGTTTATAATAGAATATGTGATCTTATAAATGTTTCTAAGGCATTTATGAAACCAAAACAAAAAATCAAATCACTGAATTACACATTACTTCGAAAAAAAATTCCTCTTTCGACTTTTGATTTTGAAACAACCGATGAGTTAGAAGCATTGAATAAATTTTTAGGTCAAGAACGTGCTTTACAAGCCGTAAAATTTGGTATAGGAGTCAATAGCCAAGGTTATAATATGTATGCTATGGGTCCATCAGGCATTGGTAAGCGTTCTTTGATCCGTAGCGTATTAAAGGAACATGCAGCAACTCGAGCAATTCCCTCTGACTGGTGTTATATACATAATTTCAAATTGCCGAGCAAACCTATCGCGCTTGAATTGCCTCCAGGTATAGGGCCAAGCTTGCAAGATGATATGAAGATGTTAGTAGAAGAATTAAGTAATAGTATTTTAGCTGTTTTTGAGAGTGATGAATACAATAATAGCATGGCTAAAATCAATCAAGAATTTAATAGAAAACGTCGTCAAAAAGATACTAAAAATATCAATACAAAATTGATTCCAAGATTATATAAAGAACGCCACAAAAAAGAAAAATCTTTACAATGTGATCTGACAAGAATTGTCGTGGAACCTATTATCAATAAAGTAAAAAAGAAATATCCCGATTTAAAAAATGTGACGGATTATTTATCTTCTGTGCAAGAAGATGTGATTTCACATGTGAATGATTTTATTAAAATGGATGAAGTCACTAATACGCTTTATTTTGATATGGAAAGTCCATTATTAATTAATTATCAAGTGAATCTTTTGGTAAATAACAAAGACCTTGCTGGAGCGCCTATTATTTTTGAAGATAATCCTTCTTATTCAAATTTAATATGCCGTATTGAACATAGTGCACTTAATGGTGTCTTAACGACTAATTTTACACTCATAAAACCAGGCTCATTGCACAGAGCCAATGGCGGTTATTTGGTGATTGAAGCAAGAAAATTAAAAAAATATCACGATGCTTGGGATGGATTAAAACGTGCTTTATATACAAGAGAAATTAAAATTGATTCTCCTGAAGATTTGTCGGACCAAGCGAAACCCATTTCTTTGGAACCTGAATCTATACCGCTTAATGTTAAAATCATATTACTCGGAGAACGTTATATTTATTTTACATTAACCAATCATGATCCGGATTTCAACGAGTTATTTAAAGTAACGATTGATTTTGATGAGGCTATCGATAGAAATAAAAAAAATATTGAATTATATGCAAGATTAATTGCGACTATCGTTCAAAAAGAAAAATTACGAACATTTCATAGAGATGCTGTATCTGCCATTATTGAACACAGTTCGCGTATCGCTGAAGATAATGAAAAATTATCTATGCATATACGTAGCTTAAATAACCTTGTGATTGAAGCAGATTATTGGGCTGGGATAAAAGGAAATCAAATGGTCCGTATAGGAGATGTTCAAGAAGCATTAACATCTCAAATACATCGCATGGATAGAACTCGTGAATTATACTATGAAGATATCTATCGAAATTTTATTATTATTCACACTGAAGGATCTGTAGTAGGTCAAGTCAATGCATTGTCCGTTGTTCGTTCCGGTAAGTTTTCTTATGGGCATCCTACGCGTATCACGGCGGTTGTGCGTGTTGGGAAAGGTCAAATTATTGATATTCAACGTGAAATTAAAATGGCGGGTCCAAGTTTTTCAAAAGCTGGTTTCATTATCTCAAATTTTATTGCAAGCCGTTATAGCCATGATCATCCACTCTCATTATTTGCAAGTTTTTCATTTGAACAAATGTATGCGCATATCGATGGTGATAGTGCTTCTGTTGCCGAAGTATGTGCTTTATTGTCAGCATTAGCGAATGTGCCCATTAAACAATCTATTGCAGTGACAGGATCTATGGATCAATATGGCCGTGTACAAGCGATAGGCGGAGTTAATGAAAAAATAGAAGGTTACTTTGATATATGTAAATTTAAAGGATTAGATGGAAGTCAATCAGTAATCATTCCTGCAGTAAATATAAAAAATTTAATGCTACGTGAAGATATTGTTGATGCAGTTAGAAAAAAATTATTTTATATTTATGTCATAGATTATATAGATGATGCCATAAAACTTTTAACAGGTATGACTGCGGGACCAAAGATTAATGGAAAATATAATAAAAATACGTTTAATTATAAAGTTGAAAAAAAATTATTAGAATTCAGCGAGAGAGGTAAGTCAGAACGCCTAAAACTGAAAAAAAATCAAATGGATTGATGATATCCAAAGCCCCCTGCCTATGGAAAAAACAAGGGAGTTATTGCGGTTTATAGCGGTTATGATATGAGCCCTAAAGCAGCTTCAACCGTAGGACGAATCGATAAAGTGCTGTAATATGTCATATCAGGAGATTGTGATACAGGTTTCAACTCACCATTCATGACAAATGCCCAAGTTTGTTTGGATCCCGGGATGCCTGGACCATGGGTTGTCCAAAGTTTTCCATTACCTCTTCCATGATCAGTGGTAACGATGAGCATGGTTTCATTTTCAATATTCATCATTTTTAGTTTAGTAAATACTTCATTTAATGCATGATCATAAAACATAAGTGCTTTATGGTAAGCTTGTAAATCGCCAGCATGTGCAGCTTCATCAGATTCATTTAAAGAAATCCATAGAAAGCGAGGCTTGTAAGTTTCAAAATAATGCATAGCTTGAGCAAAAGTGTACTTGTCAAAACGTGTACTTTCACCAGGATTATCATAAGTTTGTTGCATGTTGAGATCATACATAACAGAATCGGCGGTTTGGGTAGTTGGATCATATACTGGAAAATTACCGGCATTCGTATAAATAGATCCATAAATATGTTCAGTGGAATAAGTCACTTCATACCACGAGCTAAAAAGAGCAACATCTTGTTTTTGTAAATGTAATTTTTCTTTTAGAGCTTCGGGCAGTGTTTGAACTGCAATGCGACCGCATTGGTTGCCAAAACAAGGTTGTATGGCGCCTGACATTTGACTTTGGTAAGACGGTAAGCTAATGGGTATGGATGCAACAGAGATATGAGTTTTACTGCCAGGTATACCATAAAAATTAACTTTATTAGCGTGTTTTTCCCAAAAAGATTTTAAATAGGAATGATCAAGAAAAATATCTTGCCATCGTGTCCCATCAAAAGTCATGTAAATAACATATTTGATTCTATTGTCGTCAAGTTTATCAGTATTTGTCGCAGCAATGGATGGTGAAAAAGCAAAGATTGATATTAATATGATAAGTACCTTTAACATGTATAGTGTCCTTTTTGATCTGGTTATCTCCATTACGATAGGGTATATTACATGTGTCACAGCGTTAAACAAGAAAAATATGAAGGTATAAAAAAATTGCCCTAGCATCATCAGCTAGGGCAAAATCGCATACGACATGTTATGCACGTGGTACGATTGGTTTGCAAATATAATAATCGTAGTAACCCATTCCATGTTTGTCCGTGAAACGATGTATACGTTTTACAGGATTGCCAACGTCTAATTCATTGCATGAAGCATCTCTTGTAAGTTTCATGCCATTTTTAAAGACATTAACTACTCCAGTAGTACGATTACTTGGGTCTGTTATCACTGTGCATGACGTTACATCTGTCGAAGTTACCCATCTTAAAGGATATTTAGATAGGGCACATGGACTGACATTAAGGCATCTATGGTGACAGGGGTCCGCCATAGTTACCGGTGCAAATGCAACTGCTGATGTGTATAAAATTGCTAAGATTATATGTTTGATTTTCATGGTTACACTCCTCTTTGATCGATCGTGTTTTTTTGATACAGACCAATAAATGGTCATACTCTCAGAATATCAGAATTTGGACAAAGTGAACTGTTTTTGGAGTGCGACATAACATATTGATTATATATGAAATATACTTACTTTGATCGTAACTTGCGCATTTTTATATAAAAATTTTTATGCATATTATGATCAAAAATAATACATCTAAAGAATGCATGTTCAAAAATTATATAAGACGTTTATCTATCGTATTATCATAAAATGATGATAATATGTGCCGCTTACAATTGATAGCTGAACCCAGATAATTATAGGTAACATGAATTCGATCCCGGACAAACAAAAAGCGTTTTCCGGGATGACACTGATATAAAGCATTATGCTTATATCAGATAGTTATCTGACATACTAACTTTTACAGAATGGATAATTCATGCATTTCTTTAAATCAATTTTCTTTTGGATTGTAGTAGCATTTTTTGCCGGTTGTGGGTTGGGAATTTATAATCCTTCATTAGCTATTTCTATGGAGCCTTTAGGAACGTCATTTATCAAACTTATCAAAGTTTTTATTGCGCCTATTGTATTTCTCACCGTTGCAACAGGGATAGCTCAGACAGGATCATTAAAAAAACTTGGTTCAATAGGTTTAAAAGCTTTTATTTATTTTGAAGTCGTATCCACTATTGCATTGTTAATCGGATGGTCAGCAGCTGTTATTGTTAAGCCAGGTGCTGCGATTAATTCTGATGTTCATACTCTCGATGCTCAGGCAGTTTCTCACTATCTTGAACATGCAGATAAATTAACAGTCGTGGATTTTCTACAACATTTAGTACCTTCTTCCATAGTTGAACCTTTTATTAAAGGTGATTTACTTCAAGTTTTAGTGATTGCTATATTATTTGGCGTTGCATTATTAGCATTAGGTGAGAATCGATCAAAACATTTGCTTGAGCAAATTGATAAGATTACGCAATGCTTTTTTCAAATTATTAAAATGGTAATGTATGCGGCACCTTTAGGCGTGTTTGGTGCGATGGCGTACACTATAGGTAAGTATGGTACACATTTACTGGTCCCATTGCTTGGTTTGATGATGACCTTTTATGTGACAGGAATTATATTTGTATTAATTATATTAGGTTTCATTGCAAGATTGGCAGGTTTTTCAATTTTTAAATTTTTGAAATATTTCTTACCTGAACTGATGCTTGTATTAGGTACTTCATCAAGCGAAGCAGCTTTACCACACTTGTTACGTAAGCTTGAAATATTAGGTTGTGAGCGCGAAACAGCAGGCGTTGTTGTTCCTATGGGGTATTCATTTAATTTAGATGGCACTAACATCTATATTGCTCTAGCGGCTTTATTTATCGCACAAGCATTAGGGATTGAATTAACATTGACGGATCAAATAGCACTTTTTGCAACGGCTATGTTATCAAGCAAAGGTGCAGCTGGGATAACGGGTTCAGGTTTTATCACTTTAGCTGCAACATTATCAGTGGTTTCAAGCATTCCTGTCGTTGGTATAGTGCTTATTCTTGGCATTGATCGATTTATGAGTGCTGCGCGTTCTCTTATCAATTATATAGGAAATGGTGTTGCGTCCTTGGTCATTAGCCGCTGGCAAAATGAAATGTCTGCGCAACAATTGCGAAATAATTTGTCTTGTTAAGAGGTGGTTTTACTAGGGCCTTTTGTCAATTAGCTAATTGACGACAGGCCCTAACCACAGCCTTTGCAGCTACGAGTGCAATTGGCGTAATTGATACATGCCCAACAGGTGGCGCAAGCGGGGCCACCAAAGGTGCAGCTATTACAGATTTTTTCACAACGATCAAGTGCAACTTTGCAAGGGTATTTTTGAACAATAGGTCGGCAATAACCATCTAAGCTATTGCAACTTGCATATCCATAAGGTACAGAACTGCAACTTGTTAAAAAAACGAGACCTGCAATACTGAGTATGTACAATATTGTATTTTTCATCGTTCTGTTCCTCGCAAGTTATGAGGCTATATAAATCAATTATAACATTTCACATCAGAACAGGTTTATATATTGATGTGGAGTGTAGTAGCGGGTTTAAAATGATCTTATTTTGCCTAATATGCGCTAATTATTATCAACTGTATCATCTGCTTGTTTTTTGTTTGGTTTATTAAAGACTTTGATAGTGACTCTATTATTTAAGAATTGGATATTGATTTCAGCATTATTCCCCTGCCAAACAGCCGAGGTTCCTGAGATTCCAGCAATATTAATGCTATCAGAGTTTGTGGGTTCACCTAAAACAGTTATGACTTCTTGCATAGTCATATTGGGTTTTATTTTATCAAAATTGGATTGCGTAACTTTCGAGCAGCTTGTGATCAAAAACACAACGAATAAAATAAGTAAAGATTTCCATAATACATGATATAACTTATCCATAAATATCCTTAGCATTAACACGGGTTGTTTAAATTATCTGATTGTATCATCACTTACGGATGATAAAACTATAAAAATATTAAGGACGAATCATGACATACACAAGATCAATAAACGAGATTGACATATATTCTGCAAATATATTACGTGCTTTAGAAGAACGTCGCCATGCTCAGGCAACAGTTTACATGCAAAAAATGATTGAACATTTTCCACGCAGTAAAGTTGTGAATGAAATTGCAATACTTTTAAAAACAACACCCAATAGAACACACTTATTGAACGGTATTCCTAGGTATCATGCGTTTATCTTGCTATTAGAATCTTGTAATCAAAAAAACGATATGGTTATGCAATTTTTATTATTGGCATATCCTATTAAAGAAATGTCATCCTCAGAGTTTGCTAAATTTATTGCTTGGATGCTTAATAATGGTAAGGAAAACACATGGATTAGAAATCTTATTGCGCAAAGAAAGCCTGAAAAACTTGTAGTCGAAATGAACCAAGCTTTGTTTGACACTTTAAAGATGAGTCATAAAATTTTTTGGGCAAATCCAGAAACATTAAAGAATATTAGTTTATTATTTGAGTTTGGCGCTAACCTTTGTTCACATGTTATAGAATTATCTAATAGTGTAAAAGTGTTAGATCATATTTTATATGCTGTCATATATGATAAACAAGATATTGATTTGAATCTTGTGAAAAAACTCATTCAAGCTGGTGCAAATATTTTTGCGAAAAATTTAAGTATAAGTCCTAAGACTATTTATGAACTTTTACAAGATAAATTAGGTGACCTTACATGGCTGTCGGAAGAAAAATATTTAGATCGGGTGAAACCGGAACAGTTAGTATACCTTATAGAAAAAAATCACAATGCGATGAGTAAAAATAAATTAACACAAATATTTCTTAAAAAAAGACACGATGAGTTAAAAATATTTTACCAAGCACATCCGAACGATTTGGATAAGTTGCTTTTTAATCATGTTGAATATGCATCAAAACATTATCTTGGGCCTGATGGAGATGATATCTTCAAAATTTTAATAGAGTGGGGAGCGAATGCATTAAGAAAATATAATGATGTATCTGCATTGGACATTGCGACAGAACAATTACGGATATCCGAGATCCATACTATTTTGCAGAAAAGTATCAACCAAATAACCTTATCGGATCAAGTAAAAATCTACTATCTTACTTATATAGAACATAAGGAAATTTCGACGCTTATTACTCATCAAAATAATCTATTACGAGAGACTGTTTTTAATGAATTAAAAAACCCTGTGGTCGAACAACATTTTTTAAAAGACATGCTGCAATGTGTTCAACCCGATTATAGTGTCATCTTGCATCTTGGGAAACGTCAAGGAGTAAACGATCGTAATCGTGTATTTTTGCTTGATTTTGCCGTTCAGTATGCTAAATACGAACTTGTTTCTACTATTATTAGTGATAGTAAGCATTTACCCCAAGATAAAATATTAAATGCTATTCGTTTTTTGCTTGATGAGAGAACTGAAAATCCTTTGCGGTTTGAACATATTAAATTTCTACGGTTGATTCATGATACTCAATTAACCGACGAAGAAAAAAAACAATGGATGGCACCTCTTTTATTTCAACAAATACATAAGGCTAAAACAATTGTTGAATTAATGACGATAGTTGACCTTCTTAAATTAAATAAGCATGATTTTAAATGTTTAACATCCACTCCTGATATGCTTAAAATTGCCATAAAAGCAATGGTTTCTCGTATGAAAGAAATTGCGATTATAGATCATGAAATTATTTTTCCTGATGATATGAGTTATCAAAAAGTATTAACTTTTTTAAAAGGCGTTTCTAGCCATAGCTTATATGCAAAACATGACCAAGATTTTAATGTGTTGAGCAAGGGTAAGATTGTCATTGCTGCAAAAAAAGAGAGTGCTGGGATAAAATTACAATAGATCATTTTTTGCTCTATTTTAATGAAGGTAAAGGTAACTGGATAATTTTTGAAGTATTTGGGAAAATGATCAAGCTCATAGCGGTTTAACCTAGATTCGGCAGTAGAAGCCGTAGCGAGACTGCTTAAGATGCTGAAGATAGGCGCAAGCCAAACAGTACTATCGGGAGCCGTATGCGGGAAATCCGCACGTACTCTGAGAAGGGGCTCACCGAGGTGACTCGGTGGGTCTATTTAACCGTTATAGTTAACTTTTAGGTGAAATAAATGATTGTTATGTTAGATAAAATGTTTGGTATTAAGAAAAATCAATCATCGATTAAAACAGAGATTTTAGCGGGTATAACAACGTTTTTAGCGATGTCTTATATTATTTTTGTGAACCCCTCTATTCTGTCGCTGACAGGCATGGATAAAGGCGCAATTTTTGTTGCGACATGTTTAACTGCCGCATTTGGCTCTGCTCTTATGGGGTTATTGGCTAATTATCCTATAGCATTAGCGCCTGGGATGGCTCTTAATACTTATTTCACTTATGGAGTCGTATTGGGGTCGGGGTATAGTTGGCAGTTAGCTTTAGGTGCCGTGTTTATTTCCGGAATTATTTTTTTGACTTTGAGTATTTTACCGCTTAGGGAATATTTAATTGATAGCATTCCAAAATCGTTGAAAATTGCGATTGTAGCAGGGATAGGGCTATTTTTAGGTGTGATTGGTTTGAAGAGTGTAGGCATTATGACCAGCCAACCTTTGGCGCTTTCACTTGTGAATTTAAAACAACCTTCTGTCATCTTGGCGATGCTAGGATTTTTCTTGATTATTGTGTTGGATACATTAGAAGTCATAGGCGGCATCATTATTAGTATGTTTGCGGTGACGGGTATTAGTATGTTGTTAGGTTATACGAAATTCGTCGGTGTTTTTGCAATGCCGCCTAGCGTCATGCCGATTCTTTTGCAGATGGATATCGCCGGTGCTTTTAACTTAGGTTTGATAACTATCGTCTTTGCTTTTTTATTTGTCGATTTATTTGATAATACGGGAACCTTGATTGCAATTGCACATCGAGCAGGTTTTATGGATAAAAATGGTAAAATGCCGCGTATTAATCGTGTATTGATTGCAGATAGCGCAGCAGCTATTGCCAGTGCTACGCTTGGGACATCGACGACTACCAGCTACTTAGAAAGTGCAGTCGGAGTTAAATTGGGTGGTAGGACAGGTTTAATGGCAGTTGTGGTTGCCGTGTTATTTCTTGCAGCATTGTTTTTATCACCGCTTGCGCAATCTATTCCTGCTTATGCAACAGGACCCGCGATTATTTATATTGCGTGTTTGATGGCGAGGGCATTTACAGAGCTTGATTGGAAAGATGCAACAGAGTATGCGCCGGGGCTTATAACAGCAATTACTATGCCAATTACTTTTTCTATTGCTCAAGGCATTTGCTTAGGATTTATTTCTTATGCAGTGATTAAAATTATTACCGGACGTTATCGTGAATTAAATCCTGCAATTATTATTCTTGCTCTTATTTTTATTTCAAAAGAAGTGTTTCTTTCATCATAGATCCAAGAGTTTTTTTGTGCTAAAAAATTATTTTTGGCTATGAATAGATCAATATGTTGGCCATTTTAAAAAAATGGCCAAAGTTGCGTTATAATAATCTTTATGCTTTATTCACTATTTCTTTGTAGGAGATAGCTCACATGAAGAAACATGTCATTGCTTCACTCATCATTGGTTTCTGTATTTTGTTTGTGATGCAAACAGCTTTTGCTGGTGAATCCAAGCCAAAAGATGTGATGAAAATGAGTGTTGCTATACAAAAGCTACAAGCCAAAGGTTATAAGCATATTCGAAAAATTGAGTTTAAAGATGGATTTTATGAAGCTAAAGTTATGACCGTTGATGGTTATAAATTAGAGGTGCGAGTCAACACCAAAACAGGTGAAGTTGAGAATCTAAAGAAAGAAGTAAAATCACTTGGCATGTTAGAAGTTGTGAAAAAGGTTCTAGCAGCAGGTTATCATGATATTTATAAAATAAATTTTGATGACGGTGAATATGAAGTTGCTGCCGTAGATAAAGACGGCAAAGATGTCAAATTAGAAGTAAATGCTTTGACGGGTGAAGTAAAGTATGATTGGTTTTAATCATTGACTCTTTTTTTTGAATATGCATAATTGTGCTCTTTATTCTCGAAGAGAAAAGTATTATGGCATTATCTAGATTAAGTCAGGATGTTATTGAATATAGGACTATTCCATCAGCCACAATAGATACAAAAATCCAATCAAGTTTAATGGCTTACTATGATGATTTAACACCAGAAAGCCAGTATATAAAAGATATTCGCGGCATTATGGAGCAAGCTAAAGCTTATTTGGAACACTATTTAGCCGAGCATAAAAATCACATAGCATCAGAAAAACCAGCCATTGTCTTAGATATTGACGATACTAGTGTTTCAAACTATTTTTCTATTTTAAAAGATAATTTTCGAAATACGGATGACCTCGTCGAACTTCGTTATCGTGCAGCAAAGCAAGTTGTCATTGACCCTGTCTTACGATTTTCTCAGAAAGCAGTTGATCAAGGAGTTTCTTTATTTTTTATTACAGCTAGAAAACCGCAGGATAAAGAAATAAAAGAAAACATATATTCCTATACACTGCAAACATTAGAACAAACAGGATATAAAAATTGGACAGAGTTATTTATTCCAGAAGAAAAAGATATGGAATTGTCTTCAGCGCAATTTAAGATTAATCGACGCAAAAACATCACAGACAAAGGTTATAAAATTATTGTAAATATTGGTGATCAACTGTCAGACCTTGAAGGCGGGTATTCGGAAAGGACCTATAAATTACCTAATTATTTATATCCAAAATTAGGATTACCTCTAGAAGATACCAAAACTGTTGTTGACGATTTTTCATCATTAGCTTCGCTTAGTATGTTTGCAAACAATCCTAAATCTAATGAAATGTCTTTATCTAATGATAAAGGTGATCCAGTAAACCTTGCGCAGCGTAGAGGTTAAAGACCGCCACTATAATCCTAGATTCGGCAGTAGCTGAGCTGTTACGAAGTATCATTCCGCCGCAACGTTAATAAAACAAATATGACGGCGGATCATTTAATATCATGAGTTGATCTTTTAAGTTGATTAATTGTTCTTCCCAATAATGGGTAGTGTTAAACCATGGAAACGCACGTGGGAAAGCGGGATCTTCCCATCGACAAGCAAGCCATGCAGAATATTGAATCATGCGTAAGGTGCGCATAGCTTCAATGAGTTGTAATTCGCGCATGTCAAAATCATGGAATTCACAATAACCTTCTAATAAAATATTAAGTTGTAGTTTAGTCTGTAGAATATCCCCTGATAATAGCATCCAAATATCTTGAATAGCGGGGCCCATGACAGCATCGTCTAGATCTACAATGTGCGGTCCCGCATCATTCCAAAGTACATTCCCAAGATGGCAGTCACCATGCAATCGAATAAGCTTAAGATCGGTGATGCCTGTGAATAATTGAGTGATACGATTTAATAATGCTTCAATGGTTTCACAATACTGTATTTTGAGAAAGGGTGGAATGAAATGATGTGTTAATAAAAATTGATAAGGTATGTATCCATGCGTCTGTACGTTGAGTTCATCGCGATATTGAAAGGGTCTGCAGGCTGCAACAGCATGTAATCTTCCAATAAAACGTCCCATCCAAGCTAATTGATCTAAATTATCTTGCTCCAGCGCATGCCCTCCGCGTCTTGGAAAAAGAGCAAAGCGATAATTTTGATATTCATGAAGCGTTTTTCCATCTGAGTTAGTTAGCGGGGCAATGACAGGAATTTCATGTTCAGTTAACTCTAGACTAAATTGGTGTTCTTCGAAAATGGCTTCATTGGTCCAACGATTGGGTCGATAAAATTTAGCGATAATAGGAGTGGATTCTTCTATACCTACTTGATAAACACGGTTTTCATAGCTATTTAAAGCTAATAAGCTACCGGAACAAAAAAAGCCTGCGCTTTCAATTGCGGTAAGAATAAGATTGGGATCAAGATTTTCGTAGGGTTTTTGTATGTTAGAGTTCACAAGTATTGTCTATAATTTTATATTTCAAGTATGATAATACAATTTACAAATTTATTCTAGAAATTTTGGTTAAGTAGACCCACTGAGGTGACTCGGTGGGTCTACTTAACCAAAATTTCTTGCTTTTTATGTTATTAATGGTAATCATTCACTCAAATGATATAAAATATAAGGCTATTCAGAATGTTATCAAAAATCAGAACACTATCTTTTTGGGGAACCCAACCAAAAGCTCCTCATTATTTACATATGTCTGCTTTGGTGCGGGATATATGTAATTTATCCCATTCAGCTGATGCTATTGATTTTATAGAAAAAAAATTTAAAGAAGCTAAAGATGATGTACTATATGATGCAACATCAAAAAAATATTATCTTAATCGTGGTTGTTATTCCACTTGTTCATGGGATAGTTTTTTTAAAGATTTAAATGGTTTAGCAGTGAATTTAGAAGGCGAACGTAATTTGACTTTACTTGGCGTTGCAGTTTTTATGAATGCATTGAAATTGATAAAATGGTTGGTAGAACATCAAGGCGCAGACGTCAATTATGGTCGCACTTTTTCACCTCTTATGATTGCAGCTTCTGAAGGTAATATTGAACTTATGACATACTTATTATCGAAAGGTGCTGATGTCAATAAACAAAGTAAAGGTATCAACGCCTTATACCAAGCGGTGAGACATGGTCAAGTCGATGCGGTGGATTTTTTAATAAAACATAATGCTTTATTATTAAAAAATAGTCATGAACTCACTCCAATAGAATTAGGTGAAAGAATGATAGAAATAATTAATAAAAATAAAACATTAAATCAAAATGAGTATATGGATTTAATTGAATATGATGTTATGGGAAATGAAGTTGAGCTTCCATCGTTAGAGAACATGAAAAAAATTATGGAAATGTTAAAAAACTCATACGAAGACCAACCATCAATCATTTTGAAAAAGTAATGAGTATAAATAATTCGTAACCGTTCACGGGGTACACCGTCATTGCGAACCCAAGCGCTTTTTGCGAGGGTGAAGCAATCCAAAGTGTCCGTTAGTAGATCAAATGCGCTTGGATTGCTTCGTCGCTGCGCTTCTCGCAATGACGAATTCTTCTTTTTGCTATACCCCGTGAACACTTACAATAATTCATGAGGAACAATATGTTGGCACTATTCGGTAAGAAAAATGAGTCAGTCACTATCTCTCTTGATGATCATATAAACGCATTTAAAACCAATTTAACTGCATATAATATATTATTAGAAGATATCATAAAATCATCTTCACACTATCATGCTCCTGAATTTGAGTTTGATGGTATTCCAGTGTCGTACATGAGTTGCCAAAAAGCTATTGAAGCTACTGAGCAACGCATTCAAATTTTACAAGCTATCAAAGAAGGTAAGCCTATCAGCAAAGATGAACAAAACCTATTGATGAAAGTCACCGAATGTAAAAATAATCCTTTAGTAAATCAATATCCGAATATTATGCAAACTCCATCTCATAAACCATAGTAGTATTTTTAAAAGCGCCGATGAATTATCGGCGTTTTCGCCAAGCTTTTAAAAAAGCTTCAACAGCAGCCACTGGATTTTCAGCTTGAGAAATGGCTGATATCATAGCAATTCCATCAACTCCAGTGTTGCAGACATGTAAAAAATTATCTTGATTCATACCACCGATAGCCACAATAGGATAATTTAATAGCTCGCACCAATGTTGTAATTGCGCTAAACCTTGTGGTGCAAATGTCATTCTTTTGCTGCTCGTTTCAAACACAGGACCAAAGGCAATATAAGATGGTTTTAAGGCATGCGCTCGCGCAACCTCAAAATAAGAGTGCGTGCTAATACCCAAACGTAAACCTGCACGATATATCGCATTTATGTCAGCTGAGTTAAGATCTTCTTGTCCTAAATGAACTCCATAGGCATGATATTTGATAGCAAGTTGCCAAAAATCATTAATAAACAACCGTGTCTTAAATTTTTTTGCGAGCGCAATGCTTTCAGAAATTTCATTTTCTAACTCAATGCCAACTTTGTTTTTGATGCGAAGCTGCAGAGTTCGAACACCTAACGGTAACAAAAGTTTTAGCCATTTTATATTGTCTACAATAGGATAAAGACCGATGGAATGATCACAAGGTAGAAAAGGTGAGTTTTCTTTTTTTATAGGCGAAAGATTCAATAAAGGCAAATCAGCTTGATCCATATTCCACGTTTTTTGATGAAAGCGATACGTTCGAATATACTGTGAAATATACATCTTTGCTATAACAATCGCATCTTTCATGCAATAATTATTAGCAAGAGATGCTGTAATAGCTGAAGAAAATGTGCAACCTGTGCCACGAACTGATTGAACTGGATGCCGTTTTGAAGTTAACCATAGGGATTCATTACCGTCCGTCCATACATCTTGGCTGAAGTGCTCATCATTAAAATGTCCTCCTTTGATAAGTACACTTTTAACTCCTAAAGCAAGTATTTTTTTACAAGCATTTTTCATATCAGAAAAAGTAGAAATTTTATCTTGAGTTAATAATTCAGCTTCGTGAATATTGGGTGTTAGTAAAGTAATATGAGGTAATAATTGTTTTAATGATACCATATAATTTTGAATATGATTTTTAAATAAAGCATATCCAGAAGTAGAAAATAATATAGGATCTAAAACAACACTACCAGAATATGTTGCCAAAAGCTTTTTTAATAGTGAAATTTGTAAATCACAACCAAGCATACCTATTTTAATCGCATGTGGTGAAGTTAGAGCATTGCATTGCGCAATGATTTGTTCGTCTGGTAGATGATATATGGAATTAACAGACTCGTTGTTTTGTGCTGTAATGGAAGTAATAATACTACCTGCAGACACATTAAAATGTTTAAAAACAATTAAATCCGCTTGAATTCCAGAAAAACCACCTGAATCCGATCCTGCAATGGTCCATGCGATAGTCATATTAACTCCTGTTTCCAAAAAAGTGTGTCAATAAGAGGTGTGCTGGGTTTAGCAGTGTTTCGTTCTAGCATTATTCCTGCTTCAAAACCTGTACGACCGGCAATAACGGCATGTTTAAATGCCTCCGCCATTTGAATGGGATGAGCGGCAAGTGAAACTGCGGTATTTAATAAGACCGCATCAAATCCTAATTCCATGGCTTCTGTGGCATGAGAAGGTTTACCAATGCCAGCATCCACAATAAGTGTAATATGAGGTAATCGAGTACGTAATATCTCGAGAGCATATGGGTTTATCAGGCCTTTTCCGGTTCCAATAGGTGCTCCCCATGGCATTAAAATTCGGCAACCTATATCAACTAAACGTTGACATATCACTAAATCATCCGTGCAATAAGGAAATACTTCAAAACCACGTTTTATTAATGCTTTTGCAGCAGCTAATAATTCAATAGGATCAGGCTGTAAGTTATAATCATCACCAATAATTTCTAGTTTAATCCAATTTGTTTGGAATAAATCTCTCGCTATCTCTGCCGTAGTAATGGCATCATCTGCCTGATGGCAACCTGCTGTATTGGGTAAGATATGGCATGGTAATTTTTTAATATAGTCCCAGAAATGATTGGCAGAGTTAATATTATTTATCTGTCTTCGTAATGACACAGTCATAACATTTGTTTCTGATGCAAGAATAGCATCTTTCATGGTGTCTAAATCAGGATATAAAGCAGTACCTAAGAATAAACGACTTGATAGGGTTTTTCCCGCAAGTTCCCACATGATCATCCTCCTTGCATAGGTGTGATGACTTCGATGTGATCGCCCGCTTGTATTTGATAATCAGAGTAGTGCAGTTTCGGAATAAATTTTCTATTTACAGCAATAGCAAAACTTGTTTCCTTATAACCATGTAATGATAAAACATCATGTAAACTACAATTTTTTTGTAATTCAATGGATTGATTATTTAATTGAACAGTTATCATATGGGTTCCCATAATTCTGGATATTGGACGGAAGATATACCATTTAATAAAAATTGAATGACATCATTGGCAATAGCCGGAGCAATTAAAAAACCATGTCTATATAATCCATTAATAGCGATGAGCCCATTGTTATATTTTATTTTTGGTAAATGGTTTGATAAGGTAGGTCTGCAATGAGTGACTGTTTTGATGATACGCGCTTCAGAAAATGCAGGATGCATATAATACACTGCTGAAAGTAGTTCTAATGCGGATCTTACAGAAATAGGGCTATGATCTTCTGACTCGATTTCACTGGCTCCTATCATATAAATATGATTAGGCCTAGGAACAACATATAGTTTGTAACGCGGATGAAGCAACCGAATCGGTCGTGTGATAACCACATCGGGTGCATATAACCACATAAGTTCTCCGCGGACTGAGCGTAAATCACTAAACATTGATTTTGCGCCTAATCCTCTGCAATCAAATACCATATCAAATTTATAGTCTTTTAAATGGGTAATATCTGTATTAAATCGATAAGTTATTTTAGTTAATAAATAATTCTGAATAGCTTCTAATAAGCTTTGGTTATCTATTTGACCTTCGGATGGGAAAAAATAAGCATCTGAAAATTTTGTGAGAGCAGGTTCAAGTTCGGTAATTTTTTTTGTAGTGATTTTAACACATTGATCAATCGAAATTTTATGAGACATGAGATGATAAAATTGATCTAACTCATGTTTATCTTGTGGGTGGGCAATGAGTAAACTGCCTATTTTTTTGAAATAAATAGACCTATTTAATTTTATAATTATTTTTTCCCATAAAAAATGCAACGATTCATAGCCAAGCTTGAAAATAATAGGATAGCATTTTTCTAATTCGGCGACAGGTGTTAAAAGACCTGCTGCTGTCATGCTGCAGTTCGTCATCCCATCATGTTTGTCAAAAAGCGTGACATCCCAGCCATGATCTTGCAAAGCTAGGGCTAGGAGTTTTCCCATAATACCTGAACCTACTATACCCGCTTTCATGACGCGCGAATGTCGTGAGAAATCTTCATGGAGCAAAATTTAGGTCCGCACATAGAGCAGAAATGCGCAGTTTTCGCATTTTCTTGCGGTAACGTTTCATCATGATAGCTGCGCGCTGTATCGGGATCTAATGATAAATTAAACTGATCTTGCCATTGAAAGTTAAATCTTGCTTTAGATAAAGCCAAATCTCGATGATGTGCAGTCGGATGACCCTTAGCGAGATCTGCTGCATGCGCTGCAATCTTGTAAGCGATAATTCCTTGTTTTACATCTTCTTTGTTAGGTAAACCTAAATGTTCTTTAGGAGTGACATAACATAACATAGCGCATCCATACCAGCCTATCATGGCAGCCCCTATAGCGCTTGTCATATGATCATAACCTGGTGCAATATCCGTTGTGAGTGGTCCTAAGGTATAAAAAGGTGCCTCATGGCAATGTTCGATTTGCATATCCATATTTTCTTTGATGAGATGCATAGGAATATGTC